>NZ_CP157875.1:407500-707500 GCF_040215105.1 Aeromonas veronii
CGACACTTCTTGGGGTTGTATGGTTAAGTGACTAAGCGTACATGGTGGATGCCTTGGCAGTCAGAGGCGATGAAGGACGTACTAACCTGCGATAAGCTGTGAGAAGTCGGTAAGAGACGCTATTACTCACAGATTTCCGAATGGGGAAACCCACCCAGCATAAGCTGGGTATCCGTTAGTGAATACATAGCTAACGGAGGCGAACCGGGAGAACTGAAACATCTAAGTACCCCGAGGAAAAGAAATCAACCGAGATTCCCTCAGTAGCGGCGAGCGAACGGGGATTAGCCCTTAAGCATCTTGGAAGTTAGTGGAACGGTCCTGGAAAGGCCGGCGATACAGGGTGATAGCCCCGTACACGAAAACAACCTTGATGTGAAATCGAGTAGGGCGGGACACGTGACATCCTGTCTGAACATGGGGGGACCATCCTCCAAGGCTAAATACTCCTGACTGACCGATAGTGAACCAGTACCGTGAGGGAAAGGCGAAAAGAACCCCTGTGAGGGGAGTGAAATAGAACCTGAAACCGTGTACGTACAAGCAGTGGGAGCCCTTCGGGGTGACTGCGTACCTTTTGTATAATGGGTCAGCGACTTACATTTTGTAGCGAGGTTAACCGTATAGGGGAGCCGTAGGGAAACCGAGTCTTAACTGGGCGTCTAGTTGCAAGGTGTAGACCCGAAACCGGGTGATCTAGCCATGGGCAGGTTGAAGGTTGAGTAACATCAACTGGAGGACCGAACCCACTAACGTTGCAAAGTTAGGGGATGACCTGTGGCTGGGGGTGAAAGGCCAATCAAACTCGGAGATAGCTGGTTCTCCCCGAAAGCTATTTAGGTAGCGCCTCGGACGAATACTACTGGGGGTAGAGCACTGTTTGGGCTAGGGGGTCATCCCGACTTACCAACCCCATGCAAACTCCGAATACCAGTAAGTAATATCCGGGAGACACACGGCGGGTGCTAACGTCCGTCGTGAAGAGGGAAACAACCCAGACCGCCGGCTAAGGTCCCAAAGTTCTGGTTAAGTGGGAAACGATGTGGGAAGGCTCAGACAGCTAGGATGTTGGCTTAGAAGCAGCCATCATTTAAAGAAAGCGTAATAGCTCACTAGTCGAGTCGGCCTGCGCGGAAGATGTAACGGGGCTCAAACCAGGCACCGAAGCCGCGGATTCACGCTAAGCGTGAGTGGTAGGGGAGCGTTCTGTAAGTCTGCGAAGGTGTATCGAGAGGTATGCTGGAGATATCAGAAGTGCGAATGCTGACGTAAGTAACGATAAAGGGGGTGAAAAGCCTCCTCGCCGGAAGACCAAGGGTTCCTGTCCAACGTTAATCGGGGCAGGGTGAGTCGACCCCTAAGGTGAGGCCGAAAGGCGTAATCGATGGGAAGCAGGTTAATATTCCTGCACGACTTGTAATTGCGATGGGGGGACGGAGAAGGCTAGGTGGGCCAGGCGACGGTTGTCCTGGTGAAAGTGCGTAGGTGGTGTTTCTAGGCAAATCCGGAGACACAACACTGAGACACGAGACGAACGCACTACGGTGCGGAAGCCATTGATGCCCTGCTTCCAGGAAAAGCCTCTAAGCTTCAGATTACAAGTCATCGTACCCCAAACCGACACAGGTGGTCGGGTAGAGAATACCAAGGCGCTTGAGAGAACTCGGGTGAAGGAACTAGGCAAAATAGAACCGTAACTTCGGGAGAAGGTTCGCTCTTGATGGTGAAGTCCCTTGCGGATGGAGCTGTCGGGAGTCGCAGTGACCAGATGGCTGGGACTGTTTATCAAAAACACAGCACTCTGCAAACACGAAAGTGGACGTATAGGGTGTGACACCTGCCCGGTGCCGGAAGGTTAATTGATGGGGTTAGCGCAAGCGAAGCTCTTGATCGAAGCCCCGGTAAACGGCGGCCGTAACTATAACGGTCCTAAGGTAGCGAAATTCCTTGTCGGGTAAGTTCCGACCTGCACGAATGGTGTAACCATGGCCATGCTGTCTCCACCCGAGACTCAGTGAAATCGAATTCGCCGTGAAGATGCGGTGTACCCGCGGCTAGACGGAAAGACCCCGTGAACCTTTACTACAGCTTGGCACTGAACATTGAACCTACATGTGTAGGATAGGTGGGAGGCTTTGAAGCGATGACGCCAGTTGTCGTGGAGCCGTCCTTGAAATACCACCCTTGTATGTTTGATGTTCTAACGCAGGGCCCTGAATCGGGCTCGCGGACAGTGCCTGGTGGGTAGTTTGACTGGGGCGGTCTCCTCCCAAAGAGTAACGGAGGAGCACGAAGGTTGGCTAATCCTGGTCGGACATCAGGAGGTTAGTGCAATGGCATAAGCCAGCTTAACTGCGAGACGGACAGGTCGAGCAGGTACGAAAGTAGGTCATAGTGATCCGGTGGTTCTGAATGGAAGGGCCATCGCTCAACGGATAAAAGGTACTCCGGGGATAACAGGCTGATACCGCCCAAGAGTTCATATCGACGGCGGTGTTTGGCACCTCGATGTCGGCTCATCACATCCTGGGGCTGAAGTCGGTCCCAAGGGTATGGCTGTTCGCCATTTAAAGTGGTACGCGAGCTGGGTTCAGAACGTCGTGAGACAGTTCGGTCCCTATCTGCCGTGGGCGTTGGATGATTGAAGGGAGTTGCTCCTAGTACGAGAGGACCGGAGTGAACGAACCTCTGGTGTTCGGGTTGTCACGCCAGTGGCACTGCCCGGTAGCTAAGTTCGGAATCGATAACCGCTGAAAGCATCTAAGCGGGAAGCGAGCCCTGAGATGAGTCATCCCTGACCCCTTGAGGGTCCTAAAGGGCCGTTGGAGACCACAACGTTGATAGGTGGGGTGTGTAAGCGCGGCGACGTGTTGAGCTAACCCATACTAATTACCCGTGAGGCTTAACCATACAACACCCAAGAAGTGTTCTGGGCCTTGTAGCAAGTGCATGAACTACTCAAATTCAGTGATAGCGACGAGCCAAGAGCGACATCGTTATTCACGTCAGCTTTCTAGATTAAGAATTTGCCTGGCGGCCATAGCGCCGTGGAACCACCTGATCCCATGCCGAACTCAGAAGTGAAACGCGGTAGCGCCGATGGTAGTGTGGCATTCGCCATGCGAGAGTAGGACACTGCCAGGCACCTAATTTGAAGAAGCCCGCTCATCTGAGCGGGCTTTTTTATTGACTGAAATTTATGCCTGTCCCTCTCACTTCTGCTCACCGCTCCTGTCTGGCTGGATTGCTGATTTCTTTCTCACAACCGTACCGAGCGGGACTGGATGGGGTTGTATCTGCACCATAACTCGGTAGAGTAAGGGGCATTCAGGGCTGTCCGTACCATGCTTTCATCTTCCTTCTGGTGCAGTTCGACCCGACCCGTTTTCATTCACCTTCAGTCAGTGGTATCGATATGGAACAAGTAAACAAGTCTAGCTTCAACGATGTGTTGGAATATGTGCGTATGTCCCGTCGCCAGAACAAGCTCAAGCGCGAGATCGTCGACAACGAGAAGAAGATCCGTGACAACCAGAAACGTGTACTGCTGCTCGACAACCTGAGTGACTATATCAAACCGGGGATGAGCATCGATGATGTCCAAGCCATCATCGCCAACATGCGTGCCGATTATGAAGAGCGGGTTGATGATCACATCATCAAGAATGCCGAGCTCTCCAAGGAGCGCAAAGAGCTGAGCACCAGACTCAAGGGCATGAGCTCCAGCAAGTAAGAGTTTTTACCTTCTCGAAACACCGGCTTGTAGCCGGTGTTTTGCATCTGGGCATCAGCTCGGATCTCTCTGCATACCGAAACAATCGACTCCCATTTTCATAATCGCCCTGTTAACATCTCTTCAAAGCGGTCAATAGTTTTCAAGCCCTTGACTTGAAACGACTAAGCTTGAATGAAATACAATAAATTGCGCAACCATGGTGGGGCTGATATGGGCGCATCAAAACAGACGGATTTGAAGACAGTGGCATCTCGGGATTCATCCGTACCGCATGCGGACGGGCAACAAAAGCGTAAACGCCGTTCCTGGTGGCGTTGGCTGTTCTGCTTCATCTTCTTGCTGTGCCTGGCGGTCGTCATCGCCTTGGTAGGCTATGAGATGAAGACTTCTCGCCTGCAATCGCAGGAGATCTCTCATTACGCCGCCAAGCTGACCTATCAGCTTGAAGCCGGTCCCAGCAAGCAGATTATCTTCCCGGATGACGGCCCCTTCGACAAGCGGCTCGGCTATGTGTTGATGCCGATGATCCAGGAGCGGCTCATCCAGCGTGGCTATCAGGTATCTGAGCAGGTCCGTTTCTCCGATGAGCTCAACAACTATGCCAGCCATGGCTTCTTCGTCCCCTATACCGAGAAGGTGCAGGCCGGATTGACGCTGCACGACTGTCGTGCCGAGCCTTTCTATCAGTACAAGTACCCGACCCACTACTACCCGGACTTCAACTCGATCCCGCCGCTGGTGATCCAGTCGCTGCTGTTCATCGAGAACCGGGATCTGCTGAGCAATGAGCAGCCGCTGGCCAACCCGGCGGTAGACTGGCCCCGCTTCGGCAAGGCCGCCCTGTCACAAGTCGGCAAGGCGCTGGACATGCAGGATCAATCAGCCGGTGGCAGTACGCTGGCGACCCAGGTCGAGAAGTATCGCCACTCCCCGGATGGGCTGACCCTTTCCCCGACCGAGAAGATCCGCCAGATGGTCTCTGCGAGCGTCCGTGCCTACCGGCTGGGCCCGGAGACCCTGGAGGCACGCAAGCTGGTCGCCTGGGCTTATCTCAACTCGGTACCGCTGTCCGCTGCGCCGGGCTACGGCGAGGTTCATGGTCTGGGGGACGGGCTCTGGGTCTGGTTTGGCGCCAATGTAGATGAAGTCAATAGACTGCTGGATCCTGAGCGCAATCAGGATGCCACCCTGACCGAACAGGGGTTGGCACTGCGCCAGGTCGTCTCACTGATGATTGCTCACCGCCGCCCTTCTTACTATCTGGCACAAGGACGAGAGGCGCTGTCGACCCTGACGGATAGCTACCTGCGTCTGTTTGTGCAGGAGGGGATGATTACGCCTGCGCTGATGGAATCGGCACTCAAGGCCAAGCTGGGATTCCGGGACTTCCTGCTGGCACCGGCGATCACGCGGGTCAACAACAACAAGGGGCTGCAGGTAGCGCGTACCCGTCTCAGCCGTCAACTCGGGGTACAGCTCTACGATCTGGATCGCATGGATCTGACCGCAGATACCACTCTCAACATGCCGCTGCAAAACGAGATCTCCCGCTACCTGCAACAGCTGGCCGATCCCACTTTCGCGTCTCAGGTCGGTCTGTTTGGTGAGCGTTTGCTCTCGCCGGAGAAGACGGGGGACGTGAAGTACAGCTTCACCCTGTTTGAAAAAACGCCGGAAGGGGTCAAGGTGCGGGTGCAGACCGACAACACGGATCAGCCGTTCGACATCAACGAAGGCAGCAAGCTGGAACTGGGCTCCACCGCCAAGCTGCGGGTGCTGACCACCTATCTGGAAATCGTCACCGAGCTGCACGACGGCTATGGGGAGATGCCGGCGGAGAACCTGCGCAAGATAGAAGTCTCCAATCAGGACAACATCAGCCGCTGGGCCATCGGCTATCTGATGACCGCCAAGGACAAGAGTCTGCCTGTCATGCTGGAGGCGGCGCTGGATCGCAAATACTCCGCCAGCCCCTATGAAGGCTTCTTCACCGGCGGTGGCATGCACACCTTCAACAACTTCCGCAAGGAGGACAACGGCCGGATTCCCCCCATCCGGGATGCGCTGCGCGAGTCCATCAACCTGCCCTTCGTGCGGTTGATGCGAGACATAGTGCGCTACAGCCTCTACAAGGAAGGCAATCGCGCCCAGTTGCTCAAGGATGACAAGGATCCGCGTCGTACCGAATACCTTGCACGGTTCGCCGACAAGGAAGGGCAGACCTATCTGCTGCGCTTCTGGCGCAAGTATCAGGGCAAGACTCCCGATGAGCGGCTCGATACCTTCCTGGATGGTCTGAAGCCCAGCGCGGTGCGTCTCGCAGCCGTCCATCGCTATCTAATGCCGGAAGCCTCCCAGACAGACTTTGCGGCCTTCCTTGCCAAGCGACTGCCGCGGGAGAAATTGACGGACAAACGGATAGAACAGCTCTATACCAGCTATGGGCCAGGTAAGTATTCACTGCCGGATCAGGGCTATATCGCGCGGGTACACCCGCTGGAACTGTGGCTGCTCTCCTACCTCAAGGAGTTCGACAAGGCGACCTTTGCCGACGCGGTGGCGGCCAGTCGCGACGAACGCCAGGAGGTCTACAGCTGGCTGTTCAAGACCCGCCATCGCAGCGCCCGGGATACCCGGATCCGTACCATGCTGGAGGTCGAGGCTTTCCTCGACATTCATCAACGCTGGGCCAGGCTGGGTTATCCGTTCGATCATCTGGTGCCGTCGCTGGCGACTGCCCTCGGCAGCTCGGGTGACCGACCGGCGGCCCTGGCCGAGCTTATGGGGATCATCCAGAATGGCGGGCTGAGGGCACCGACCCAACGCATCGAGTACCTGTCGTTTGCCAAGGATACCCCCTTTGCCACCGTGTTCGAACCGGCCAACGTGCAGGGTACCCGGGTGATGGCGCCCGAGGTGGCGAATGCCCTGCGCAATGCCCTGTCGAAAGTCGTTGAAGGGGGCACGGCACGACGCATCGCCGGCGCCTTTGCCCTGCCAGACGGCACCATACTGCCGATGGGGGGCAAGACGGGAACCGGGGATAACCGGATAGAAACGGTGGGCCGCTATGGCAACGTGACCAGCTCCCTGGCCCGTAACCGTACTGCCACCTTCGTGTTCTACATCGGTGGCGATCACTTCGGCACCCTGACGGCCTACGTGCCGGGCAGCCAGTCCGACAAGTTCCGCTTCACCTCGGCGCTGCCGGTGCAGGTGCTCAAGGGGATGGCACCGCTGCTGATGCCCTATCTGCAGCCAGGGACCCATACCCAGTGTATGGCTGGCAGCTGATGCCTGCATTCAGAAGATAAAGAACGGGGCCAGCTTGGCCCCGTTTTTTATCAGTCGGCGACGACTCCGGGTCGGCGCAGATGAGTCATCACTCACAGCTGATCTTCGATCTCGCCGCGCAGGTACTGGTACATCTCGCGGAAGGCCACCGGCGGCTTGTTCAGCTCCCGCTCCTTGTTGGCGGTGCGGATAAGCTGGCGAAGCTTCTGGCGATCCAGATCGTGGAACTGGGCCATCAGCTCGTTGAGGGCACTGTCTCCCTCGTTGATCAGCCGCTCGCGCCACTGTTCCAGCCGGTGCAGGCGGGCATTCACGGTAGAGTGACGCATCTTGATGATGGTGAGCGCCTCGGCGATGGGCTCGATGTCCCGGCTGCGCATCAGTCGGCCGATGAACTGCAGGTGGCGGCGGAAGGATTCATCCTTCTTGGGTTTGAGTTTGCGACCCAGTTCGACGGCTTCTGCCAGTTCTTCGTCCAGCGGGAGCTTCTCCAGCTCGCTGTGGCTCAGGGAGACGATCTCTTCCCCCATCTTCTGCAACGCTTCGGCATCGCGCTTGAGCTGGCTCTTGCTGGGACCCCAATCGTCCAGTTCGTTGTCGTCTTGATACTGACTCATCGGTCTCTTGATTCCTGTCATTCACGTTGGTGGATATGTTACCAGCTTCTCCCGCTGGGCGCAGGGGTCTGATATGCTTAGCCCCTTTCCTTTCTTCATACAGATGTGAGTTATGGACCAGCTAGATCAAATTCGCCAGGATCAAGCCCACCTTGAGGCCGTGGTGGCCGAGGCACTGGAGATCGCCAAAGGGCTGGGTGCCGGGCTTGCCGAAGTATCCATCAGCAAGCAGACCGGTCTGTCGGTGAATACCCGGGGCTGCGAGCTGGAAAGCATCGAATTCAACAAGGATGGAGCGCTCGGTATCGCTGTCTATCGGGATGGCTGCAAGGGCTCTTCGTCCACCACGGATCTCGGCAAGGCCGCCATTCGTGCCGCCGTCGAGGCGGCGATGGAGATTGCCCGTCACACCTCCCCCGATGACTGTGCCGGCCTCGCCGATGCGGAACTGCTGGCCTGGGACGCCCCGGATCTGCAACTGTGCCATCCGACCTTGCTGGATCCGCAACAGGGCATAGAGCTGGCCATCGAGTGCGAGCGGCTGGCGCTGGGGCGCGATGCCCGCATCAAACACTCCGACGGTGGCAGCTTCTCCAGCCATCTGGGGGTCAAGGTCTATGGCAACAGCCACGGTTTCGTCAAAGGCTATGCGGCGTCCCGCAACTCCCTGAGCTGCGTGTTGATCGGCGAGCAGGATGGCGACATGCAGCGGGACTACGGCTACTCCTCCAGTCGTACCCTGGAGGGGCTCTGGAGCCCCCAGCGCATCGCCGACGAGGCGGTGGAGCGCACCCTCTCTCGCCTCGGTGCCCGCAAGATCAGCACCCGTCAGGCGCCCGTGCTGTTCCACCCCGATACCGCCGCCGGCCTCTGGGGCCATCTGGTGATGGCCATCAGCGGCGGCAACCTCTATCGCAAGTCGAGCTTCCTGCTGGACAAGCTCGGTGAGCAGGTGCTGCCACAGTGGCTCAACATCCAGGAGTTCCCGCATCTGCTGGGAGGCTTGGCTAGCACGCCGTTCGACGGGGAGGGGGTGCGTACCACAGACATGGACATCGTCCGTGACGGCCGCCTGATGAGCTGGCTGCTCACCTCCTACTCGGCCCGCAAGCTGGGGCTGACCACCACGGGCCATGCCGGTGGCATCCACAACTGGCAGGTGTCGAACACGGGGCAGGACTTCCAGGGCATGCTCAGGGAGATGGGCACCGGCCTGCTGGTGACCGAGCTGATGGGGCAGGGCGTCAATATCGTCAACGGTGACTACTCCCGCGGAGCCGCCGGTTTCTGGGTGGAAAATGGTGAGATAGCCTATCCGGTAGAAGAGATCACCATCGCCGGCAATCTGGCCGATATGTTCCGCTCCATGGTGGCGGTGGGGACCGACGTGGATGAGCGCTCCAGCCTGCGAACCGGCTCCGTGCTGGTCGAGCAGATGAAGCTGGCGGGCCACTGATCTCCCTTTCAGCCCCAAGCCGATGCGATGAAAAAGGCCCCCTCTTGTGAGGGGGCCTTTTCTATGTTCCGAGCCAGGAGTCGAGCTTACTCCTTGATGCGCTCGATGCGACCACTCAGGCCTTGCAGCTTGTGCTCGATGTCTTCATAGCCACGGTCGATGTGATAGATGCGCTCGACCATGGTGGTGCCTTCTGCGACGAAGCCGGCCAGTACCAGGCTGGCGGAGGCGCGCAGATCGGTGGCCATCACCTGGGCACCCTTGAGCTGCTCGGTGTCGCGGCAGATGGCGACATTGCCCTGCAGCTCGATGTCGGCGCCCATACGCACCAGTTCCGGCACATGCATGAAGCGGTTCTCGAAGATGGTCTCGGTGACCATGCCGGTGCCCTTGGCGACCGCGTTCAGCACGGTGAACTGGGCCTGCATGTCGGTCGGGAAGGCCGGGTAGGGGGCCGTCTTGATGGTGACCGGCTTGAGGGTACGGCCGATCATATCCAGGCTGATCCAGTCTTCGCCTTTCTCGATCAGGGCGCCTGCCTCTTCCAGTTTGACCAGGACGGCTTCCAGCAGGGCAGGATCCGTCTTGCGGCAGGTGATCTTGCCACCGGTGACGGCGGCGCCCACCAGGAAGGTACCGGTTTCGATACGATCGGGCTGCACGCTGTAGCTGCCGCCGTGCAGACGCTCGACCCCGTCGATGGTCAGGGTGTCGGTACCCGCGCCCTGAATGTTAGCTCCGAGCGCGTTGAGGAAGTTGGCCAGATCCACGACTTCCGGTTCACGGGCGGCGTTCTCGATCACGGTGCGGCCATCTGCCAGGGTGGCGGCCATCATCAGGTTCTCGGTGCCGGTGACGGAGATCATGTCCATCAGGATATGGGCACCCTTGAGGCGACCATCGACGCGGGCCTTGATATAACCATCCTCGATGGCGATCTTGGCGCCCATCAGCTCCAGGCCGTGGACGTGCAGATTGACCGGACGGGCACCGATGGCGCAGCCACCGGGCAGGGAGACATCGGCCGCCCCGAAGCGGGCCGCCAGCGGACCCAGCGCCAGGATGGAGGCGCGCATGGTCTTCACCAGCTCGTAGGGAGCGACGTGGTTGTTCACGGCACCGGTCAGCACGGTCACGTTGCCGTTGACCTTGGTGCTGGCACCCAGCATCTCCAGCAGCTTGAGGGTGGTGCCCACGTCTTTGAGGCGCGGTACGTTGGAGAGCTGGATCTCCTCATCACACAGCAGGGTGGCGAACAGGATCGGCAGGGCGGCGTTCTTGGCGCCGGAGATGGTCACTTCACCGGAAAGGGTGCAGGGGCCGGTGATCTTGAATTTGTCCATTTTTACTTCGTTACCAAATCAGGAGGGCAATAGGAATTTACGTTCGCGTTTCCATTCGGCATCGGTAAAAGCCTTGATGGAGAGAGCGTGGATGGCGTTGCTGGCGATCTTGTCCATCAGCGGGGCATAGATGGCCTGCTGCTTCTTGACCCGGCTCATGCCGTCAAACATGTCACCGACGGCGATCACCTGATAGTGACTACCGTCCCCTTTGACATGGACTTCGGACAATGGCAAGGCCTCAAGGAGTATCGCTTCAATTTCAGAGACTTGCATTATGCGTCCTCAGTTGTGAGCGGGGTTGATTGAAACAAATTGGCCACCCCGTACAGGTTGGCCAAGGTAAAGAAATCGTCGGAGGCGCCCACCAGTGTCGGTGTAGCACCCCGGGCCAGCACGGCCTTGGCCCATTTGACCAGGAGCGCGAGTCCGGCGGAGTCCAGGGTGGTGATCTCGTCGAGGGCGAGCGTATCTTCCTGCCACCACTCGGCACGGCGCTGCCACAGGGCAATCACCTGTGGGGCCTGCAGCTCGCCCGCGAGCGTCATGACTTGATGACCAGCGGCTTGGCGTTGTGTTCGCGCAACTGGGCGATCACCGCATCGATGCCGTTCTGGCGAATGAGGCCACCGAGCTCGTTCTGCTTGGCAGAGAGCAGGCTGATCCCTTCGGCGACCATGTCAAAGGCCTTCCACTCGCCGGTCTTGTTGTTCTTGCGCAGCTTGAACTCGAGGAAGATATCCGGCTTGCCGGCCTCGGTCACGCTGACGTTGACGGCGGTGATGTTGCTGTCACCCACGGCCTTGCCCGGCTGCACCTTGACGGTCTGCTTGTCGAAGTGGGCGAGGGCATCGGCGTAGGAACTCACCATGTATTCGGTGAACACCTCGACGAAGGCATCACGCTGGGCCGGAGTGGTCTCCTTGATCTGGTTGCCGAGCACCTTGTAGGCGGCGAAGCGGTTGTCCACGTAGGGCAGCAGCTCCTCGCGGATGATGACCCTCAGGTGGTCCGGGTTGCTCTTGATCTGAGCCTGATCGGCCTTGAGACGGGCAAAGGTCTGCTTGGCGGCTTGATCCACCAGGGCGTAAGGATCCGTGGCATTGGCCCCTGCGGCCTGAGTGGTCACGGAAAACAGCATGCTGGTCATCAGGCCCAGCAACAGGGCGATCTTCTTGAACATGGTTACTCCTTGCTTGCAGGCGGATTGGTGGCCGGAGACGACTGGCTGTAGAGGAATTTGCCAATCAGATCTTCCAGCACTATGGCTGATTTGGTGTCTGCGATCATGTCGCCATCCTTGAGCATGCTGGTGCCCATGTCTTCATCGCTGAACCCCGGTGCCAGGCCGATGTACTGCTCGCCGAGCAGGCCGGAAGTCAGGATGGAGAGGGTGCTGGTATCGGCAAACTCACCGGCCTCTTTTTGCATCAGCAGGGAGACGACGGGCACCTGGGTCTTGGCATCCAGCTCGATGCTGCTGACCCGGCCGACGACGACACCGCCGACCTTGACCGGCGAGCGTACTTTCAGGCCGCCGATATTATCGAAATGGGCGCGCAGGGTATAGGTCTCTCCTTCCGGTTTGAAACTCAAACCCGCCACTTGCAGGGCCAATGCCAGAATGGCTGCGATGCCAGCCAGCATGAAGGCGCCAACCAGGAATTCTACTTTGCTGAACTTCATCTTTACCTTATCCAAACATGACTGCGGTGAGTATAAAATCCAGACCGAGCACGGCCAGGGATGAGTGGACCACGGTTCGGGTGGTCGCCTGACTGATCCCGGCCGAGGTCGGCTTGGCATCATAGCCATTGAAAAGCGCAATCCAGGTGACGACCAACGCGAAGATCACGCTCTTGATGGCCCCCTGCATGATGTCATCCTGCCAGTCGACGGATGCCTGCATGGCGGACCAGAAACTGCCCTCGTCCACCCCCAGCAAGTCGACCCCGACCAGTTTGCCACCGAAGATGCCGATCAGGCTGAACATGAAGGCCAGCAACGGCATGCTGATGACCCCGGCCCAGAAACGGGGGGCCACCACCCGGCGCAGGGGATCCACTGCCATCATCTCGAGGCTCGAGAGCTGTTCGGTAGCCTTCATCAGGCCGATCTCGGCAGTCAGGGCGGAGCCGGCCCGACCGGCAAACAGCAGGGCGGTGACCACGGGGCCGAGTTCCCGCAGCAGCGAGAGAGAGACCAGGGGCCCCAGACTCTGTTCGGCGCCGAAATCCTTCAATACGTTATAGCCCTGCAACGAGAGCACCATGCCGATGAAGAGGCCGGACACCAAAATGATGGCGACGGACTGCACCCCCACCACATAGAGCTGCTGGATCAGCAGCGGGAAGTGCTTGCGTGGCTGGGGGCGACCGGCCAGGGCATGAAACAGCATGATAGTCGCACGGCCGATGGCGCTGATGAAGTGCACACCGACCCGGCCCAACTTGCTTACTTGGCTTATCAACATCACAGATCCTGTAGCAGGTCGCCTGCCGGAAAATGAAACGGGACAGGACCGTCAGGCAATCCACGCAGGAACTGCTCGACCTCGGGATTGCGTTCCTCGCGCAGCTGCGCCGGGGTGCCGTGCGCCACCACCTTGCGGTTGGCGATGATATAGGCGTAGTCAGCGATACCGAGCACCTCTTTCACGTCGTGGGTGACGATGACGGAGGTGATGCCGAGGGCATTGTTCAGCTCCTTGATCAGCTTGACCAGCACCGCCATGGTGATGGGATCCTGACCCACGAAGGGCTCGTCATACATGATGAGATCCGGATCCAGGGCGATGGCACGGGCCAGGGCGGCGCGACGGGCCATGCCACCGGAAAGCTCGGAAGGCATCAGTTTGGCGGCGCCACGCAGTCCCACCGCCTGCAGCTTCATCATGACGATGGTGTGGATCAGCTCCTCCGGCAGGCCGGAATGCTCCCGCAATGGAAACGCCACGTTGTCGAACACCGTCATGCCGGTGAACAGGGCGCCACTCTGGAACAACATGCTCATCCGCTTGCGCACCTCGTAGAGACGGGAGCGGGAGAGGGTGGGGATGTCCTCCCCGTCAAACAGGATATGACCCGATTCCGGTTTCAACTGGCCACCGATCAGCCGCAGCAAGGTGGTCTTGCCGATGCCGCTCGGCCCCATGACGGCGGTGACCTTGCCACGGGGAATGGTCAGATTGATCCCGTCATACAGCAGCCTGTCTCCGTGGCTGAAAGTCAGGTCGGAGATGGTGATCAGGTCATTGTTCAAACAATTGTCCATCCGGTATAAAAGAAGAGCGAATTTTATGGGCTAGTCTAGGTCTAAGCAACATCAAGGAACAACTATTGAGCGCAGATCCGCCCCAAAAACGCGACAGTTTTATGTAACAAGGTGCGTCAGCAAGTGGGTACCCCGCATCCGATTCGCTTATCTCGGCAGACTTTTTTATAATCCCGCAGCAAATTTCGGTCCGGAGCCGTGCCTTTATGTCTGTAAAGTCTGAAAAAGTGTCTGAACTGTTCGATTTTCGTCGCAGTGCCCGTGCGGTGCTGGACATTGAAAAACAAGCGATTGATGGACTCTACCAGTACCTCGACGAGCACTTCGTGAAGGCGTGCGAGATGGTGCTGCGCTGCGGCGGCAAGATAGTGGTCACCGGCATGGGCAAGTCGGGCCATGTGGGCAACAAGATAGCCGCGACCCTGGCCAGCACGGGCACGCCCGCCTTCTTCCTGCACCCGGGTGAGGCCAGCCACGGCGATCTCGGGATGATCTCCGCCGGGGATCTCATCATCGCCATCTCCAACTCCGGCGAGAGTGACGAGATCCTGGCCCTGCTGCCGGTACTCAAGCGTCGCGGCATCCCGCTCATCTGCATGACCGGCAACCCGGCCTCGACCATGGCCAAGGAAGCCAACGTGCACCTGTGCATCCGGGTCGAGCAGGAGGCCTGCCCCCTCGGTCTGGCCCCCACGTCCAGCACCACGGCGACCCTGGTGATGGGAGATGCCCTGGCGGTGGCCTTGCTGGAGGCCCGCGGCTTCACCGCCGACGACTTCGCGCTGTCTCATCCGGGCGGTTCCCTCGGCAAGCGGCTGCTGCTGCGGGTCGGCGATCTGATGCACGGTGGCGAGCTGTTGCCCAAGGTCGGGATCGATGCCACCATCAGCCAGGCCCTGCTGGAAGTGAGCCGCAAGGGGCTCGGCATGACGGCGGTGGTGGATGAGCTGGGCCAGCTGGCCGGTCTCTTCACCGATGGCGACCTGCGCCGGATCCTGGATTTGCAGGTGGACATCCATCACACCTCTATCGCCAAGGTGATGACGGTCAACTGTGTTACCGTAGGGCCAGAGATGATGGCGGCCGAGGCCGTCAAGCTGATGGAAACCAGAAAGATTAACGGATTGCTGGTGGTGGATGGGGAGCGGCGGCCGCTGGGTGCCTTCAACATGCACGACCTGCTGAAAGCCGGGGTGATTTGATGCAAGATGTACCGACCCTCTATGGTCCGGTGACGCGCAGCCAGTTCGAGAAGGCGGCGCAGATCCGCCTGCTGGTGTGCGATGTGGACGGGGTGCTCTCCAACGGCTTCATCTACATGGGAAATAACGGCGAAGAGCTGAAGACCTTCTGCACCCGGGACGGGGCAGGCATGCGTGCCCTGCTCAATGCCGGGCTGGAGATTGCCATCATCACCGGGCGCAATTCCCGCATCGTCAGCGATCGGATGAAGAGCCTGGGGGTGCAGCACCTGGTGCAGGGGGCGGATCAGAAGCTGCCCCATTTCGAGGCCCTGCTGGCCAAGCTGGGGCTCGATGCCTCCCAGGCGGCCTATATGGGGGATGACACCATCGATCTGCCGGTGATGCAGGCCTGCGGCCTCGGCATCGCAGTGGCAGATGCTCACCCGCGGGTATTGGCCTGTGCCGACCTGGTCACCCGGCTGGGGGGGGGCGTCGGGGCGGTGCGGGAGGTGTGCGATCTGATCCTGCAAGCCCAGGGGCTCGCCGATGAGTTGCCCGAGGCGTCGCGATGAAGCAGACTATTCTGTTCTTCCTGCTTTTCCTGGCGGCATTGGCTGCCTGGCAGCTGGGTGACATCGACTTGGCCCCGGATTCCACCACCAAGGTAGAGAATTATCAGCCCGATTTCACCGCCAGGAATCTGGTCACCACCCGCTTTGACGAGCAGGGCAAGCGGACCGAGCGGCTGGAGTCGGAGTTTGCCGAGTATTTCCAGATCCTCGAGCAGGCGACCTTCAACAAGCCGGTCATCTACCTGTACGACGACAAGGGTGAGGCCGAGTGGAAGGTGACGGCGGAGACCGGCGTACTCAATACCGATGACAACGTGATCCTGCGGGACAAGGTGCATCTGGATGGCCTGTTGCCGACCTCCTTCATCTCCAGCATGGATACCCAGTATCTGGAGATGGACATGGTGACTCAGGACGTGAGAAGCAACCAGCACATCCGCATTCAGGGCCAGGAATTCCAGACCGAGGGCGTAGGCCTCAAGGGTCACCTGGAACGTAAATATTTCGAATTACTGGATAAAGGCCATGCCATTTATTTCAATGAAAAACGCTAATCTGGTCCTCGTGGCCCTGCTGCTGTGCGGCGCGGCCAACGCCAAAGAGTCCGACTTCACCGAAAAGGTCTATGTGGACGCGGTCAAGCAGGTGGCCGAGATGCAGGACAACCGTGTCACCTTCAGCGAAGACGTCATCATCACCCAGGGCACCATCAAGATTAAGGCCGACAAGGTGGTGGTGATCCGCTCCGGCGAGAAGGGTGCCGAGGTGATGACCGCCTATGGCAGCCCGGCCACCTTCTTCCAGATCCTGGACAACGGCAAGCCGGTCAACGCCCATGGCAACAGCATCCGTTACGAGCTGAAGAACCGTCTGGTGACCATCACCGGCAACGGCCAGCTCAAGCAGGAAGACAGCCAGGTCAATGGCGACCTCATCCGCTACGACATCGTCAAACAGAAGATGATCGCCGAGAGCAAGGGGCCGACCCAGCGCGTCAAGACGGTGTTCCTGCCGGATCAGGTCGAGAATTTCGACAAGCCCGCCGAACAGAAGAAGTAGGAAACAACAGTCATGGCAGTGTTAAAAGCAGTGGGCTTGCAGAAGAGCTACAAGCGTCGCATGGTGGTCAGTGACGTCAGCCTGGAAGTGGGCACCGGCCAGATCGTGGGGCTGCTTGGCCCGAACGGAGCTGGCAAGACCACCTCCTTCTACATGATAGTGGGGCTGGTGCAGCGGGATGCCGGGCTCATCACCATCGACGATCAGGATATCAGCCTGCAGCCCATGCACATCCGTGCGCGCAACGGCATCGGTTACCTGCCTCAGGAAGCCTCCATCTTCCGCCGTCTGTCGGTGTTCGACAACCTGATGGGGGTCATGCAGACCCGCAAGGGACTGAGCAGCGAGGAGCGGGAGGACAAGGTCGAGCAACTGCTGGAAGAGTTCAACATCACCCACATCCGTGACAGCCTGGGTCAGAGCCTGTCAGGGGGGGAGCGCCGCCGGGTCGAGATCGCCCGGGCGCTGGCGGCAGAGCCGAGATTTATTCTGCTGGATGAGCCTTTTGCAGGGGTTGATCCCATTTCTGTCATCGATATCAAAAAGATCATCCAGCATCTGAAGGAACGTGGGCTGGGTGTGCTGATCACCGATCACAACGTTCGCGAGACCCTGGATGTGTGTGAGAAGGCCTATATTGTCAGCCACGGCAAGATGATTGCCGAGGGCGCACCGGTGGATATCCTCGCCGATGAGCAGGTCAAGCGCGTCTATTTGGGCGATCAATTCAGTCTATAGTAAGGGGGCATTCCCTCATTTTTGTTAGGTGACTGCCTCGCTGAACATAAGGATATCCCGACGTAGATGAAGCCGACATTACAGTTGCGTCTCGGTCAGTCCCTGACCATGACGCCACAATTACAACAAGCGATTCGTCTGCTCCAGCTTTCCACGCTGGAACTCCAGCAGGAAATTCAGCAAGCGCTCGACAACAACCCCTTGCTGGAGCAAGAGGAGAGCGAGGCGCAGGAAACCAGTCCGGTCGAAGTGGCCGATGCCAGTCAGCTGGATTCCAGTGACGCCATGGCGCAGGACAAGATGCCGGACGAGCTGCCCGTCGATACCACCTGGGACGAGGTCTACTCCGCCGGGACGGCCCAGAGCGCCGGCCCCATCCACGATGGAGAGGAGAGCGTCTATCAGGGGGAAACCACCGAGAACCTGCAGGACTATCTGTTGTGGCAGATGCGGCTGACGCCGTTCAGCGATCTGGATGCCGCCATCGCCCTCGCCATCATCGATGCCATCGACGAATCCGGTTATCTGACGGTTTCTCTCGAGGATATTCAGGCTGCAGTCAGCAGTGACGAGGTAGAAGTGGAACTGGATGAGGTCGAGGCCGTGCTCAAGCGGGTGCAGCATTTCGATCCGCTCGGCATCGCCGCCCGCTCCGTGCAGGAGTGCCTGCTGATCCAGCTTGGCCAGTATCCCTCCGATCTGCCCTGGCTCAACGAGGCACGGGAAGTGATCAGCGAGCACATGGATCTGCTTGGCAATCGTGACTATCGCACCCTGGCGCGCAAGACCCGGCTCAAGGAGAGCGACCTCAAGGAGGTGCTGGACCTTATCCAGCAGCTGGAACCCAGACCCGGCAACGGCGTCATCCAGAGCGAATCCCAATACGTGATCCCGGATGTGTCCGTGGTCAAGAAAGGCAGCAAGTGGGTGGTGGAGCTCAACCCGGATTCGGCGCCGCGCATTCGCGTCAACGAGACCTATGCGGCCATGGCCCGCAACGCGCGCAGCAGCACGGATACCCAGTTCATCCGCTCCCACCTGCAGGAGGCGAAGTGGTTCATCAAGAGTCTGGAGAGTCGTAACGACACCCTGCTCAAGGTGGCCAGCTGCATCGTCGAGCAGCAGCAGGGCTTCTTCGAATACGGGGAAGAAGCCATGAAACCCATGGTGCTCAATGACATCGCCGAGGCGGTGGAGATGCATGAATCGACCATCTCGCGGGTGACGACCCAGAAGTACATGCATACGCCCCGTGGCATCTTTGAACTGAAGTTTTTTTTCTCCAGTCACGTGAATACGGAAGGAGGAGGAGAGTGCTCATCGACCGCTATTCGCGCCTTGATCAAGAAGCTGGTGACGGCGGAAAACCCCGCCAAGCCGCTTAGTGATAGCAAGATCGCGGATTTGCTGGCCGAACAGGGTATTATGGTGGCGAGACGCACGATCGCAAAGTACCGTGAATCCTTGTTGATCCCGCCATCCAATCAGCGCAAACGCCTGGTTTAGGCAAACAAAAGGAAGACGTTATGCAAATTAACCTGACCGGACACCATGTCGAGATTACCGAAGCTCTGCGTGATTATGTGAACAACAAATTTGCCAAACTCGAGCGTCACTTTGACCATATCAACAACGTCCATGTGGTGTTGAGCGTCGAAAAACTGAACCAGATTGCCGAAGCCAAGCTGCATGTCAGCGGCGGTGAGGTGTTCGCCAACTCGGAGCATGCCGACATGTATGCTGCGATTGATACCCTGCTTGATAAACTGGACAGACAGATCATCAAGCACAAAGATAAATTAAATCAAAAATAACTATGCAACTTGAACACATACTGAGTCGGGACTGCACCAAGAGTGCGGTCCCCTGTACCAGCAAGAAACGCGCTCTCGAGATCATCAGTGAACTGGCCGCAGAGCGCCTCGGCACCTCCCGTCAGGTGTTGTTTGAAAGCCTGCTGGCGCGGGAAAAAATGGGCAGTACCGGGATCGGTGCCGGTATTGCCATTCCGCATGGCCGCATTGACGATGCCTTTGCGCCGACGGCTGTGCTGATGACCTTCTCCGAACCCATCCCTTTCGACTCGATTGACAATCAACCGGTTGACCTGCTCTTTGCATTGCTGGTGCCGGAAAGCGAGTGCAAGCAGCATCTCAAGACCCTTTCCCTGATGGCATCCAAGTTGGGTGACAAGGCCGTCTGCCGCCAGTTGCGCCAGGCGACCAGTGACGAAGAACTCTATCAGATCATGACCTCGGCCTGATGCCGGACAAGGCACAGCCAGGTTGGCGTGGGGGGACAAGATGCAATTAATCGTGGTAAGCGGTCGCTCGGGCTCCGGCAAGACGGTAGCCCTGCGGGTGCTGGAAGATCTGGGGTATTACTGCGTAGACAATCTGCCGGTCAATCTGTTGCCCCAGTTGATCGTCTCGGTGGAGAGCCAGTATGACAAGCTGGCGGTCAGCATCGACGTGCGCAACCTGCCCACCGAGCAGGATCGGCTGGAGAATCTGCTGGCCCAGGTACGCAGCGAGGGGCGGGTGGAATTCTCCAGCTTCTTCTTCGACGCCGACAACACTACCCTGCTCAAACGCTATGGCGAGAGTCGCCGGTTGCACCCCCTCTCTCGCAACAAGCTGTCGCTGGACGAGGCCATCCGGGAGGAGACCCACCTGCTGGCGCCCCTCTCTTCCAGTGCCGACCTGCGCATCGACACCACCAACCTCAGCATTCACGATCTCAGCGAGCTCATCAAAACCCGGGTGCTCGGCAAGAAAGAGAACGAGCTGGTGCTGGTGTTTGAATCATTCGGCTTCAAGTACGGCATCCCCAAGGATGCAGACTTCGTGTTCGATGCCCGTTTCCTGCCAAATCCCCACTGGATCCCCGAACTCAAGCCTTTCACCGGCCGGGATGAACCTGTGGCGAACTACCTCTCCAGCCAGACGGACGTCATGCTGTTCATCCAGCAGATCGAGAACATGCTGGGCACCTGGTTGCCCCATCTGGAACGCAACAATCGCAGCTATGTGACCGTGGGTATCGGCTGCACCGGTGGCCAGCATCGCTCGGTGTTCATCGCCGAACGGTTGGCGAGCGCGTTTCGCCTGCTCGGCAAGAACGTGCAGATCCGCCACCGCACCCTGGACAAGCGCTCGGCGCAGGTCTGACAGCTCAGAAGGATGCACAGATGACCGTTTCCGCCTCGGTAGAAGTCAAAAACAAGCTGGGTATTCATGCCAGACCGGCCATGATGCTGTTCGAACTGGTACAGGGCTTCGATGCCCATGTCCTGCTGCGCAACGAGGACGGGGTCGAGGCCGACGCGGACAGCGTGATCGGCCTGCTGATGCTGGACTCCGCCCAGGGCAAACAGGTAGAAGTGCAGGTGGAAGGACCGGAGGAGACGGAAGCCCTGGCCGCGGTGGTGGCGCTGTTCACCTCGGGCTTCAACGAAGAGTAGGCGCCCTCTGACTAGGCGCCGGTGCGAGCCAGTGCCTTGAAACCGGCGAAACTGCGACAGGCCAGCAAATTCTTGCTGGCTTTTTCGTTCATCAGGGCCAGGAAGAGATCGTAGAGGCCCATGGCCTCCTCATAGTCCGCCTTGGCGATGGCCAGCAGGAAGATGAGGGTGGCCGTCTCGCCATTGCCCCAGTCGATGCCCTGGGGGGCCAGCACCGTATAGACCAGGGTGCGCCTGGCCAGCAGGCCGAGGGAGTGGGGCAGGGCTATGCCGTCTCCCAGCATGGTGGAGACGATACGCTCCCGCTCCTGCAAGGATCCCCTGAACCCCGTTTCCACCTGCTCTTCCCTTTCCAGCTGATCGCAGACCCGTGTGAACAGGGCTGACTGGCTGATGGGTTCATCGATCACCATGAAATGGTCGGCGTCAAAGTACTTGTCGAGCAGGTAGGGGCGGGTGCGATCGACCAGTACCAGCTTGCCGAGCTGCTCCAACTGATATTGGGCCGGGAAGGGGGCCACCTGCACCACGGGCACATTCTTCTCGCTCACCTTGACCGTGCTTATCACGAAATCCTGCTCGATCCGCGAGAGCCCCTCGTAGTCCCGTACGGATTCCAGACTGGTCAGTTGCAACTGGGGGTATTCCCGCTTGATCCGCGCCTCCAGTACCCGGAAGGTGGCATTGCCGGCATCGCACAGCAGTAACGCCTGGGGGGGACGGCTATAGCCGATGTCATAGTGGCGCTCCAGTCCGACGCCGATATGGATCACCAGGTAGCCTATCTCGTGATGGGTCAGATGATAGGGCGTCTGCCTGATCCACTCGGAGATGGCGGCGAGGGTGATGTCATAGGCGAGGGGATAGTACTGCTTGATGTGATCCGCCAGCGGGTTGTCGGTGCCTATCTGGTATTTGATCCGCAGCAACATGGCGCTGATGTGGGTAAGCAGGTCGGCGTGCAACTGGTCGTCGTGGCGCAAGTCATAGGGATAGTGTTCGTGGATGTAATCCAGCAGGTGCGCCACCAGGTGGGCACTTTCGGCCGTCATGGTCGGGCTGAGCTGCGGGGTATCGGCGATGAGACGAGCCTGGATCTGGATGGCGAGACACAGCAGCTCCGGCTCTCCCGGTGCGGTCAATGTGGGCAGCTCATCATAGATGTCGCGAGCCACGGCGGTGAGGGGGGCGGTCAGATCCTCGCTGCTGAAGGTCAGCAGCTCATGACCCGCCGCCTGGCGGAGCAGGGCCACGGCGCAGTAGATAGTGAGCTGCTGCAGGCTTTCGTCGGCCAGCCTGAGCTGATGGCGACCCAGCTGGGCATGGATCCGGTTGCCGATGACTTCCAAAGTCTTGCTGGGACAAAGGTTGGGCAGCAAGCCCTGCAAGGGGCTGTTGCGGCTCTGTTCCCGATAGAGCAACTGGGTGAGGCAGGCCCGGATGGCGGTCTCTTCCCCTTGAATGCGCATGCCGAGACGGGGCTTGCTGTCGATGTTCAGGCCGAAATGGATCAGCCGCTCCCTCACTTCCGCCATGTCTCCCTGTAGCGCGGCCCGGCTCAGATACCAGGTATCTGCCAGCTCGTCGAGCTTGATCCCCTGCTCGGCGGTGAGCAGCAGCAACTGCAGATGCAGCACCCGCTCCCGGCTGGTGCGGGGCAGGCTGGCCTCCTGCTCCTGGGCCGCCAGCAGTTCGTCAAACAGCCCCTGATTGTAAATCTTGAGTTGATAGCCGCTGCCGCGCTGGTGGATGAGGTGGGCGCCATGGGTGGCGATCAGCTCGTTCAGGGTCGCCACGTCGGTGCGTACCGTGCGGGTGGAGACATTGAGGCGACGGGCCAGCTCCTCCTGCGGCAAGGCCTCGGCGTGGAGCTGGGTCAGCAACTGATGGAGTCTGGGGTGGGGCAGCTTGGTCATGGGGGAAGGAGACTCCGATCGCGGGGGAAGAGAAGGATGTTAACAATTGAATCATCAACAAGCCAGGCACCGGCCAGAGGTTGGACCGGTGCCACTGTCAGGTCAGGGTAGCAGGCGTTTCACCGTATCGAGCAGGGTGCGCACGTCGGCCGGGCGGGTCTGGCCTGCCTCGTCGATGATGGAGCTGTAGACGTGGGGGATCACCTTGTCGACCCCGGCGGTCAGTGCGATTTGGACTATCTCTTCGAAGTTGTCCAGATCGATGCCGCCGGTCGGTTCCAGCCAGAAGCCGTGGCGGGCGCAAGCCTCGGCCACTGCCTGATATTCATCCCGGCTCTTGAGCCCTCCCATGGGGAAGAACTTGACCGAGCTGCCCCCCATGTCCTTGAGCATGGCGATGGCGGTATCGACGGGGACGATGGCGTCGGCCTGACTGGCGCTGAGGGGACCGGTGGAGATCTTGACCATGCCAGGAGTGCCAGTGGGGGAGACAAGGCCGTTGACCAGGCTTTGGGACTGGCCAAGTCGCGCCCGGCTGGCACCGACCCCGGTGAAGACCTGGTTGACATGCTGGGGCTGCAGCAGGCCGGCCAGCTCGGCGACCATGGCGGACTGGCGGGGATCCCCGGCGCCCAGTCCGATGGAGAGAGCGTTGTCGATGAGCGCGGCATACTCTTTCATGTCGGCGACGGCGGCAGGCACGTCCGGGTAGTTCTTGGAGAGCACGCCAACCAGCACGTGGCCCTCGGCCGCCTCATAGACATCGACGGCATTCTGCTTGGAGCCTGCCAGCACATTGAGGCAGATCCGGTCACGGTAGTAATTGGGAATAAGGGACATCAGTGATTCTCCTGGGTTAACTGGGCGATGGCGTGATGGATCTGATCGAGCTGGGCCGGGCTGACGCTGCGCACATCGATCTCGATATGGCCCTCGTTGGCCTTGTAGCCCCGGCAATAGATGGCGGGATTGCCCTGTTGCAAGCGGGCCACCACTTGGACCGTGGTCATGCCGAGGCGTTCGTGGTCGAAGGCAATATCGGTACGGGCGATGTCACGTCCCGCGCTGTCCCATACCACCTTGGCGGTGACGCCGGACAGCTGGTTGAGGCGTTCGATGAAGGGAGCCATCTTGGCGACCATGGCGGCGCCGCTCTCCTTTTCTTTCTCCAGATAACGTTCGATGGCGTGAGTCAGGCCGAGGATCCCTTCCTTGCCAACCTTCATGGCACGGCCGATGCCATTCGCCTGCTGTTTGACCCATGCCACATACTGGGCCTTGCCGAGCACCAGACCGCTGGTGGGCCCCTCGATGGCTTTAGCTCCGCTGTAGATGACCAGATCGGCGCCCTGCTGGTAGTAGAGGCGCAGATCCTCTTCTGCCGCCGCATCGACGATCAGCGGCAGCTGGTGGGCCTTGGCGACATCCGCGGCCTCGGCCACCGACAGAATGCTCTTCTGCACGCAGTGGTGGGACTTGATGTAGAGGATGGCGGCCGTCTGCGGATTGATGGCGGCGGCCAGCTGGGCGGCCGAACACTCGTTGGCGTAGCCGGCCTCCACCACCTTGCCGCCCCCCAGATTGATCATGGTGCCGACCGGCGCGCCGAAGTTCACGTTGTGCCCCTTGGGCAGCACGATTTCGCTCGGCACATCGTGGGCATGGGCATGCAGTTGTTCAAGGCGGTAGGCATCACCGCGCACGATCACGGCGGCGACTGACTGGGCGATGCCGGCACTGGCGCAGGAGACCACGACCGCATCCTCGACCCCCAGCAGGGCGGCGAGATAGGCCCCGGTCTTGTTGACCAGATCCTTGACCTCGAAGTAGTGGCCGAGGCCAAAATTGACGGCGTCGACCACCTCCTGCTCCGGCGTGGAGACACCGAGTATGGTCATGCGCCCGGAGGCGTTGATCACCGGTTTGAGCTGATATTTCTCATAAACAGAAGGCATGGTGTGATTTCCCATAGTGAGTCAGAACCAGGTTGCCGCCGACCAGGACGGCGAGGGGAAGCAGTTGCAGGTCGCCGCTGCGCGATTGCGCCTCGGTATCCGTGAACAGAGTCTGGCATTTGGCCAGATCAAACAGGGTCAGGTCGGCATCGGCGCCTACCTCGAGCCGCCCCTTGCCAGGCAGACGCAGGGCATCGGCGGCCTGATGGGTGACACAGGCGAGCACCTGCTCCAGGCTCATGCCGATGACGAAAAACTTCGACATCACGTGGGCCAGGCTGTAGACGGGGCCCTTGATGCGATTCTTGCAATAGATGTCCGAGCTGATGGTGTGGGGCAGGATCCCCTGACGGATGGCGTGTTCAGCCACTTCGAAGCTGAAGCTGGCGCCGCCATGGCCGATGTCGAGGCGCAGGCCTCGCAGCATGGCGTCGCGTACCGCCTGACGCAGCTCACCGGCCGGGGTCAGGATGCGATTTGGTTTGCCGTTGAAGCAATGGGTCAGCAGATCGCCCTCACCCAGCAGGGCGACGATCTCGTCCAGATCCGGTGGCGTATTGCCCACGTGCACCATCAGCGGCAGATCGCCGTTGTCGCGCTGGATCTGCTTGGCGATGCGCAGGGGTTGCAGGCCATTCTCACCCACCACGCTGCCACTCATGCGGGCCTTGATGCCGACGATGAAGGAGGGGTGGCGGCGAATGGCGGCCTTGGCGAGTACAGGGTCGATATCGGCGGGATTGGCCAGCTCGTTCTGGCGCAACAGGCCGATGCGGGAGATGTTGAGCAGGGCATGGACCCGGGTCTTGCAGCCGGCCGCCAACTGCTGGAAGGCATCCACATCGTCGGCCCCGGTGCTGCCCGCATCGATGACGGTGGTCACGCCGGATTCCACGCCCACCTTGTCCGGTTCATCGTGATAGATGGGGGAAGCGGGGTAGCAGTGGGTGTGGCCATCGATCCAGCCTGCACTCACATAGGTATTACCGGCCAGATCCAGCGTCTCTCTTGCCTCGGCCGTGGCAGGGAGAGAGCCCATGGCCGCTATCTTGCCGTCCAGAATGGCGATGTCGATGAGCTCGCCGTTTCCCTGGCGTCCCGCTCTGATGATGAAGTCATACATGGTGCTGGCCTCTAGCGTGCCGCCCCGCAGGGCGGCCAGTGTTTATGCAAGGGCTACCGGGAAGAAGGTCCCGAGCAGCATGGCACCCAGGATGGCGCCGCCAGTGATGGGCTTGTTCCAGATGTAGAACAGCAGAGCACCCAGCAGGGATCCCAGGCCGATGGGGATGGAGGCACCCATGGCGGAGAGAATGATCAAGGGACCGAGGAAGCGCCCCGAGCTGTTGCCAGCCCCCATCATCACATCCGCCCCATAGGTGGAGTTGCTCTGATTGATGGTGAACTTGCGGGCCAGGATGATCACGTAACCGATGGCCAGGCCAATCCCCATGCCGGTGACCAGGGAGGCGGTGAAGTTCTCCACCGGGTAGACGATGCCGGCACCCAGCAGCAGGGCGGGAACCCCCAGGCCGACGCCGGTCTGGATGGCACCGCCGATGTCCAGTATTCCCACCAGGGAGCCTTCGATGATGCGGGCGAACAGGAAGCTGGCACCAAAGGCCGCGACCGCGCCGTAGGCACCCGTGTCCATCCCGGCCTTCAGCATGGCGACGAAAGCCACTTCGTTGAAGGCACCGACCCCGTACAGATAGAACATGTGGGTCCCGGCAAAGACCCCGGCTGACAGCAAACCGACGAAGATGGGGAAGGACCAGTCGGCATACCAGAAGTTGTTTCTCAATTTCTCATCCATGGGATAGTCCTTATTTTCCGCTCATCAGGTTGTGGACATTGTCCAGCCACAGGGGGACCCCGAGGTGGAAGGACTCGATCAGTTTCATATCGAAGCCACGGAAGAATCCGCTCAGCACGAACAGCAGTACGATGGCCGCCATCATCACCTTGGTGACATGGTTCCAGCCGCTCTCTTCCACCCCCTTGCCGATGAGGATGCCGAGTACCAGACCGGGAACGGCGTTGCCCATGATGAGCTGGGCCAGACCGCCGAAGATGGTGGCCCAGAAGCCGGACTTCTTGCCCGCCTCGATGGCGGCCAGCCAGAAGATCACCGGCATGACGGTGTTGACCAGCAGGTTGGCGGCAGGCACCAGTACCTTGACGGCGGTGACCTGCAAGGCGGCGGGGACGGCGGCGGCGGTGCTGTTCAAGAAGGCGACGACGATGGCGCCGATGATGCCGCAGGCGATGGCCATCTTCTTGGGATCGTGCAAGGTGGTGGCGAGATCCCGGTTCTTGATCATCAGGGCCGCAGCGCCCCAGTTCGGCAGGATGCGGTGATCCACGTCCTGGGTGAAGGCGCCTGCCGCAACGGTTGAGGCCCAGGCGTTGAAGAAGAAGCCAAGACCGAAGGAGAAGTGTGACGCCGGGTCTCCCTCACAGGAGTTGAGCTCGCCCAGGGTACGGAAGGCCCCCATGCCCTGCACGGTCGGTGCATGGAACATCCGTGCCGCACCGGCCCCCACACCGACGCCCACCAGGCCGCCGATGATCAATGATTTGAAAAGAATGATTAGAAACATCCAACATGTCCTTTTTGTGGGTTAAACCAGGCTGAAATCCACCTTGTCCACGTCCAGGCTGGTGACCTTGACGGCGATCTCCAGCTGGACGCGGAACTCACGACGCTGGCGCGGCAGGAAGAAGAACAGAAACTTCTCCACCCGGACCGACTCCTCGGCCTTGAGCACCTGAACCTCGACCGGTTCGAGCCGCAGCATGACGTGCTGGCTGCCCTTGAGCAGCGTGGGTTGCACCTGGCTGAGGGCGGCGGCGAACGCCTGCTGGCGTGTCGCCCCCTTGCCATTGACGATGACCTGGGTGGTGAAGTGTTCTTTCATCAGGCGCGACCGTGCTTCTTGGCGAAGGCCTCGACCAGCTTCTGGCCCAGCTCTTCCTTGTCCATGAAGCCGAAGCCCAGCACCACGCAGCCTTCGTTGATGGCGGTGACGCCCTCTTCGATGGATCGCATGCCGTAGCGGCACTTGTAGCCGTACTTGGTCTGGGCCGTGATAGCACCGGCTCCGCCGCTGCCGCAGAAGGAGATGCCGAGATCCGCCTGCTCCTTGTTCATCACATCACCGAGCTTCATGTCGGCGGCCATGCCGGGGATGACGGTGACGCTGGCACCGGCGGCTTCGGCGCCGGCCCCCACTTTCTGGCCCTTGCCGAGACGATCTCCAATCACGAGTTTGATGGCTGACATACAGGTATCTCCTTGATTAAGGGTTCAGGACTGAACTGAGTTCATTTTCTTTGGCCACTTCGAAATGGACGGACAAGAGATGGGCCTCTTCGTAGGCCAGCTTGTCCAGCCAGGCGACGACCTGTTCGGCCAGTCGCAGGGACAGGGGGGAGATCTCGTCAAACAGGCTGAGATCGACCTCCGGCAGGGATTCACCGCTGTAGGAGCGCCACACCATGGCTTTGACATGGGAGGCGAGCATCTGTTTTTGCACCTCGTTGGGGAGAATGCCCTGTTCGGCCAGCAGGGGATAAATGCGGGCCAGAGTCAGGTCTGTCTTGCGCAACAGGTCCGGGCTATCCGGGGTCAGGGTGTGGTCAGTCTGGGTCTTCAAGGTCTGCTCTCCAAGGCTGGCAGAAGGAATGACCCTACCCTAAGGGGGCAAAGCAGTATGGAGGAGGCAGCTTTTTTCCGATTCGAACTGGAAATCCGGCTGGAAAGCAGACCCAAAATGGCCATTTCTGTGGCTCAGGGGCGTCAAAAGGGGAACTCCAGGCGCTATGAGTGTGATCCGTGCCGCACTTTGGCGGCCGAAACCTGGCCGTGGGCGAGGTGTGGAACTGTGAGTCGTCTCACGCAAAGGGAAGGGGGGCAGACATGAAAACAGGGCCATCGGGCCCTGTCGGTAACCAAATGGTGGCTTAACTGGTGGAAGTGGCGCTGCTGGCCGGCAGGTTCTGGTAGCGCACGTCCTCCTCGATGATGACATCCACATCCAGCGGTTTGCCATTGCGGATGACGGAGATGCGCAGCTTGGTGCCGGGGCGGCTCTCGACGATCTTGTCCATGACGGCCCTTACCCCGCTGATGGCTTCGCCATTGACCTTGAGCAGCACGTCACCGCGCTTGAGGCCGGCCTTGCTGGCGGGCCCCGTGGGGTCCAGGCTCTCCACCACCAGACCCTGCAGATCGCCCAGGTTCATCATGCGCGCGACTATGGGGTTGATCTCGACACTGGAGATGCCGAGGTAGCCGCGGATGACCCGGCCGTTGGCGATGAGCTCATCCATGATGCGCTTGGCCAGCTTGTAGGGGATGGCGAAGCTGATGCCGTAACTCTCCTGATTGCCGTTGAGGTGATAGGCGGCAGTATTGATGCCCACCAGGTCGCCGCGGCCGTTGACCAGGGCTCCACCGGAGTTGCCTTCGTTGATGGCGGCGTCGGTCTGCAGCAGATCCTGCCGGCCATTGCTGTCCGGCCCCATGCTGGAGAGGCCGATGCGGCCGGTGGCGCTGATGATGCCCTGAGTGATGGTCTGTCCGACGTTGTAGGGGTTGCCGATGGCGAGCACCACGTCCCCCACATCCGGCAGGCGGTCGGGATCTTGCGGGATCACCGGCAGGTTGTCCGATTCGATGTAGAGCACCGCCAGATCGGTCAGCTTGTCGGAGCCGACCAGCTCGGCACTGAACACCCGGCCATCCTGCAGCGCGACGATGATCTGATCCGCGTCTGCGATGACGTGATAGTTGGTCAGCACGTGGCCGCGGGCGCTCATGATGACCCCGGAGCCCAGACCCTGTGGTCGCAGCTCCGCCTTTTCACCACGGTTGCCGGCAAAGCTGCGGGTGTAGATGTTGACGACGGCGGGGCCGGCACGGTGAGCGGCGTAGGAGAAACTCAGCTCGCGGGCATTGGTGATGAGGCCGGGTAGCTGGGCTCCGCCACGGAAATTGGGGAACAGCAACAACAGGAGTGCAGCGACGGTGAGGCCGAAGCCGACAGACTTGCCCAAGTAGCTGATCAAAGGTGGGATTTTCATGTCATTCTCATCCGTACAGGCTGCGCGCAGAGAATAACATTATCGGTGGATAAAAATCACCCGCGGCAGTTGCCGCGGGTGTGAGGGGCTTAACGGATCACCAAATAGAGGGAGGAGTCGCCACGCTGGATGTTCAGCGCCAGCACTTCCGGCTTGTCCTTCAGCGCCTTGGTCAGTTCACCCAGGCTGTTGATGCGCAGGCGGTTGACCCCGATGATGATGTCGCCCTTCTGCAGGCCGGAGGCGGCGGCAGGGGAGCGCGGATCGATATCGGAGACGGCCACGCCGGTCACCGGCTCTGAGGTGGTGCTGAGCTTGGCGCCTTCGAGTGCCGGGTGCAGGGCACTGGCGAGGATCTCGCTGTCATCGGCCTTCTTCAGGGTGACCTTGACGGTCTGCTCCTTGCCATCACGGATAAGGCCGAGCGCCACCTGCTTGTCGGCCCCCATGGTGGCTATCTTGGCACGCAGCTCACCGAAGGAGCGGATGGCCTTGCCATCGATGCTGACGATGATATCCCCTGCCTTGATGCCGGCCTTGGCCGCCGCGGAGTCGGGCATGACCTGGTTGACGAAGGCACCATCCTTCTTGTTGTAACCGAAGGACTTGGCGATATCAGAGGTCAGCTCGGTACCCGTGATCCCCAGTTGGCCACGACGGACCTCACCGTACTTGACGATCTGCTCCGACAGGTCCCGCACCATGTTGGACGGGATGGCGAAGCCGATACCGATGTTGCCGCCGTTCGGTCCCAGAATGGCGGTGTTGATGCCGATCAGCTCGCCACGTAGGTTGAGCAGGGCACCGCCTGAGTTGCCGGAGTTGATGGCCGCATCGGTCTGGATGAAGTTTTCCAGGTTTTCGATGTTGAGGCCGCTGCGACCGAGGGCACTGACGATGCCGGAGGTGACGGTCTGGCCCAGGCCGAACGGGTTGCCGATGGCGAGCGCATAGTCACCGACCCGCAGGTCGTCGGAATCGGCAAACTTAATTTGTACCAGGTCATCGGCCTTGATTTGCAGCAGGGCGATGTCGGACTGCTTGTCTTCGCCTATCTTCTTGGCGGCATATTCACGGCCGTCCTTCAGATTGACCTTGATCTCGTCCGCCTCATGAACCACGTGGGCGTTAGTGATCACATAGCCTTTCTTCGCATCGATGATGACGCCGGAGCCGAGCGCCTGGAAGGGCTGCTCGCTCACCTGCTCGTCAGGCATGTTGGGGCCGAAGAAGAAGCGGAATTGTTCGGGCAGGCGCTGGCGAGTGATCTTTTTGCCAGAGACGGAGATGTTGACCACGGCAGGGGTGACCTGCTCGAGGACGGGGGCCAGGCTCGGCATCTCCTGGTTGTTCGCCAGCAGGGGCAGGGCAGCTTGCGCTGGCGCCGCAGACAGGGCGATACCGACACTGAGGGCTAATACACTGAATACAGAAAGAGATTTACGCATATGAGAAACAGCTCCCAGAAAAAGTTGCAGTGCAATCGTCAAGGTCTGACCACGATAAGGCGTAATAAGTTCCACCAGGGGCTAGCTGGATTGCTTGAGCAGACCCGAGGCGCCCGCATAGTCACGGGGCGGCAGACCCGGCTGCTCATTGGCTGATTCATCCTTCACCTCTTCGGCCTCTGACTCGCGGAACAGCGGCTCCTGTACCTTGGCCAGGAACTTGCTCTGCTCGGCCATGTGGCGATAGAGGGTCTGGTATTGATCGGCCAGCTGTTCCATCAGGGCTGCGCTGTCGGCGAAGTGGGTGTTGATCTGACCCTGGTAGCTTTCCAGCTCCTTGTGGGCCTTTTTCAGCTCCTGCTCCAGGCGCCCGGCATCGCGGCTGCGGACAGTAAAACGACCGACCAGAACGCCGATGATCAGGGCGGCTACCGCCAGCAGGATCCCGTTTAACAGAGTCATAGATGCTCCTTTTACAGCTAAATCGATGAGTGTTGAGGCGACCGACATGGCCGCTGTGCCTCGATGGCACTATACCGCGCACCCCGAGGGCGTGATACTATTTTGTCCTTCATTCAGGGACTTGGAGACGGTTGACAGGATGACCCCGCAGCAAAAATACCAGCAGGATTTGCAGCGTCCCGGCTTTTTGGCCGACCCGGCCCAGGCGATGGCCGTGACCCGGCTGGAACGACTCTATCAGGATTTGTGCGCCAGCCCGACTCCGACCAGATCCCGTGGCCTGTTCAGCTGGCTGCAAAAAACCAGGCCACCGGCTCCCGTCCTTGGACTCTATATGTGGGGTGGAGTGGGCAGAGGCAAGACCTGGTTGATGGATACTTTCTTCGAAAGCCTGCCGGGCACACGCAAGCTGCGCATTCACTTCCACCGCTTCATGCACCGCATCCATGCCGAACTCAAGGGGCTGACCGGCCAGGCCGATCCCCTCAAGCTCATCGCCAGCAGGCTGGCGGACGAGGTGGATGTCATCTGCTTCGACGAGTTTTTCGTCTCCGACATCACCGATGCCATGCTGCTGGGCACCCTGTTCCAGGAACTGTTCGGCCACGGCGTCGTGCTGGTGGCGACGTCCAACATTCCACCCAAGGATCTCTATCGCAACGGCTTGCAGCGGGCGCGTTTCCTGCCCGCCATCGCGCTCATCGAGCGGCACTGCGAGATCCTCAATGTGGACGGAGGGGTGGACTATCGCCTGCGGACCCTGGAGCAGGCCGAGATCTATCATTTCCCCCTGGATGAAGAAGCCAAAAGCAATCTGGAACGCTACTTCAGCCAGTTGACGGGGTTGCCTCAGGCGATCCCAGCCCCTCTTGAAGTCAATCATCGTCAGCTGAGCGCGCTGGGGAAAGGGGAAGGAGTGCTCTACATGGAGTTTGAGCAGCTCTGCTGTACTCCACGCTCCCAGGGGGATTACATCGAGCTGGCCCGGGAATTTCACACCGTCTTGCTGGCCAATGTGCAGCCCATGGGCACGGGGACGGATGATGCCGCCCGCCGCTTCATCGCCATGGTGGACGAGTTCTACGAGCGGCACGTCAAGCTCATCTTGTCGGCAGCGGTACCCATGGTTGAACTCTACGGAGACGGCCTGCTGAATTTCGAATTCAAGCGCTGCCTTTCACGGCTCCAGGAGATGCAATCGCACGAATACCTTGCCAGAGTGCACCTTCCTTAGTCACAATACTGCGCCTGCCAGTCGGATGGGCATCTGCGGCAGGTAGGGCCGGGCGACATTTGCTAGCTTCATGGCAGTGAAATTAGCAGGTGATATTTAAGGCAACTTCACTTATAATCGCCCGGCCCACGTTACAGCTGTCGATAAGACAGCAACACTTTAAGCTTTACTTGTATTCGAAGGGGTACAGGTAGGCCATCGTTTGTTGTTTGTGGGAGAGCCCCCATAAGCAATTGGGTCTGTAACAGGTAATTGGGTTTAACTTAATGAAAACTTTCGTTGCCAAGCCAGAAACCGTAAAACGTGACTGGTACATTGTGGACGCAGAAGGTAAAACTCTGGGTCGTATCGCCACCGAGATCGCTGCTCGTCTGCGCGGTAAGCACAAAGCGGAATACACTCCGCACGTTGACACCGGTGATTACATCATCGTTGTAAACGCCGAGAAGGTACACGTAACCGGTAAGAAATTTACCGACAAAATGTACCATGCTCACTCCGGTTTCCCGGGTGGTATCAAGTCCATCAGCTTCGACAAGCTGATTCAGCGTAAGCCGGAAATGGTAATCGAAGCTGCCGTCAAGGGCATGCTGCCGAAGGGCCCGCTGGGTCGTGCCATGTTCCGTAAGCTGAAAGTTTACGCAGGCGCAGAGCACGCTCATGCTGCTCAGCAACCTCAAGTACTGGATATCTAACGGGAACTGGCAACATGGCAGAAAATCAATACTACGGTACCGGCCGTCGCAAAAGCTCCACTGCTCGCGTCTTCATCAAAGCGGGTAGCGGTAAAATCGTAATCAACCAGCGCTCCCTGGAGCAATACTTCGGTCGTCCGACTGCCCGCATGGTAGTTCGTCAGCCGCTGGAACTGGTTGAGATGACCGAGAAACTGGATCTGTACATCACCGTTAACGGTGGTGGCATCTCCGGTCAAGCTGGTGCGATCCGCCACGGTATCACTCGTGCTCTGATGCAGTACGACGAGACCCTGCGTTCCGAACTGCGTAAAGCAGGCTTTGTTACTCGCGATGCCCGTAAGGTTGAGCGTAAGAAAGTCGGTCTGCACAAAGCGCGTAAGCGTCCGCAGTACTCCAAGCGTTAATTCGCTTTTGGTACGCACTCTCACGAGTGTCAAAAAAGCCTGGCAATCGCCAGGCTTTTTTTATTGGTAATATTCCGCACGTTATTGCTAACCATGCGTCACAAAAGACAAAAAAATGTGTATTTATTGTTTTTACCCATCGACTCTCTTTCTTGTCAAATTGTTATCTTTTCTTTAAAATTTCCCATGGTCTTTCTGTGTCAATTGCCACTCCGCTTCCGCCGCAGTTGTCATGGGGAAGGCGAAAGGGAAACGGGACACTAATAAGAATGAGCGGAGTCCACATGGGAGAGTTTTTGGATGAGCAATGTGCCAGTTGATACCGGCCGCCGCAGATTTCTTACCTGGTCAACGGTTGCCGTTGGCGGTGTAGGAGCTGCTTTTACCGCAGTGCCGTTTATAAAATCATGGAATCCGAGTGCCAAAGCCAAAGCGGCAGGGGCTCCGGTTGAAGTCGATATCAGCAAGTTGGAACCGGGCCAGCTCATCCGTGTGGAGTGGCGTGGCAAGCCGGTCTGGGTCGTGAAGCGTACCAAGCAGACGCTGGACGCCCTGGCGGCACATGACGACAAGCTGCGTGACCCCGCCTCCGATGAACCACAGCAGCCGGATTACGCCCACAACGGCTATCGATCCATCAAACCCGAGATCTTCGTCGCGGTCGGCATTTGCACCCACCTCGGCTGCTCTCCTTCTTACCTGCCGGACAGTTTCGGTGAACAGGTTCAGGGGGTGACTTCCGGCTTCTTCTGCCCCTGTCATGGCTCCAAGTTTGACATGGCCGGCCGGGTATTCCAGGGCGTTCCCGCGCCATTGAATCTGGTTATTCCGCCATATCAATTCCTCAGCGACACCACCATTCTGGTGGGTGCTGATGGCAAGGAGGCCTGATCATGTTGACCAAACTCATGGGCTGGATCGACGATCGTTTCCCGCTCACCGCCATGTACAACGATCACATGGCCAAGTATCCCGCGCCCAAGAACCTGAACTTCTGGTACTTCTTCGGCTCGCTGGCCATGCTGGTGCTGGTCAACCAGATCATCACCGGTATCTGGCTGACCATGAACTACAACCCTTCCGCCGAAGGTGCCTTCGCCTCGGTGGAGTACATCATGCGGGATGTGGACTACGGCTGGTTGCTGCGTTACATGCACTCCACCGGTGCCTCCGCTTTCTTCGTGGTGGTCTATCTGCACATGTTCCGCGGCATGATCTACGGCTCATATCAGAAGCCGCGCGAGCTGCTGTGGATCTTCGGCATGTTGATCTTCCTGGTGCTGATGGCGGAAGCCTTCATGGGCTATCTGCTGCCCTGGGGACAGATGTCGTTCTGGGGGGCCCAGGTCATCATCTCGCTGTTTGGCGCCATCCCGGTCATCGGTGACGATCTGACCCTGTGGATCCGGGGGGACTACGTCATCTCGGGTGCCACCCTGAACCGCTTCTTCGCACTGCACGTCATCGCCCTGCCGCTGGTGCTGGTGATGCTGGTGGCCATGCACATACTGGCGCTGCACGAAGTGGGTTCCAACAACCCGGACGGCATCGACATCAAGAAGCACAAGGACGAGAAGGGCTGGCCTCTGGATGCGGTGGCATTCCACCCGTACTTCACCGTCAAGGACATGATCGGGGTGGCAGGCTTCCTGTTTCTGTTCTGCGCCATCATCTTCTTCAAGCCGGACATGTGGGGCTACTTCCTCGAGAAGCCGAACTTCGAAGTGGCAAACGGTCTGAAGACGCCGGAGCACATTGCGCCCGTCTGGTATTTCACCCCCTTCTACGCCATCTTGCGGGCGGTGCCGGACAAGCTGCTGGGGGTCATCATGATGGGCCTCTCCATCGTCGTGCTGTTCCTGCTGCCCTGGCTGGATCGCTGCAAGGTGCGCTCGGTGCGCTATCGCAGCACCCTGCACAAGTTGAACATCGCCCAGTTCGTGGTCTGCTTCATCATTCTGGGGGTCTTGGGGGTGCTGCCGTCGACGCCGACCCTGACGCTGGTCGCGCAGATCTGTTCGCTGGGGTATTTCGGATTCTTCGTCCTGTTGTTCTTCTACAGCAAGAATGAGAGCACCAAGCCGCTGCCGGAGAGGGTGACATTCAAATGAAAAGAATAATTTTTGCGGTACTTGCCCTGTTGCCAAGTCTGGCACTGGCGGCCGGCAGTGGTTTCCCGCTCGACAAGGCCGATTACGACCTGGGTGACAAGGCGTCCTTGCAGCGCGGGGCCGCCACCTTCATGAACTACTGCGCTGGTTGCCACTCGACCCAGTATCAACGTTACAACCGGGTGGCTGCCGATATCGGCATTCCGGAAGATCTGATGCGGGAGAACCTCATCTTCACCGGCGCCAAGATTGGCGATCTGATGAAGAGTGCCATGTCCGAGAAGGATGCGGCACGCTGGTTCGGGGCACCACCGCCGGATCTGACCCTTGTTGCCCGGGTGCGCGGTGCGGACTGGATCTACACCTATCTGCGCTCCTTTTACGTGGATGAAACCCGTCCATTCGGGGTGAACAATGCGGTCTTCCCGTCCGTGGGCATGCCCCATGTGCTGGAGCCGCTGCAAGGAACGCCCAGAGCCGAATTCGGTACTCACGAGGTAGACGGGCAGCCGGTTCAGCAAGTCGTCAGCATCAAATCTGACGGCAACGGTGAAATGAATAACGAAGAATATGATCAGACGGTACTGGATCTGGTAAACTTCTTGGTCTACTCGGCTGAGCCGGTACAGCAGGAGCGCGAACGCATGGGCTTCTGGGTACTCGGTTTCATCGCTATCTTCTTCATCTTCACTGTGCTGTTGAAGAAGGAATTCTGGCGCGACGTTCACTAAGCGACCAGATCAGGGTAATATGACGCACGGCAATGGAGATAAAACACCTTCATTGCCGTTTCTGCTTTTTAATGACGGGAGGGTTCAATGGCTGTAGCTGCCAATAAGCGTTCGGTAATGACGCTGTTTTCCGGTGCCAACGATATGTTCAGCCATCAGGTGCGCATTGTCCTGGCGGAGAAGGGGGTGAGCGTGGATATCTGCCAGGTTGACCCAAGCAACCTGCCGGACGAGCTGGCCGAGCTGAACCCGTACAACAGTGTGCCGACCCTGGTGGATCGCGAACTGGCGTTGTACACCTCGCGCATCATCATGGAGTATCTGGACGAGCGCTTCCCGCACCCGCCGCTGATGCCGGTCTACCCGGTGGCGCGTGGTAACAGCCGCCTGATGATGCACCGCATCGAGCTGGACTGGTACTCCCTGGCCGATAAGATCATGGCGGGTACCGATGCCGACGCCGCGCGTGCCGAGCTGCGGGACAACCTGCTGGCCATCGCCCCCATCTTCGGTGAGATGCCCTATTTCATGAGCGAAGAGTTCGGTCTGGTCGACTGCTACATGGCCCCGCTGCTGTGGCGTCTGCCGAGCCTGGGTATCGACTTCACCGGTCGTGGTGCCAAAGAGCTGAAGGCCTACATGGTTCGTCTGTTCGAGCGTGAATCCTTCCAGGCCTCCCTGACCGAGGCCGAGCGCGAGATCCGTGCCAGCATATGAGTACGGAACCTACCATGACTCCCAGTCGCCCGTACCTGCTACGGGCGTTCTTCGACTGGCTGCTGGATAACGATCTGACCCCCCATCTGGTGGTCAATGCCAATATTCCCCATGTGATGGTGCCGATGCAGTTCGTTCAGGATGGTCAAATCGTCCTGAACATAGCGCCACGGGCCGTGGGTCAGTTCCACATGGATAATGATGCCGTCAGCTTCAGCGCCCGCTTCGGCGGCGTGTCGCAGCAGGTCTACATCCCCATGGCGGCGATCCTGGCCATCCATGCCCGGGAGAACGGCGTGGGGACCTTGTTCCCGCCGGAGCCGGGTTATGATCTCTGGCTGGAACAGGCCGAAGCGCCGGCAGAACCGGAGCCGGAACCGCCGCGTCCCAGTGGTCGCCCGACCCTCAAGGTCATCAAATGAAAAAACGCAGCCAGTTGGCTGCGTTTTTTTATGGCTGTTTGCCGGGAGATCAGTTCTGGGCAAATTCGAAGGCCTTGATCACCTGCTTCACACCGCTAACGTGGCGGGCGATCTCCACCGCCTGCTCTCCTTCCTGACGGGTCACCAGACCGATGAGGAAGACCTCGCTATTCTCGGTTACCACCTTGACCTTGGTGCTGTCAAAGCCCTTGGTGCCCAGCATGTCGGCTCTGACCTTGGAGGTGATCCAGGTATCGTTGCTGCGCACCCCTATGCTCACCGGCTTGCCGAGGCGCAGCTCGTTGTAGACGTGGCGAACCCCTTCGATTCGACCCACTATCTTGCCCGCTTCCTGCTTGTAGGCGTCGGAAGGGGTCTGGCCGACCAACAGCACGCGGCCATTGTTGCTGTAGACGCTGATCTTGCTGGCTGCGCTCAGTTGCTTGTTGTCCGCCAGCAGATTGGCCGCTTTCAGTTCTATGGTCTGATCGTCCCACTGAGCGCCCAGGGTACGGCGATCGCCGGACGCCTTGGTGGCCCCGGCAGCGCCTCCCACCACGACGGCGGCGCAGCCTTGCAGCAGCAGGGAGGTAGTCAGCAGGCCAAGCACCAATATCTTCTTGTTCATCGTTTCAATCCTCCTGTTGCGGGAAAAGCGTCTGGTCGATGAGATCACAGAGACAGTGCAGGGTCAACAGGTTCACCTCCAGAATGCGGGGGCGGCGGGCTGAGGGCACCCGGATTTCCACGTCGTTGGGACCGAGCAGGCCAGCAATCTCGCCGCCGTCACCACCACCGAGCACTATGATGGTCATGTCGCGGGAGAGGGCCGCTTCCGCCGCCTTGATCAGGTTGCGGCTGTTCCCCGTGGTCGTGATGACCACCAGGATATCTCCCGGCTGACCCAGGGCCCGGATCTGCTTGGAGTAGACCTCTTCGAAGCCGTGATCGGTGGCGATGGCGCTGATGGTCGCCATGTCCGGGGTCAGGGCCATGCCGGGCAGGGAGGGGCGCTCGGTCTCGTAGCAGTTGACCAGCTCGGAGATGAACAGCTGGGCCAGGGCAGCGGAAGGGCCATTGCCGCATGCCATCACCTTGTGGCCATTGAGCAGACAGATGGTCAGCATCTGGGCTGCGGTATGGATAGCCTCCGGCAGTGCCTCGGCAGCGGCTATCTTGGTCTGGATGCTCTCGGTGTAATTCTCTTTGATGGGATCAGTCATGGGGTCCTCTTAAAATGCGTTCCGGATCCAGTGTGGCTGGTCGCCCTCGAACGCGATCACATCGAATCGGCAGGCCTGGCTGGCCTCGTTGATGGCATGTTGCTTGAAATAGTGGCGTGCGGCCAGCACGATCTTGTGCTGTTTGCGCCGGGTGACCGAGCCGGCGGCACCGCCATGGCTGGCACTCTCACGGTACCTGACCTCGACAAACACCAGGGTATCACCCTGGTGCATGATGAGATCGATCTCGCCACCCCGGCAGCGGTAGTTGCGGGTCACGGGTTGCAGGCCCTGGGCCTGCAACCAGCGCTCCGCTAGGTGCTCAAAGTGCTGACCCTTGCTCGTCGGTGACGGGAACAGGTTCTGCCACTGCCGGTTCATTCGTGCCAGTAGACCCTTCATGGGAACTTTCCTCTATCTGGGGCACGGCGCTGTCGCTCACCAGCTTGCCATTCTGATAGATGGCCCAGTCCAGCATGCGCACCACGTTGCCTTGAGGATCCACGCTCAGTTGACCACTCATGCCCGGCTGCTGCATGGCGTTGACCTTGCGCATCTGTGGCAGGTTGCCTGCCAGGCTGACCGCATCGTAACCAAGGGCAAACAGGCGCAGCAGGTCGCCCTGGGTTTGTGGCCAGAGCACGGCGATCTGCTCGCGCTGCGGCTCATAACCACCCAGCAGCAGCGGCATGTCGGAGATGTGCATGCCGTTGAGCTCGGAGGCGACCTCGGTGGCGCCGCTGTCATAACCGCGGGCACTGCTGTAGATGGGCAGGCTGCCCATGGGGTCGACCGAGATGTCCACGTAGGGTTTGATCATCCGGGTTTCCAGGCTGTTGGCCACCACGTATACGGCATCGATGCTGCGCGGCGCGGCATCGGACAGCTGGACGATTTCCCCGGCACGGGCGGTAGAGCGGCCGCTCAGGGCGTTCTTGACCATGCCTTGCACCTCGTTGCGCGCCCCGAAGGTGGCGACCACGGGTTTCTCCTGGCTCAGACCGGCCCAGGACTGTTCGAACGCCTTGATGCTGCTGTAACCGATACGACCCTGAGCCGCGATCAGCAGGGGCTTGCGGTAACCCTGCGCATAGAGGTACTGGGCGGCCTGACCCGCATCGGCGGCGGCGGAGAGGGAGAAGTAGTAGGTGTTGTCATTGACGATGGGCTTGTCCAGCTCGTTCAGCGCCAACACGGGCACGGTCGGGTTGGCCTTGAGCAGCTCCTCGACCCTGTCCTTGAGCAGGGGACCGATGATCATGTTCGCCCCTTCCTGGACCGCCTGCTGGTAGAGAGCCCCCATCGCCTTGCCCTGGGTGTCGTAGAAGTTCAGGGTGAACTGACCCTGATTCTCCTTGTAGGACATCAGCATGCCGTTGCGAATGGCGGCGCCCTGGGCTTCCAGATTGCCGGACAGCGGCAGGAAGACGGCGACCTGCTGCAGCGAGCCCACGTTGGTGGTGGCGAGATCGCCGAGGCCGGCGGGCATGTCGCTCTGGGCCGGATGGTTCGGGAAGCTTTGCTTCCAACCCGCCAGCTGGCGGGAGAGCTGGCCGGGCTGAGCACCAAACTCGTTGACCAGCGCCGCTAGTCGCAGCCAGCCGGTGGTCACGTCAGGAGCTGGCGCCTCTTCCAGCGCCTGCAGGGTGGAGGGGGTCATGCTCTTGAGCAGGGACCAGATCTGCTGGTGATTGGTCGCCAGCTCATTCTTGGCGAGATAGGGCTCCAGCAGGATCAGTGACTTGGCGGCACCAAACTTGTTGTTGATGTCGAGCTGCAGCACCACCCGCTGGCGATACCAGTCCTTCTGGGTGTCTGCATCCAGCGCCACATCGGGCTTGCCTTCCAGCAGGATCAGCGCCTGGTTGGCGTTGCCCTGGGCCAGCAGCAGGTGAGCCTGCAGCAGTTGCAGCTGGGCCTTCTGCTCATCGCTCTGGGCCTGCTTTTGCAGTTGCTGGTAGAGCGCCGAGGCGGGCTTGGCCTGGCCGAGGGCCAGATAGCTGCGCGCCGCCATCACCTGCCAGGTGAAGGCTTCTGCCGGCTTGGCAGGATCCACCTGCTCCAGATACCACTGGGCATTCTTGGTCAGATCCGAGAAGGCCGACGGCATGCCGGGCTGGCCGGTGGATGAATTGGGCTCCGACGCACAGGCGGCGAGCAAGAGCGCCGCGAGTAGGATGCCGAAGAGTCGTGATACACTTAGCTGCTTTGTAACCCGGTTCAAGTTCATTCCCCGACCAGTGTTGAAGTTCTCCATAGTGTAAACGGGCCAATATGGCGACACAATTGTCGGGACGCTCGGAGATCCCATGAGTGACATCCCAACCCTGTATATAGTCCCCACCCCGATCGGCAATCTGGCGGATATCACCCAGCGTGCATTGGACATTCTACGCAGTGTCGATCTGGTGGCCGCCGAGGATACCCGTCACACCGGTATCCTGCTCAACCACTACCAGATCTCGGTGTCGACCTTCGCCCTGCATGATCACAACGAGCAGCAAAAAGCCGATGTGCTCATCGCCCGCATCAAGGAGGGCAAGAGCGTGGCCCTGGTCTCCGATGCCGGCACCCCGCTCATCAGCGACCCTGGTTATCACTTGGTCACCCGCTGTCGCGAGGCCGGGGTCAAGGTGGTTCCGCTGCCGGGCCCCTGTGCCGCCATCACGGCCCTCTCTGCCGCCGGTCTGCCCACCGACCGCTTCGCCTTCGAGGGATTCCTGCCGGCCAAGGCCAAGGGGCGGGACGACAGGCTGCAGGCCGTCATCGAAGACACCCGCTCTCTGGTGTTCTACGAATCCCCGCGCCGGGTGCAGGAGACGGTGGAGGCCATCGCCCGCATCCTGGGAGAACGTCAGGTGGTGGTGTGCCGCGAACTGACCAAGACCTTCGAGTCCATCCATGGCTTGCCAGCCTCCGAGATGCTGGTGTGGCTCGGCGAGGACGAGAACCGTTGCCGCGGCGAGATCGTGCTGGTGGTGGCCGGTGCCAGCAAGGTGGATGAGGAGTTGCCTGCGGAGGCGATCCGTACCCTGGGACTGCTGGTGGCGGAGCTGCCGCTGAAAAAAGCGGCCGCGCTCACCGCCGAGATCCACGGCGTGAAAAAGAACGCGCTCTATAAATACGGTCTGGAGCACCACTAGGTAGCACGAGTCACTGCGCTTTCAATACTCATGGTGTGAAACTCCGTAAATTCCTCATTTTATAGGCAGAATCGCTGCCTTTGACGGCTTTCCAACCCCGCCTCGCGGTGGAAAGCGCAATTGCGGGTTTACCCGGGACGCGGGACAAGGCTATAATCCGCGCCCGGAGTTGGCTGGGCAATCGCTGCTTCGTCGTTGTGTCCCTCGGGACAGACGGGCGGAGGGGAGGAAAGTCCGGGCTTCATAGGGCAGGGTGCCAGGTAACGCCTGGGGGGCGTGAGCCTACGACCAGTGCAACAGAGAGCAAACCGCCGATGGCCCGCAAGGGATCAGGTAAGGGTGAAAGGGTGCGGTAAGAGCGCACCGCGCGACTGGCAACAGTTCGTGGCACGGTAAACTCCACCCGAAGCAAGACCAAATAGGCCCCTATTGGCGCGGCCCGCGTTGGGGGCGGGTAGGTTGCTTGAGTCAGCGAGCGATTGCTGGCCTAGAGGAATGATTGCTACCGGGGCAACCCGGAACAGAACCCGGCTTACAGGCCGACTCCGACCTATTCGACAAAGAGCCTTGCGAGCGATCGCAAGGCTCTTTTCATCAGGGTGAGGAAATATGACCGTTGTGGGAGTAGGTCATTTTTGCTGTAGGGGAAAACCTCAGTCTTGTAGGAAAGGTATTGCGCTATTTGGCCGTCACCTTAAATAGTGATGGCTAATAGAAACATTATGCAGACAATGGTGACTTGAATGCGTATTCGAACCGCGCCATTACTCATCTTCGTGATATTTTTTAATTTTTTCTAATTAATCGCCTCCTGGCTGCCTCACGATAACTCTTGGAAAATCAATTCATTTAATCGGCTGTGCCCCACAGCTACGTCAATATGTTCCCCATGCCCGAGATCCTTGCTTGAAAAGCCCTCTGCTCGTCCTTAAACTTCATGGTGGAGAAAAGTGGATCAAAGTGGTTTTATCGGGCGATTTGCCTCCTTAAACTCACCTTCGGGGACTGACATTTGTTGCGTGGCGCTCACGCCATCAGCCTGGACAGCAAAGGGCGACTGGCGATTCCGACCAAATATCGAGACTGGCTGCGCGACGAATGCGACGGCCAGCTGGTCTGCACCATCGACATCGCACACCCCTGTCTGCTGCTTTATCCCCTGAATGAATGGGAAGAGATCGAGCGCAAGCTCAAGACGCTTTCCAGCACCAACCCCGCGGAGCGCCGCCTGCAGCGCCTGCTGCTCGGCAACGCCATCGAGTGCGAACTGGACGGCAATGGCCGTCTGCTGCTGAGCCAGCCGCTGCGCAATCACGCCGGGCTGGACAAGAAAATCATGCTGGTGGGCCAGCTCAACAAGTTTGAGCTGTGGGACGAAGCCCGCTGGCAGCAACAGATCAATGACGATATCCAGGGCCTGCCCGAGGACGATTGGGCGAGTTCACCACGACTACAGGATTTCTCTTTATAAATGACCCAAGCCGCTGAACACATCACTGTGCTGTTGCACGAAGCCGTCGAAGGGCTGGCCATCAAGCCGGACGGCGTCTATGTCGACGGTACTTTTGGCCGGGGTGGTCACTCTCGTCTCATTCTTGAAAAGCTCGGCCCCAATGGCCGACTCATCGCCATCGATCGGGATCCCCAGGCCATTGCCGAGGCAGCCAAGATCCAGGATCCCCGTTTCGAGATCGTGCACGGCCCCTTCTCCGGCATCACCGCTTATCTGAATGAGCGCGGTCTGCTGGGCAAGGTCGACGGCTTCCTGCTGGATCTCGGTGTTTCCTCCCCCCAACTCGACGATGCCGAGCGCGGCTTCAGCTTCATGAAAGATGGCCCGCTGGACATGCGCATGGACCCCACCTCCGGCCAGAGCGCGGCCGAGTGGCTGGCCCGCGCCGACGTGGATGACATCGCCTGGGTGTTGAAGACCTTCGGTGAAGAGCGTTTTGCCAAGAAGATCGCCCGCGCCATCGTCCATGACCGGGTGACCGAGCCCTATGTACGTACCCGCCAGCTGGCGGAGATGATTGCCCGGGTCAATCCGAGCAAGGAGAAGGGCAAGCACGCCGCGACCCGCAGCTTCCAGGCCATCCGCATCTATATCAACAGCGAGCTGGATGAGATCGAGACTGCGCTGAACGGTGCCCTGCAGGTACTGGCTCCGGAAGGGCGTCTCTCCGTCATCAGCTTCCACTCTCTGGAAGACCGGCTGGTCAAGCACTTCATCCGCAAACACGAGAAGGGCCCCGAGGTACCGCACGGCATCCCGTTGACCGAGGCTCAGCTGGCGGGTGGCCGCAAATTGAAGTCGATCGGCAAGGCGCTCAAGCCTTCCGATCATGAAGTCACCGAAAACACCCGCGCCCGCAGCTCAGTGCTGCGGGTGGCCCAGCGTCTGGCGGATTGAGTCATGAGCGAGGTGCGCGTTCATCTGGCCAAGGAGATCATCGGAGATCTCTGGCGCCACAAGCTGCAGGTCCTGCTGGCTGTCGCCGTGCTGGTCACTGCCTTCGCGGTGATCCTGGTGACCAACATGACCCGGGGTCTGACCGCCAAGCAGAATGACCTGATGGCGGAAGAGGACAGGCTCAACATCGAGTGGCGGCACCTGCTGCTGGAGCAGGGCACTCTGGCCGAGCACTCCAGAGTGGCGAGCCTGGCCATGGATAAATTGCAGATGGCTCGCCCCCTGGTGACCACCGAGAAGGTAATAACTCAACCATGAAACGCAAGGCTGCCACCCGGGCACCGGCAAAAGAGAAAGCCAAGGCCAAAGCACCGTCACTCTACCCGTGGCGCTTTCGCACGCTGGTCTTTTTCATCGGCATCGCCTTTGCGGGTCTGATCCTGCGTCTTGCCTGGATCCAGGTGATCGATCCCGATCGGCTGCGCCAGGAAGGGGACATGCGTTCATTGCGCACCACCTCCACCCAGGCGGTGCGTGGCATGATCACGGATCGCAACGGTGAGCAGCTGGCGGTATCGGTGCCGGTCGAGGCCGTCTGGGCGGATCCCAAGACGGTACACGAGACCGGTGCTATCCATAACGAACGCGCCTGGCTGGCGCTCTCCGCCGTGCTCAAGCTCGACATCAATACCCTCAAGCATCGCATCTCCAACCCGAGCAAGCGTTTCGTCTATCTGCAGCGGCAGGTGACGCCGGCGGTGGCGGAATACATCAAGGGGCTCAAGCTCGGTGGCATCTATCTGCGCCCCGAGTCCCGCCGCTTCTATCCGACCGGCGAGATAAGCTCCCATCTGGTGGGGGTGACCAATATCGATGGCAGCGGGATCGAGGGGATAGAGCGCAGCTACAACGAGTGGCTGACTGCGACCCCGGGTGAGATGCGGGTACGCAAGGACCGTCAGGGCCGCGTCATCGAGCGGCTCGGTCTGGTCAAGGAGGGCAAGAACTCCAACGATCTGCAACTGAGCATCGATCAGCGGGTACAGGCGCTGGCCTACCGGGCGCTCAAACGCGCCACCGACGAGAACAAGGCGACCTCCGGCTCCATGGTGATGCTGGACGTTAAGACCGGCGAAGTACTCGCCATGGTCAACACCCCCTCCTACAACCCGAACAATCGTGGCCAGTACCAGAGCTTCCGGGTGCGCAACCGGGTGGTGACCGATACCTATGAGCCGGGCTCCACCATCAAGCCCCTGATCCTGCTGAGTGCGCTCCAGGCGGGCGTGACCAGCTGGAAAGACACCATTCAGGGCGGCCCCCTGTTCATCGGGGCCAAGCAGATCCGCGATGTGAGTATTCACAAGGCGACCAACCTGTACGACATCCTGCGCTACTCCTCCAACATCGGCATGTCGCGCATCGCCCTGCGCATGCCGGCCCAGGAGATGATCAACACTCTCAGCATGGTGGGCTTTGGCATGGATACCGGCAGCGGTCTGATGGGGGAAAGCAGTGGCATGCTGCCCCAGCGTCGTCGCTGGTCCGATATCGAGCGGGCGACCCTCTCCTTTGGCTATGGCCTGCGGGTCACCCCGCTGCAGCTGGCTTCCGCCTACGCGACCCTGGCCAACAAGGGCAAGCGGGTGCCGCTCTCCATCATCAAGGTGACCACGCCTCCCAAGGGGGAGCAGGTCATCGATCACAACAACGCCACCGCCATGTTGCAGGCGCTGGAGTACGTGGTCGACAACGCCATTCCCAAGGCCAAGATCCCCGGCTACCGGGTCGGCGGCAAGAGTGGTACCGCCAAGGTCGCCGTCGCCGGTGGCTATGGCAAGGACTACATGGCCTGGTTCGCCGGTTTCGCCCCCGCCAGCAACCCCCGCTTCGTCATGGTCGTAGTGATCAACGAGCCCAAGGGCACTGCCTACTACGGCGGCGCCGTGGCTACCCCGCCCTTCGCCGAGGCCATGGGCGGCGTGCTGCAACTCTTCAACATTCGTCCCGACGGGATTTCTCCTGCCGTTCCCGCCAAGCTTGCCCGTATGGAGGCTCCCAATGCTGCCCCGCGCACTTGATCAACTGCTGCGCCCCTTCGGCATTCACGCCCCGGCGCTCCCCCTCACCGACATCCAGCTGGACAGTCGGCGCGTCGGGCCCGGTTCGCTGTTCGTGGCCGTGCGCGGTCACCAGATGGATGGCAGAGGCTTTATCGAACAGGCGGTGGCTCGGGGAGCCGCCGCCGTGCTGTTTGAGGAGGACGGTGAATTCGTCCCGCCCGTGCTCTCCGTTCCCTGCTACGGGATCCCCGATTTGCCCGCCAGGCTCTCCGAGCTGGCCGGTCATTTCTATCAGCAGCCCAGCGACAGATTGCAACTGGTTGGCATCACCGGCACCAACGGCAAGAGCACCACGGCCCTGCTGGTCGCGAATTGGCGCACCCTGCTGGGGGGCAAGGCCGGGGTGATGGGTACCATAGGCAACGGTCTGTTCGGCAAGCTGGTGGAGGCGCCGAACACCACCGGCAGCGCGGTGGAGGTGCAAGCCACTCTGGATGCCTTGCAGCAAGAGGGGGCTGACCTGGTGGCGATGGAGGTCTCCAGCCACGGTCTGGTGCAGCATCGCGTGGCGGCCCTGCACTTTGCGGCGGCAGCCTTCACCAACCTGAGCCGGGATCATCTGGATTATCACGGCACCATGGAAGCCTATGGCGCGGCCAAGGAAGAGCTGATCAAGCTGGTGAATGAGCCTTGTGCAGTCATCAATGCTGATGACGAATTGGGTCGCAGCTGGTTGTCCCGTTACCCCAAGGCGGTGGCCTTCGGGGTGAATGGCCCCATCGCCCATCATTCCGGGCGACAGTTGACGGCGCAGGATCCCCAATTTCACCAACAAGGTTTTCACACACAGATTAACTCCAGCTGGGGGAATGGTGTATTATCCGCCCCCTTGCTCGGCCGCTTCAACGTCAGCAATGTGCTGGCGGCCATGGGTGTGATGCTGGTGCTCGGCTACGATTTCGACGCCTTGCTGGATAGTGCCCCCAGGCTGCAGCCGGTGACCGGTCGCATGGAGTGTTTCGGCGGTGGCGATGCGCCGCTGGCCGTGGTCGATTATGCCCATACCCCGGATGCGCTGGAAAAAGCCTTGCAGGCCCTGCGGGTGCACTGCGAAGGCGAGCTCTGGTGTCTGGTGGGTTGTGGCGGCGACCGGGATCGCGGCAAGCGTCCCATGATGGCCGCCATGGCAGAGCAGTATGCGGATCGCGTGATCCTGACCGACGACAATCCCCGTACCGAGGAGCCGGCCCAGATCATGGCGGACATGGTGGCGGGTTTTCGCGATCCCGCCTCAGTGCAGATCGAGCACGACAGGGTCAAGGCGATCGGCCTGGCGCTGGCGCAGGCGAGCAAGCAGGACATCATCCTGGTGGCCGGTAAGGGCCATGAGGATTATCAGATTATTGGCACTGACAAGCGGCATTACAGCGATCGGGAAACCGTCGCCGCCGCCTTGCACACATTATTGGAGTCATTCACATGATGACCCTCAGGCTTGCCGAACTGGCGCAGGCGCTCGATGCCCGTCTGATCGGCGGTGACGCCGAGATCACGGCGGTCAGCACGGATACCCGCACCCTGGGTGCTGGCGCGCTCTTCGTCGCCCTGCGTGGCGAGCGTTTCGATGCCCACGATTTCTGCGATCAGGCGGTCGCGGCCGGTGCCTCTGCGCTGCTGGTGGAGCGGGAGCTGCCACTGGCGGTGCCTCAGCTGATCGTGGCCGACAGCCTCAAGGGGCTGGGGCGTCTGGGCAGGTTGGTGCGCGAGCGCATCCACCCGAAAGTGCTGGCCATCACCGGCAGCTGCGGCAAGACCACGGTCAAGGAGATGGCGACCGCCATCCTGCGTCACGAAGGGGAAGTGCTGGCCACTGCCGGCAACTTCAACAACGAGGTAGGCGTCCCGCTCACCCTGCTGCGCCTCGAGCCGCAACACAGGTTCGCGGTGATGGAGCTCGGGGCCAATCACCCGGGCGAGATTGCCTGGACCACCTCGCTTGCCAAGCCTGATGCCGCCATCATCAACAACGTGGCGGCCGCTCATCTGGAGGGTTTCGGCTCCCTGGAAGGGGTATTCCACGCCAAGAGCGAGATCTTCGAGGGTCTGGGGGAGGGCGGCAGCGCCATCGTCAATGCCGACAACGAATTCTGGCCGAAGTGGCAGGCGAAGGGCATTCAGTGCGCCTTCTCCATCGAGGATCAGAGCCAGCCGTTCCACGCCCGCGACATCGGCTTCAATGCCGATGGCTGCGCCGAGTGCACCCTGGTGACTCCGAACGGTGAAATCAGTCTGACCCTGGCCCTGCCGGGCCGCCACAACGTGGCCAATGCCCTGGCGGCGACCGCCGGTTGTCTCGCGCTCGGCGCGTCGTTGGCCTCGGTCAAGGCGGGCCTGGAGCAGATGGCACCGGTCAAGGGGCGCTTCTGCGTCCAGCGCTGGGGTGGCCTCACCCTGGTGGATGACACCTACAACGCCAGCGTGGAATCCGTGCTGGCTGGCATCGACGCCCTGACCGCCATGGGTGGCTACAAGGTGCTGGTGTTCGGTGACATGAAGGAGTTGGGTGAGGAGTCCGCCGCGCAGCACGCCCGGGTTGGACGCCACGCCCGCGAGCGCGGCCTCGATGCCGTGCTGACGGTAGGGGAACAGAGTCGCCACACCGCAGATGCTGCGGCTGGCCGACATTTCGATAACAAGGCGTCGTTGTTTGAAGTGCTTGCGCAAATGATAAATACACACCCGGAAATCTCGATTTTGGTCAAGGGCGCCAGAGGCTCCCGCATGGAAGATATCGTCAAGATGGTCACCGACCATCAGGAGTCAGCCACATGCTAGTCTGGCTGGCGGAACTGCTGACCCCGCACTTCACCTTCTTTAACGTCTTCTCCTACCTGACGTTTCGCGCCATCCTGTCGATCATCACCGGCCTGGTGGTAGCGCTCTGGATGGGGCCACGCCTCATCCGCCGCCTACAGATCATGAAGTTTGGCCAGGTGATCCGCAACGACGGCCCCGAGTCTCACCTCAGCAAGAAGGGCACCCCGACCATGGGGGGCCTGATGATCATTGCCGCCATCTTCACCTCGGTGCTGCTCTGGTGCCGCCTCGACAATCCCTATGTCTGGCTGGTGCTGTTCGTGCTCGGCGCCTACGGTGCCATCGGCTTCGCCGATGACTACCTCAAGGTGGTGCGCAAGAACACCGATGGCCTGATTGCCCGCTGGAAGTATTTCTGGCAGTCGGCGGTGGCGCTGGCCGTGGCGGTCTTCCTCTACGCCACGGCCACCCACGACGGTCAGACCCAGCTGGTGGTGCCCTTCCTCAAGGATGTGATGCCGCAACTTGGCCTGATGTTCATCGTGCTGACCTATTTCGTCATCGTCGGCACCTCCAACGCGGTCAACCTGACCGATGGCCTGGATGGGCTCGCCATCATGCCGACCGTGATGGTGGCGGGGGGCTTTGCCCTCATCGCCTGGGCGACCGGCAACGTCAACTTCGCGAACTATCTGCACATTCCCTATGTGCCCTATACCTCTGAGCTGGTGATCGTCTGTACCGCCATCGTCGGGGCGGGTCTGGGCTTCCTCTGGTTCAACACCTATCCGGCGCAGGTCTTCATGGGGGACGTGGGTTCCCTGGCCCTCGGCGGGGCGCTCGGCACCATCGCCGTACTGGTGCGTCAGGAGTTCCTGCTGGTGATCATGGGGGGCGTCTTCGTGATGGAGACCGTCTCGGTGATCCTGCAGGTGGGTTCCTACAAGCTGCGCGGCGTGCGCATCTTCCGCATGGCACCGATCCATCACCACTATGAGAAGAAGGGCTGGCCGGAGCCGCGCGTCATCGTGCGCTTCTGGATCATCACCCTCATGCTGGTGCTGCTCGGTCTCGCCACCCTGAAGGTGAGATAAGCCATGGTCATCATCATCGGACTCGGCAAAACCGGACTCTCCTGCGTCGATTACTTCCTCGGCCGAGGCATCACGCCGCTGGTGATGGACACCCGTGCCAATCCTCCCGGCAAGGATCAACTGCCCGCCGGGGTGGAGCTCATCCAGGGGCTGGATGGGGATCGTCTCAAGCAGGCCCACATGATAGTGGCGAGCCCGGGTATCGCGCTGTCGACCCCCGAGCTGAAGGCGGCTGCCGAGTTCGGGGTACGCATCGTCGGCGACATCGAGCTGTTCGTGCGCGAGACCCAGGTGCCGGTCATCGCCATCACGGGGTCCAACGGCAAGAGCACGGTCACCACCCTGGTGGGGGAGATGATCGCCGAGGCCGGTCTCAAGGTGGGCGTCGGTGGCAACATCGGCACCCCGGCGCTGGATCTGCTCAAGCAGCCGATGGATCTCTGCGTGCTGGAGCTCTCCAGCTTCCAGCTCGAGACCACCCACAGCCTGCGCGCCGCCGCCTCCGTGGTGCTCAATCTCTCCGAAGATCACATGGATCGCTACGCGGGCATGGCCGACTACCGGGCCGCCAAGCAGGAGATCCATCAACACTCCCAACACATTCTGATCAACCGTGACGATGCCCAGACCCAGCCCGATGTGGGTCAGGTGTGGCAAAGCTTCGGGCTGGATTGCAACGGTTACGGCCGCTGCGAGCTGGATGGTCGCTTCTGGCTGACCCTGCACGGCGAGCCGCTGCTGGCGGTGGACGAGATGAAGATCGTCGGTGCCCACAACCAGGCCAACGCCCTGGCCGCCATGGCCCTGTGCGACGCGGTCGGGATCCCCCGCGAGCCACAGCTGCGGGTGCTGCGCCGCTTCGAAGGGCTGCCTCACCGCGCCCGCTTCGTGCGTGAGGTGAACGGGGTGCGCTGGATCAACGACTCCAAGGCAACCAACGTCGGGGCGACGCTGGCCGCCGTGGCCGGGGTTCGTGAGTCGGTCAAGGGCCGTCTCTTGCTGCTGGCCGGTGGTCAGGGCAAGGGGCAGGATTTTGGACCTGTTCAAGCGCTCCTCGGCAGTCAAATCGACCACATGTACTGCTTCGGGCAGGATGCTGACGTACTGCTCGCCTTGGGTGAGCAGACCGAGCGAGTGGCAGATCTCGACGCCGCCATCGCCAAGGCCGCCGCCGATGCTCGCCCAGGCGACTGGGTGCTGCTGGCCCCGGCCTGCGCCAGCCTGGATCAGTTCAAGTCCTTCGAAGCGCGCGGCGATCGCTTCACCGAGCTGGTGCTGGCCCTATGAATGCCCTGCGCGTTGTCGCCGGCTTCCTGCAACGCCTGTTGTTACCGGCGCGCCCCGCCGGTCTCTTCGATCGGCAACTGGTGGTGCTGGCCCTGGCGCTGATGTCCGTGGGTCTGGTGATCGTCGCGTCGGCCTCCATTCCGGAAGGGATCGCCATCAACAACGATCCCTTCATGTTCGTCAAACGCCATGGCCTCTTCCTGGTGATGGCGCTCGGCATCTCCTGGTTCGTGCTGCAGGTGCCCATGGCGCGCTGGCAGCAGTACAACGGCCCCATGCTGCTGCTCGCCATCGTCATGCTGGTGCTGGTACTGCTGGTGGGGCGCAGCGTCAACGGTTCCGTGCGCTGGTTGCCGCTCGGTCCCTTCAACCTGCAGCCGGCCGAGTTTGGCAAGCTGGCGCTCTTCGTCTATCTGGCTGGCTATCTGGTGCGTCGTCAGAGCGAGGTCCGTGAGCGCTTCATCGGCTTCATGAAACCCATGGCTGTGCTGTTCGTGGTGGCCATTCTGCTGCTGGCCCAGCCGGATCTTGGCTCCGTGGTGGTGATGTTCGTGACCTCCCTTGGCATGTTGTTCCTCGCGGGGGCACGGCTGGTGCAGTTCATCGGCCTCATCTTGGTGGGGGTGAGTGCCGTGGTGACCCTGATCATCGCCGAGCCTTACCGGATGCGGCGGGTGACCTCCTTCCTCGATCCCTGGGCCGATCCCTTCGGCAGCGGCTATCAGCTGACCCAGTCCCTGATGGCATTCGGCCGTGGCAGCTGGTTTGGCGAGGGGCTCGGCAACTCCATCCAGAAGATGGAATACCTGCCGGAGGCACACACCGACTTCGTGTTCGCGATCCTCGGTGAAGAGCTCGGTTACGTGGGGGTGCTGGGTGCACTCTTCCTCATCTTCGCGCTGGCGATCAAGGCCCTCAAGCTGGGCCATCAGGCGCTGGTGGCCGAGCGGTTGTATGAAGGCTATCTGGCCATCGGCATCGGCATCTGGTTCAGCTTCCAGACCTTCGTCAACGTGGGGGCGGCCAGCGGCATGATGCCCACCAAGGGGCTGACCCTGCCCCTGGTCAGTTATGGTGGCTCCAGTCTCATCATCATGATGGTGGCGGTGAGCATGTTGATTCGTATCGATTTCGAGTTGCGCCAGGCCAGTGCCCAGGCGCGCGTGCGGGAGGTTTCGTGAGCAAGACGTTGCTGGTGATGGCGGGTGGGACCGGGGGACACGTCTTCCCGGGTCTGGCCGTGGCCGATCGCCTCAAGGCCCAGGGTTGGACCGTTCACTGGCTCGGCACCGCCGACCGCATGGAGGCCGAACTGGTGCCCGCCCACGGTTACCCCATCTCCTTCATCGACATCCAGGGGGTGCGTGGCAACGGCATCAAACGTCTGCTGGCCGCGCCCTACCGCATCGTCAAATCCGTGCTGCAGGCCCGCCGCGTGCTCAAGACCATCAAACCCGATGTGGTGCTCGGCATGGGGGGCTTCGCCTCGGGTCCCGGTGGCGTCGCCGCCTGGATCGCCGGTATCCCGCTGTTGCTGCACGAGCAGAATGCGGCGGCCGGCATGACCAACAAGCTGCTGGCCCGCATCGCCAAGCGGGTGCTGATGGCCTTCCCCGGCGCCTTTGCTCCCAATGCCCGCACCGCCGTGGTCGGCAATCCGGTGCGCCCCGAAGTGGTGGCGCTGCCGGATCCCGTGCTGCGCAGTGCGGCCGACCCCCTGCGGCTGCTGATCGTCGGTGGCAGTCTGGGGGCCAAGGTGCTCAATGAGCAGGTGCCGCCCGCCGTCGCCGCCGCCGGCGTACCCATCGCGGTGCGCCATCAGACCGGCAAGGGCAACCAGGACAGCGTCGCCACGGCTTATGCCCAGCACGGCGTCGAAGCCGAAGTGAGCGAATTTATCAAGGACATGGCGGATGCCTACGCCTGGGCCGATCTGGTGGTGTGCCGGGCGGGGGCGCTGACGGTCTCCGAAGTGGCGGCCGCTGGGCTCGCCGCCATCTTCGTGCCGCTGCCCCACGCGGTGGACGATCACCAGACTCGCAACGCCCTGACCCTGGTGGATGGCGGCGCCGCGGAGTTTCTGCCCCAATCCGAGCTGACGCCGGCCTCCCTGGCCGCCCGTCTCTCCTGGCTCGCCGGGCGCAGAGAAACCTTGCTGAACATGGCGCAAGCCGCCCGTCGCGTCGCCATCACCGATGCCGCCGAACGGGTTGCCGATGAGTGTAAACGGCTTGCGACCCAGAAATGATGATCAAGATGGCACCCGCAACGCCGTGCCGTCTTATCCCGAGAATGTTGATGTCGCCGCGCGGCTGCACGGTGGACTAAAGAGAGAAGATTATGACCAAGGTTGAACTGGCAAAACTGCGTACCGTGATCCCCGAAATGCGCCGCGTGCGTCGCATCCACTTTATCGGCATAGGTGGTGCCGGTATGGGCGGGATCGCCGAAGTGCTTGCCAACGAGGGATATCAGATCTCCGGCTCCGATCTGGCGCGCAATGCCGTGACCGAGCGCCTGGCTTCCCTCGGTGCCCACATCTTCGTGGGTCACAGTGCCGAACACGTCAACGAGGCGAGCGTGGTCGTGGTCTCCACTGCCATCAAGCAGGACAACCCTGAGCTGCTGGCCGCCCGTGAATTGCGCATCCCCGTGGTGCGCCGCGCCGAGATGCTGGCAGAGCTGATGCGCTTCCGTCACGGCATCGCCATCGCCGGTACCCACGGCAAGACCACCACCACCAGTCTGGTGGCGAGCATCTATGCCGAGGCGGACCGGGATCCGACCTTCGTCATCGGTGGCCTGCTCAACAGTGCCGGCACCAATGCGCGCCTAGGCAGCAGCCGCTACCTCATCGCCGAGGCGGACGAGAGTGACGCTTCCTTCCTGCATCTGCAGCCCATGGTCTCCATCGTGACCAACATCGAAGCGGATCACATGGACACCTATGGCGGCGACTTCTCCAGGTTGAAGGCGACCTTCATCGACTTCCTGCACAACCTGCCGTTCTACGGCCTGGCGGTGGTCTGCGTGGATGACCCCGTGATCCGCAGCCTGCTGCCGGAGATCGCCCGTCCGACCCTGACCTATGGCCTGTCTGACGACGCGGATGTGCAGGTGCTGGACTTCGAGCAGACCAGCAACCGCAGCCGCTTCCGGGTGCGCCGCAAGGATGCCGGTGAACTGCTGGTCACCCTGAACCTGCCCGGGGTGCACAATGCCCTCAACGCCGCCGCCGCCATTGCGGTCGCGACTGAAGACGGCATCGGCGACGACGCCATCATCCAGGCCCTGTCCAAGTTCGAAGGGGTGGGTCGCCGCTTCCAGCAATATGGCGAGTTCGAGACCGGCCGTGGCAAGGCCATGCTGGTGGACGACTACGGTCACCACCCGAGCGAGGTCAAGGTGACCATCAACGCCGCCCGTGCCGGCTGGCCCGAGAAGCGTCTGGTGATGGTATTCCAGCCCCACCGTTACAGCCGTACCCGGGATCTCTACGAAGATTTCGCCGACGTGCTCTCCAAGGTGGATGTACTGGTGATGCTGGAGGTCTATGCCGCCGGTGAGGAGCCGATTCCCGGTGCCGATGGCCGTGCCTTGTGCCGCACCATCCGCTCCCGAGGCGCGATGGAACCCATCTTTGTCGCAACGCCGGACGATGTCCCGGCGGTGCTGGCGGACCTCATCGGCGAGGGGGATCTGGTGCTGACCCAGGGGGCAGGGAACGTCGGGGCGCTGGCCCGTCGTCTCGGCGAGATGAAATTGAGCGTGGATAGCATGAAATCCGGTGCCTGAGGGCCCAATGAGTATTTTGACCGCCAAGCCGGCGCCTATATAATGGCGAACCGGTCTGCAAGTGGCCGACATGGCGCGTTAAACGGGGATCGATCGGGTGGAGGCAAGGGCACAAGGGCGCACCAAGGGGGGCTTCATCGCCGGGGTGGGATTTTTCATCCTGGTCATGTGGGGGCTCTACCAGACTGCGCTGGATGTTAAAGACTGGCTGACGGATGCCAGTCGGTTGCCCATGAGCGAGCTGTTGCTACAGGGGCAACACGAATATTTGAAAGCCGATGAGCTGCGCAATGCCGTGCTGGATGGTGCCCAGTTGCGCAATTTCTTCGAGCTGGATGTGAACGAATTGCAGGCGCGTTTGAACGCGCTGCCCTGGGTGGCCCAGGTGTCGGTCCGCAAGAAGTGGCCGAACAAGATCAAGGTCTACCTCACCGAACAGGATGTGGCGGCCCGCTGGAATGGCAACCGCTTCGTCAACACCAAGGGTGAGGTGTTCAGTGCCCCGGACAGGGTGAAAAAGCCGCTGATGCAGTTGTCCGGGCCCGATGATCAGGCCGCCAAGGTGCTGGAAGCCAGCCATCAGTACGAGACCTTGCTGGCGGCCAGGGGATACAAGTTGATGGGGGTGAATCTGACCCCCCGCCATGCCTGGGAACTGACCCTGGATGGCAACATTCAGCTGTTTGTGGGGCGCTCGGATATCGCGCTTCGTCTGCAGCGGTTTATCGATGCCTTCCCGGTCATCGAACCCCGTGAGCGGGTTGCTTACGTGGACCTTCGATACGACACCGGAATGGCAGTTGGCTGGAAGAAAAGCGAAGAGAAAGTGAATGACCAACACCGCAGATAGAAATTTGATTGTCGGACTGGATATCGGCACGACCAAGGTGGCGGTACTGGTTGGCGAAGTGCTGCCTGATGGTGAGCTCAATGTCATCGGCATGGGCAGCCACGCCTCACGCGGGATGGAGAAGGGCGGGGTCAACGATCTCGACTCCGTGGTCAAGTCCCTGCGCCGTGCGGTGGAAGAGGCAGAAATGATGGCCGACTGCCAGATAAGCTCCGTCTATCTGGGTCTGTCAGGCAAGCACATCGATTGTCGCAACGAGACCGGCATGGTGCCCATCTCCGACGAGGAGGTGACCCAGGAGGACGTGGACAACGTCATCCACACCGCCAAGTCGGTGCGACTGTCCGATGAGCTGCGGGTGCTGCACGTGCTGCCCCAGGAGTTTGCCATCGACTATCAGGAAGGGATCAAGAATCCGGTCGGCCTGTCCGGCGTGCGGATGGCGGCCAAGGTGCACCTGATCACCTGCCACAATGACATGGCGCGCAACATCGAGAAGTGTGTCGAGAAGGTGGGTCTGCGGGTGGATCAGCTGATCTTCTCCGCCCTGGCGTCCAGCTATGCGGTGCTGACCGAGGACGAGAAGGAGCTGGGTGTCTGCGTGGTGGACATCGGCGGTGGCACCATGGACATGTCGCTGTTTACCGGCGGCGCCCTGCGTCACACCAAGGTGATCCCGTACGCTGGCAGCACGGTTACCAGCGACATCGCCTACGCCTTTGGCACGCCGCCGCTGGATGCGGAAGCGATCAAGGTGCGTTACGGTTGCGCCCTCGGCCGTCTGGTCAGCAAGGAAGACAATATTGAAGTCCCCAGTGTCGGCGGCCGTCCGGCGCGCAGCCTGCAGCGGCAGACACTGGCTGAAGTGATTGAACCCCGTTACACCGAGTTGCTCTCCATGGTGAATGATGAGCTGGTGCGGGTGCAGAGTGAGTTGAAGGCTCAAGGGGTCAAGCATCAGCTGGCGGCCGGTGTGGTACTGACCGGTGGCGCAGCCCAGATCGAAGGCATCGTGGAGTGTGCGGAGCAGATCTTCCAGAGCCAGGTCCGGGTGGGTGAGCCCATGAACATACGTGGATTGAGCGATTACGTGCAGGCGCCAGTGTATTCGACCGCGGTCGGGTTGCTGCAATACGGCCGGACCAATCAATCCACCGGCAATAACAAGGAATATGCCGCCAAGGCAAGCGTAGGTGGGCTGGTCAAACGGGTCAGCAACTGGTTGCGTGGCGAGTTCTAAGAGATTTTGCGTCAGTCAGCAAATAAAGCGGAGAGACAACATGTTTGAATTTATGGATAGCCACACTGACGAAGCCGTCATCAAGGTGATAGGTGTGGGTGGCGGCGGCGGCAACGCAGTCGAGCACATGGTTCGTCAAAACATCGAGGGTGTTGAGTTCATTACCGTCAACACCGACGCCCAGGCCCTGCGCAACTCCAGTGCCAACACCACGCTGCAGATCGGTGGTGGCATCACCAAGGGTCTGGGCGCTGGCGCCAACCCGGAAGTCGGCCGCGACGCCGCCATGGAAGACAGGGAAGCGCTGCGTGAGCTGCTGACCGGTTCCGACATGGTGTTCATCGCCGCCGGCATGGGCGGTGGTACCGGTACCGGGGCTGCCCCCATCGTGGCCGAAGTCGCCCGCGAGATGGGTATCCTGACAGTGGCTGTCGTGACCAAGCCGTTCTCCTTCGAAGGGAAGAAGCGGATGGGCTTCGCCGCTCACGGTATCGAAGAGCTGTCCAAGAACGTCGACTCCCTGATCACCATCCCCAACGACAAGTTGCTGAAGGTGCTGGGTCGTGGCATCTCCCTGCTGGACGCCTTCAAGGCGGCCAACGACGTGCTGCTGGGTGCGGTGCAGGGCATTGCCGAGCTGATCACTCGCCCGGGCCTCATCAACGTCGACTTCGCGGACGTGCGTACCGTGATGCGCGAGATGGGTACCGCCATGATGGGTACCGGTTCCGCCTCCGGTGATGACCGTGCCGAAGAAGCGGCCGAGAAAGCCATCTCCAGCCCGCTGCTGGAAGACGTGGATCTGGCCGGTGCCCGTGGCATCCTGGTCAACATCACCGCCGGTATGGACATGACCATCGAAGAGTTCGAGACCGTGGGTAACGCCGTCAAGGCCTTCGCCTCCGAGAACGCGACCGTGGTCGTGGGTACCGTTATCGACCCGGAAATGCACGACGAACTGCGTGTGACCGTGGTGGCTACCGGTATCGGTGCCGAGCGCAAGCCGGACATCACCCTGGTCAAGAGCAGCCAGGTGCAAGAGCGCCCGGTGCGTCAGCCGCTGGTGAGCGACATGATGCAAGGCCGCGTGATGGAAGAAGCCCCGGCCAAGGTGGTGAACGCCGAGCCGCAAGCTCGCCGTGAGCCGGATTATCTCGACATTCCTGCGTTCCTGCGCAAGCAAGCTGACTAAGCCTCTGATGGCTCTGGTTTGTTTGTTGTTTAAGGATTGTGCTATGATGGCCCGGCAACGACCATCTGGTCAGGAATTTGAGCTGTTAAGCGGATACACCCATGATTAGACAAAGAACCTTGAAAACGAGTGTCCAGGCCACCGGTGTGGGCCTGCATTCGGGCCGGAAAGTCACAATGACGTTCCGTCCGGCGCCTGTCAACACAGGGATCGTTTACTTGCGTACCGATCTGAATCCTGTGGTAGAGCTGCCAGCCAACGCCGATCAGGTACGTGATACCGTGCTTTGTACCGCTCTGGTGAACGAAGCCGGTGTTCGTGTGTCGACTATCGAACATCTGTCTGCCGCCCTGGCCGGGATGGGGATCGACAACCTCTATGTGGAGGTTGACGCACCCGAGATCCCGGTGATGGATGGCAGCGCACATCCGTTCATCTACCTGCTGCAGGAAGTGGGTATTCGTGAACAGAATGCACCCAAGCAGTTCGTGCGGATCAAGCAGAGCGTCCGGGTTGAAGACGGCGACAAGTGGGCGGAGTTCCACCCCTATCGCAACGGCTTCAAGATGGATCTCGAGATCGATTTCCAGCATCCGGTGTTTGAAGGCCGCAACCAGCGTTGCGTGCTGGACTTCTCCGGCAGCTCCTTCGTGAAAGAGATCAGCCGTGCCCGTACCTTCGGCTTCATGCGTGACATCGAGTATCTGCGTTCCCAGAACCTGGCGCTGGGCGGAAGCCTGGAAAACGCCGTGGTGCTGGATGACTATCGGGTACTGAACGAAGATGGCCTGCGCTACGAAGACGAATTCGTGAAGCACAAGATGCTGGATGCGATCGGTGACCTGTACATGTGCAACCGCAGCATCATCGGTGAATTCCGTGCCTACAAGACGGGCCATGCCCTGAACAACAAACTGCTGCGTGCCTTGCTGGCCAAGCAGGAGGCCTGGGAACTGGTGACCTTCGAGGGTGAGGGCGAGAAAGCGCCTATCGCTTACTACGACAACGGTCTGGTTCTGGCCTGATAGCTGTGCAACAGGACGTCGGTCACCTCTCCGCACCGACGTCCTGTCATTTGTGTATTCCACTCCTTAATACCGATTATCTCCCGGTTTTATTACCCGTGCGGGCCTCTGGCCTCACCTGACCGAGCAGACAAGTTTCTATGAGCATTACCCTGATCCTCCACGGCAAGCAGCGCCGCAAGGTGCACTTACCCAAACAACGTCTGGCCTGGGTCGGCGGTATTCTCTTCTCCCTGTTGGCAATGGGCGGTGGCTGGCTCTGGCAGAGCTGGCACCAGAAGATGGAAGCGCTGGAAGTGGCGCTGGTCCTCGCGCAACAACAAAAATCGACCCAAGGGGCTGATGAAGCCCGTGAACAGCTTGCCATGCTGGCCGCCCAGGTGGGCACCATGCAGGGGCAGCTGGGTCGCCTCAATGCCCTCGGCGAGCGCCTGACCGAGAAGGCAGACCTGGATCCCGAGGAGTTCAACTTCAAGGAGCTGCCACCCATGGGGGGCCCCTCCTATGATGCGGATCTGGAAGTCAGCCTCAACGAGCTGCAAGATTCTATGGCACACCTCAATCGCCAGCTTAGCAGCCGTGAAGAACAGCTCTCGGTACTTGAATCTTTCATCATGAATCACCATATCACCGATGCCGGTTTTATTTCCGGCTCGCCGGTCAAGCAGGAGCGGGTCTGGATCTCCTCGGGCTTTGGTGGCCGGGTCGATCCGTTCAACGGTCGCGCCAAGATGCACAAGGGCGTGGATTTCCGGGGCAAACCCGGCACCCCCATTCTGGCGACCGGCAAGGGGATCGTCAGCTGGGCGGGACGTCACCCGGAATTTGGCAACATGGTGGAGATCGACCATGGCAATGGTCTGGTCACCCGTTATGCCCACAACTCCAAGCTGTTGGTGGAGGTGGGTACCCTGGTCGATGAAGGCCAGAAGATAGCCCTGATGGGCCGCACCGGTCGTGCGACCGGGGTGCATTTGCATTACGAAGTGTTGAAAGATGGTCGTCAGGTCAACCCCGCACGCTTTCTGAACGCCAGACGGGGTTAGGTTTTTTCTTCAGGTTCCAGTGACGGAACGCTTATATAACCAAAATAGTTGGTACCCATGATTAGCACACTGCTCACCAAGATTATCGGCAGCCGGAACGACAGAACGCTCAAGGCTTTGCGCAAAATTGTAAAACAGATCAATGCGATGGAGCCTCAGTTCGAGGCACTGTCCGATCAGGAACTGCAGGCCAAGACGGCCGAGTACCGTCAGCGTCTGGAGCAGGGTGAGACGCTGGAGCAGCTGTTGCCGGAAGCGTTCGCCACCGTGCGTGAAGCCTCCCGCCGGGTGTTCGGCATGCGTCACTTCGACGTCCAGCTGATCGGCGGCATGGTGCTCAACTCCAACCGCATCGCCGAAATGAAGACCGGTGAGGGCAAGACCCTGACCGCGACCCTGCCGGCGTACCTGAACGCCCTGTCCGGTCGCGGCGTGCACGTGGTGACGGTGAACGACTACCTGGCCAAGCGTGACGCCGAGGCAAACCGCCCGCTGTTCACCTTCCTCGGCATGACGGTCGATTGCAACGTGCCCGGCATGGATGCGTCCCAGAAGCGTGACGCCTACGCCGCCGACATCACTTACGGTACCAACAACGAATTCGGTTTCGATTACCTGCGCGACAACATGGCATTCTCGCCGGAGCAGCGCGTGCAGCGTCCGCTCAACTACGCGCTGGTGGATGAGGTGGATTCCGTGCTCATCGACGAAGCCCGGACCCCGCTCATCATCTCCGGCCCGGCGGAAGACAGCTCCGCCATGTACATCCAGATCAACAAGCTGATCCCGCTGCTGGTCAAGCAGGACAAGGAAGACTCTGAAGAGTACACCGGCGACGGCCACTACACCGTGGACGAGAAGAACCGTCAGGCCCTGCTGACCGAGAACGGCCAGATCTTCGTGGAAGAGCTGCTCAAGAAAGAGGGGCTGCTGGCGGAAGACGACTCCCTGTTCTCCGCCACCAACATCAGCCTGCTGCACCACGTCAACGCCGGTCTGCGTGCCCACACCCTGTTCGAGCGCAACGTCGACTACATCGTCCAGAAGGACGAGATCGTCATCGTCGATGAACACACCGGCCGTACCATGCCGGGTCGCCGCTGGTCCGATGGTCTGCACCAGGCGGTCGAGGCGAAGGAAGGGGTCAAGATCCAGAACGAGAACCAGACCCTGGCCTCCATCACCTTCCAGAACTACTTCCGTCTGTACGACAAGCTGGCGGGCATGACCGGGACGGCCGATACCGAAGCCTTTGAATTCCAGCAGATCTATGGTCTGGATACCGTGGTCATCCCGACCAACAAGCCGATGGTTCGCAAGGACATGGGCGATCTGGTCTATCTCACGGCACAAGAGAAGTACGCCGCCATCATCGAAGACATCCGCGGTTGCGTGGAGCGGGGCCAGCCGGTGTTGGTGGGTACCGTCTCCATCGAGAACTCCGAGCTGCTGTCCGGCATCCTGACCAAGGAGAACATTCCCCACAAGGTGTTGAACGCCAAGTTCCACGCCATGGAGGCGGAGATCGTCGCCCAGGCGGGCCAGACCGGTGCCGTCACCATCGCCACCAACATGGCCGGTCGTGGTACCGACATCGTGCTCGGTGGCAACTGGCAGGCGGAGATCGCCGCGCTGGAGAATCCGACCGAGGAACAGGTTCGCGCCATCAAGGAAGCCTGGCAGGTGCGTCACGACGCCGTGCTGGCCGCCGGCGGCCTGCACATCATCGGTACCGAGCGTCACGAATCCCGTCGTATCGACAACCAACTGCGCGGCCGTTCCGGTCGTCAGGGTGACCCGGGTTCCTCCCGCTTCTACCTCTCCATGGAAGATACCCTGATGCGGATCTTCGCCTCCGATCGCGTGACCGGCATGATGAAGAAGCTGGGCATGGAAGAGGGCGAGGCCATCGAGCATCCCTGGGTGACCAAGGCCATCGAGAATGCCCAGCGCAAGGTGGAAGGTCGCAACTTCGACATCCGTAAAAACCTGCTGGAGTTCGATGACGTAGCCAATGATCAACGTAAAGTGGTTTATGAGCAGCGTAATGAACTGCTGGATACCAACGATATCTCAGAAACCATCCATGTCATCCGTGACGACGTCTACGGCGCCATCATCGACGAGTACATCCCGCCCCAGTCCCTGGAAGAGATGTGGGACGTGCCGGGCCTGGAAACGCGCCTGAAATCCGACTTCGCCCTGGATCTGCCGCTGCAGCAGTGGCTGGCGGAAGATGACAAGCTGTACGAAGAGAAGCTGCGCGAGCGCATCCTGGAAGAAGCCACCAAGCTCTACGCCCACAAGGAGGAGCTGGTCGGCAAGGAGGTGCTGCGCAACTTCGAGAAGGCGGTGATGCTGCAGACTCTGGATGGCCTCTGGAAGGAGCATCTGGCGGCCATGGATCACCTGCGTCAGGGCATCCATCTGCGCGGCTATGCCCAGAAGAACCCCAAGCAGGAGTACAAGCGCGAATCCTTCGATCTGTTCACCCAGATGCTGGAAACCCTCAAGCGCGACGTGGTCAGCATCCTGAGCCGAGTACAGGTCCAGGAGCGCGACGTGGAAGCGATGGAAGAGCAGCAGCGCCAGCAGGCGGAAGCCGCTCCCCGCACTTACACCCATGCGGCCGCCGAGAACCAGCTGGCGGACGAGGAGAGCCAGGGCGAAGCGGCGCCGGTCACCTTCGTGCGGGACGAGCAGAAGGTAGGGCGCAACGACCCTTGCCCCTGCGGCTCCGGCAAGAAATACAAACACTGCCACGGTCAGTTGACCTAAGCTCCCGTGATGATCCATGCACCGCCTTCGGGCGGTGCATTCATTTCAGGGGACAGCACAAGGAGAGGGATGATGAGCAAGGTTCCAACGGGCTGGTGCAAAGCGGCTCATGCCAGCTGGTCGCAAGGAGATCGCCAACAGGCGGTGCAACAGGTGCTGGTACGGCTCAATGCACAGCAGAGCAAACCCGTCCCCCTGCAGTTGCAGTTTGCCTACTACCTCTTCCTGTGCGGCGATCCCGCATCCGCTGCCCAGGTGCTGGAGCAGGCTCACAAGAGCGCCCCCGATGACATCGAGGTGCTGCGCAATCTCTGCGTCTGCCTCTCCCGAGCCAACCAGTATGAGCGGGCTCTGGTGCATCTTGAGCTGCTGGCAAAGCGTGAGCCGGGGGATTATCTGGCGCAGGATGGGCTCTGTAGCTGCCTCGCCAAGCTCGGCCGTCACGACGAGGCGGCCGTGGCGGGCACCCAGGCGCTGACGCTGAAAGACGAGGCGAGAGGTCCCTTGCCTGCGGGCTGGTCTCTCCCCGCCATGGGCCCGGATGCCTGGCTGGCATCGCAGGGAGAGCGACAGAGCGTCATCGCCTTTTCGCTGTGGGGCAAGGCGCCCCGCTATCTGAGGGGCGCGCTCGACAACGTGCTAGCGGCTGCCTACCTCTATCCGGGCTGGCGGGTGCGCTTCTATGTGGATGAGAGCGTGCCGGCGGAGCTGCTGGATTGTCTGCGAGAACACGGTGCCGAGGTGATGATGCAGCCCGCCGGCCAGTCTCTGCGCGAGCGGCTCTGCTGGCGCTTCCAGGTGGCCAACGATCCCGGGGTCGGGCGTTTTCTCATCCGTGATGCGGACTCCGTGCTGAATGCCAGGGAGCGCGTAGCGGTCGATGCCTGGCTTGCATCGGGGCACTGGTTCCATATCATGCGTGACTGGTGGAGCCACACCGATCTGGTGCTGGCGGGCATGTGGGGCGGGGTGGCCGGCGTGCTGCCCTCTCTGGCGCCGATGCTCGCGACTTACCAGTCGGGCAACATGGAGACGCCGAACATCGATCAGTGGTTCCTGCGCGACTGTGTGTGGCCCTGTCTGCGCGTGAGCAGCCTGATCCACGATCGCTGCTTCACGCCGCAAGGAGCCGAGCCCTGGCCCTTGCCTTCACCCGCGGGCAACGAGCACGTGGGGCAGGATATCTTCATGGCCCAGGGGGCACGGCAGGCCAGCCGCCTGACACCCTGGATGGCCAGATTGTCATCTTTACGTTGAGGACGAAAATGGAAGCGAAGAAACGGATCTGGGTGGCGGTCGGCGTCATCGAAAATGAGAAGGGGGATATCTTCCTCGCCAAACGCTCCTCAGACCGCCACCAGGGCGATCGCTGGGAGTTCCCGGGGGGCAAGGTCGAATCAGGGGAAGACCTGCTCACCGCGCTGGACAGGGAGCTGTGGGAAGAGATTGGCATCCGGGTGCAGGACTGCAGCCCTTTCATGGAGCTGCATCACGACTATCCGGACAAGCAGGTGCTGCTGGATATCTGGAAGGTGACCCGCTTCCATGGAGAACCGTTCGGCAAGGAGGGGCAGGAGTGCCGCTGGGTGCCGCTGGCCGCCCTGCATGAGTACCAGTTCCCCGATGCCAACGGCCCTATCGTTGCCCGGTTGCAGCAACAGCTCGCTCAATAAAGCATGAGGGTGTGCAGCCCGGCAGGGGGGCCACCGTCAACATCATGAAAAAGGGCCCATCGGGCCCTTTTTCATCTCTGGCTTATTGCCACTGCTCCCCTTCCTCGGGGTAGGGCAACAGCTCGGGATCGATCTCGCCGGGAATGCGTTTCTCTTCATCGGCCCATTCACCGAGGTCGATCAGCTGGCAACGCTTGCTGCAGAAGGGGCGAAACAGGCTCTCGGGAGTCCATTCAACCTCGCCCTGGCAGGTGGGGCATTTTACCTTGGTGACCATGTCGTTTTCTCCTCAGCAGCAGGCGAGCTGGAAAGGCACGTCGCCTATCTGTTGCTCGGCGGTGGGCAGGAAGCGCAGGGCGAAGCGGTTCTTGTGGCCGCTCAGGGTCGGGTAGGCGGGCTGGCCGCCTGGCAGACGGATGCGGATGAGCTCGGCGCCCTCAGCGGTGTCCTGGAAGAAGCCGTTGGTGGCGACCTGATCGCTGAAGTTGCCGGATTCCCGCCACAGGCGCAGCAAGAGCGTGATGGCGTTCATCAACAGGTTGATGTCGCTGAGCCATTGCTGCATCTGCTGGTGGCGGGTGACGGCGGGGGTCGCCAGCCAGTGATGCAACTGGGGCACGTCGAAGGCGCACAGGCCGCCGGGAATGGAGAAGCGCTGGCGGATGGAGCCGAGCAGGCGATCTTCCTTCAGACGGGCGCCGGGGCGAGGGGAGTGCAGCAGGCTGCGGGAGAGCTGGGTGCTCTCCTGCTGCATCCGCTGGACTTGCTCGAGGTCCACATCCGGCAGGCTGGCCCAGTGGCTCAGCCGCTGGCCGAGACGTTCCAGATCCTTGATGAGATCGGCGCGCAGATCACCGCGCTCCAGCAACTCCTGCAGATCGAACAACCCCTTGAAGAAGGCGATGTGTGCCCAAGGCTGGTCACTCTCCAGATTGTCGCGGATCTGGGAAAACAGGGACTCCAGACGAAGATAGGTCCGGCTTTTTTCATTGAGGGGGAAGTCGTAAATCATGCCTAATCCTGGCCAGCCATAAACCGGCCTAGTGTACTCAGTGTTGGTGGGCTTGTTGAGAGGCAAACACCAGATATGTTTGGTGCAGCGCGAAAATCCGCGCAGAAATGGTCTCACTCGACCCATTCTGGTTGTCCAGCACGTCATCTGCTGCCGCGAGGCGCTCTGCCCGGCTGGCCTGAGCCGCCAGTATGGCCTGCGCCTGTTCCCGGCTGACGCCATCCCGGCGACAGGTACGCACTATCTGGGTCTCTTCATCCACGTCGATCACTAGCACCCGGTTGGCGAGGCTGGTGAGCTTGTTTTCGACCAGCAGAGGCACCACCAGCAGGCAGTAGGGGGAACTGGCAGCGGCGCACTGGCGCAACATCTCGCTGCGAATGAGCGGGTGAAGCAGTGCGTTCAACCACTGCTTCTCTTCTGTGTGGTTGAAGATGCGGTCACGCAAGGCGCGTCTGTCCAGCGTCCCGTCTTCCCCTAGCATAGCGGCGCCAAAATGCTCGGCGATGGCCGCCAGCGCCGGGGTGCCGGGCTTCACGACGTCACGGGCAATCACATCGGCGTCGATCACATCGATGCCGAGCGCTGCAAACTGGTTGGCGACAGTGGTCTTGCCGCTGCCAATGCCGCCGGTAATCGCTACCACATACATTGCTTTAACCTCGTTTCGTCAGAGCACCCAGTCCAGGTACCAGCGGGTGATGCTATCTCCCCACAGCAGCGCTGCCCAGCTCGCGATGGCGAGATAGGGGCCAAAGGGGATGGGATTGGCCTGATGGTGTTTGCGCAGCGCGATGAGCCCGATGCCGATGATGGCACCGACCAGGGAGGAGAGCAGCAGCACGATGGGCAAGGCTTGCCAGCCGAGCCAGGCGCCGAGGGCTGCCAGCAGCTTGAAGTCGCCATACCCCATGCCCTCCTTGCCGGTGAGCAGCTTGAAGGCCCAGTAGAGGCTCCAGAGCACCAGGTAGCCCACCATGGCGCCCACCACCGCGTCTCCCAGCGAGACGAATCCCCCCAGCAGGTTGAACAGCAGGCCGGCCCACAAGAGCGGCAGGGTGAGCTGATCCGGCAGCAGCATCTTGTCCAGATCGATGAAGGTGAGTGCAATCAGGGTCCAGGTCAGCACCAGGGCGGCCAGGGTGCCCCAGCCCGGAGTGAGGGTCGCCGCAACCACCACGGACAACAGGGCCGTCAGCAGTTCGACCAGGGGATAACGCACCGAGATCGGCGCCTGACAGCTGCGGCAGCGCCCCTTGAGCCAGAGCCAGCTCAGCAGGGGAATGTTCTCGATGGCCGTGATGGCATGACCGCAATGAGGGCAGCAGGAGCGTGGCACCATCAGGTTGTAGGGGGGAACAGAAGCTGCTGCGGGTTCGCTGTCGAAGTAGCTGCGGTATTCGGCCTGCCAGTCGCGCTCCAGCATGATGGGCAGGCGATGGATGACCACATTGAGGAAGCTGCCGATCATCAGGGAAAAGAGGAAGATCAGGGAAAAATAGAGCCAGGGCAGCGCCTGAGCCAGTTCGATGAGAGAGGCCATAATCAACCGCGTTTGTTGGAAAGGGGCTGCGAATGACCGGGCCTGACTAGCCGCGCTCCGGCCGGTCACTCGCGCGCAGGGGCTAGTGTATCACAGAGCCCAGTTTGAAGATGGGCAGATACATGGCGACCACCATGCCGCCGACCAGCACCCCGAGCACCACCATGATGAGGGGTTCGAGCAGACTGGTGAGACCGTCGACCATGTCATCCACCTCCTGCTCGAAGATGGTCGCCACCTTGGAGAGCATGTCATCGATGGCGCCGGACTCCTCACCGATCATCACCATCTGGATCACCATGTCGGGGAAGAGGTCGACGGTGCGCATGGCGACGTTGATCTGCATGCCCGCCACCACTTCGTTGCGAATAGCCATGATGGCGGTGCGATAGACATAGTTGCCGGAGGCGCCGGCAGAGGAGACCAGGGCATCCACCAGGGGGATACCGGCGGAGAAGGTGGTGGAGAGCGTGCGGGCGAAGCGCGCCATGGCCGCCTTGTGCAGGATGGATCCCACGATGGGGATGCTGAGCACGAATTTGTCCGTGTTGTCGCGCACCTTCTGGGAGCTGCGCCAGGCCCGCACGTACAAGAAGATGGCGAGGCCGATGCCGCCGAAGATCAAATACCACCAATCCTGCATGAAGCGGGAGATGGCGATGACGAAACGGGTGAAGGCGGGGAGCTCGGCCCCGAAGCTCTTGAAGATGTCTTCGAACTGGGGAATGACGAACAGCAGCAGGATGGAGGTCACTACGATGGCCACCAGGATGACCATGGTCGGGTAGAACATCGCCTTCTTGATCTTGGACTTGAGTGCTTCGCTCTTCTCCCGGTAGGTGGCGATCCGGTCGTAGATGGTCTCCAGCGCGCCGGAGTGCTCCCCCGCTTCCACCAGATCGCAATAGAGATCATCGAAGTGACGAGGATGGCGACGCAGCGCCTCGGACATGGGGGTACCGGTCTCCACATCGGCGGCAATCTGGCCTATCAGTTCGCGCACGGCGGCTTTTTCATGGCCGCGAGCGATGATCTGCAGACTCTGCACCAGGGGCACGCCGGCGGAAAGCATGGTGGTGATCTGGCGGGAGATGACGGCGATGTCCATGGGCTTGATCTTGGCGCCGCCCTTGGAAAACAACCCCTGACTCTGCTTGCTGACCTTGGTGACGTTGACGCCCTGCTTGCGCAGCTCGATTTTGACGGTGTTGATGCTGTCGGCCTGCAATTCGCCAGAGACTTTCAGCCCCTTGCGATTGACCCCGTGCCAGCGGAAGGAGAAGACTTTTTTCGGGGTGTTCTGTCTTTGCGCTAATGTGGCCATCACTGCATCCTGCAATTGGGCGGCGGTAGCCGGAGCGGATCCTCTGTCCGGCGTATCGTGCTGTCAGATTTTAATTCTGACCAGCTCATGATTCTTGAAATAAGTGGTTTTAAAACGCCACGCTAGTTTGTGGTTATTCTGTTTATTTCAGCCAGGCTGGTGACGCCCAACCGCGCCTTCTCAAGGCCCGAGGTTCTCAGATTGCGCATCCCCTCTTTCTGGGCAATGGCGGCAATCTGCAAGGAGTTGGCCCCCTGCATGATGAGCCTGGCGATATTGTCGGACATCAGCATGATCTCATAGATGCCGACCCGCCCTCTGTAACCCCCCGAACACTCCTTGCAGCCCACGGGTTTGAACAACCGCAGCCCCGCGATCAACTGTTGTTGGCTGAAACCGAGCTCCAGCAGCTCGTTCTCGGGGATCACCTCTGGCGCCTTGCAGTGTTCACACAGCTTGCGAGCCAGGCGTTGGGCCATGATGAGGGTCACCGAGGAGGCGATATTGAAGGCGGGCACCCCCATGTTCATCATCCGGGTCAGCGTCTCGGCCGCCGAGTTGGTGTGCAGGGTCGAGAGCACCAGGTGGCCGGTCTGGGAGGCCTTGATGGCTATCTCGGCGGTTTCCAGATCCCGGATCTCCCCCACCATGACGATGTCAGGATCCTGGCGCAGGAAGGAGCGCAGAGCGCTGGCGAAGGTGAGACCCGCCTTGGGATTGATCTGCACCTGATTGACCCCCGGCAGGTTGATCTCCACCGGATCCTCGGCGGTGGAGATATTGACCTCCAGCGTGTTGAGAATGTTGAGGCCAGTATAGAGGGAGACCGTCTTGCCCGAGCCGGTGGGGCCGGTCACCAGGATCATACCCTGGGGCTTGGAGAGGGCGTTCAGGTATTGGGCTTTCTGTCTGTCGTCGAAACCGAGTTGATCGATGTTGAGGCGCGCCGCCGACGAGTCCAGCAAGCGGATGACGATCTTCTCGCCCCACATGGTCGGCAGGGTGTTGACCCGCATGTCCATGGACTTGCTGCGGGACAGTTTCAGCTTGATCCGGCCATCCTGGGGCAGCCGCCGCTCGGCGATATCGAGCCTCGCCATCACCTTGAGGCGGGCGGCGAAGCGATTGGCCAGATTGACCGGCGGGGTGGCAATCTCGTGCAGTATGCCGTCGATGCGAAAGCGGATCCGGTACTTGGTTTCGTAGGGTTCGAAGTGCAGATCCGAGGCGCCACGCTTGATGGCATCCATCATGATCTTGTTGATGTACTTGACGATGGGGGCATCGTCATCCGCGGTGTTGACGCTCTCGTCGAGCCGCGAGCTCTCATCGGTGACTTCGAGCTCGGAGATCTCGGCCTCATCGATATGATCCATGCCGAGGGCATCCTGCTCACTCTCCATCAGCTTGGCGATGGCGGTGGTCAGCTTGCTCTCTTCGACCAGCAGGGCCTCGGTGTGCAGCCCGAAGCTGAATCCGAAATCCTCCAGCGCCGACACATTGGTCGGATCCGACATGGCGATATAGAGGGTGTGGCCCTGGGTGTAGATGGGCAGCACATGGTGCTTCTCAATCAGCTTCTGATTGAGGTATTTCTGCGGGATCTCGGCCAAGTCGAAGGCGGCAAGATCCAGCAGAGGTACCCCATATTCCAGTTCACAGAAATCGGCGAGGGCCTTGCTGTCGAGGATATCGTTTTCAATCAGGAAGGTCACAAAGGGTTTGCGCTGCGCCCTGGCCTGGCTCAGATAGCGTTGTGAGTCTGGCTCACTGAGGAGGGAAGAAGCGGCCAGGCTGGTGGCCAGGCCGCTATTGGGGCTAGAGGTCATGCGTTAGCAAATACCGGTGCTGGTGCAGGTACTGCCGCTAGCGGCTTGGGCCCAGATAACTTGGCCATTGTTGAAGCTTCCTTGCAGAATATAGGTATTCTCTGTGGAGGCAAAGGTAGAGGTTTTACCCGTAGCTGTAATATTTACAGCCGCACTGCTACCACCAATACTCACGGCAGAGACATAGCTATCTGCAGAGGATGATCCACTAACTGCTGCCGGGATACCGTTGGAACCTGCAGTGAAGCAGCTAGCTAAGCTCCCATCTCTTTGCGCACATACTTCGACAGCAGTTTTAAAAGCACCTGTTGCTGAGACTACTTCGGAGAACTTCGCCTTCTTGGTATAGGTCTGATACGCCGGCAGGGCGATAGCGGCCAGGATGGCGACGATCGCGACCACTATCATCAATTCAATAAGGGTGAAGCCCGACTGTTTCTTCATGTCTCTGTTCATGTCAAATATCCTTTTTTCCATGGTTCCTGAGAAGTGCCGGTGGAATTCTGTCCACACGCCAGTATCTTATCCGAGCGCTTAAAGTTGGCAACAGAGGTTGTCACCTTGTTAACCATTTTCCTGCTGTTTAGTGAAAAATATAGAAAAATCAAAGATTAAAAAGCCTCTAATGACTCTTTCAATGGCAGGGGGGGCCCATGTCACACTCCTTATGTCGTGGGATCCTGCATAAAGAAAAGGCGCCTGTGGCGCCTTTTGCAAGTTTCGAGTCCTGTAATATCTGGCAGTACAGTCAGATGGCGTTTTTGCCGGTGAGATCAGACAAAGCGCATCGAGAGATCCAGTGCTCTCACATGCTTGGTCAGGGCGCCGACCGAGATGAAATCGACGCCGGTGGCGGCATAGCTGGCCAGGGTCTCCAGAGTGACGTTGCCGGACACCTCCAGTTTGGCGCGGCCCTGGTTCAGGGTCACCGCTGCTTTCATCATGGGGATGTCGAAGTTGTCCAGCATCACGATGTCGGCCAGGGCCGCCAGAGCCAGCTCCAGTTCGGCCAGCGATTCGACCTCCACTTCGACCGGTTTGCCCGGGTTGAGGTGACGCGCCTGGGCGATGGCTTCCTGAATACCCCCGCAGGCCAGGATGTGGTTCTCCTTGATGAGATAGGCATCGAACAGCCCGATGCGATGGTTCTTGCCACCGCCGCAGGTGACGGCATATTTCTGTGCACTGCGCAGGCCCGGCAGCGTCTTGCGGGTATCGAGCAGGCGGCAATCGGTGCCTTCCAGCTCGGCCACATAGCGGGCGGTGAGGGTGGCGACGCCACTCAGGGTCTGCACGAAGTTCAGCGCATTGCGCTCGCCGGTCAGCAGTATCCGGGCGGGGCCATGGAGGCGGAACAGCTCCTGATTGGGGGAGAGCTTCTCGCCATCCTGCACCAGCCACTCCACCCTGACCTCGCCGCCGAGCTGGGCAAATACCTCGTCAACCCAGGGCTGGCCGCAGAAGACACCGGCTTCACGGGTGATGACCCGGGCGGTGGAGAGGCGATCGGTCGGGATCAGCTGGGCCGTGATATCGGCGCTGGCATCCGGTTGATCCAGTGCGGTGAGGGCATCGCCCAAGTCTTCGAGTAGCGCGGCGCGCACGGCGCGGCTGATGTCCTGTTGTAGCATGCCTTATTCCTGCAGGGGTCTGAGAAGCAACTGCCTCTCCTTTTGGCGTAATTCCAGCCGGCCGAGGGCATTCATGCCCACCAGGATCTCTTCCCCGTCGGTGGCCGGATTGATAAAGACGGTCAGATCGTACAAGGTCAGCGGCCCCATCGCCAGGCTTTCGATCCGGCTAGTCTGGACCTGGATCTCACCGGCGGCCGTCTTGACCCGGCTGTGCCCGGTGGGAATGAGGCCGAGGCGCTCGGCCACCTGGCTCGGGATCGTCACCAGGGTGGCACCGGTGTCCAGCAGCAGTTGCACCGGCTGACCGTTGATGGCACCCTCCAGACGATAATGGCCGCTGGCATCGGCCTTGAGCAGCAGGTCTCCGCTGGCGGTCACCGTGGGCTTGGCGCTGGAGTAGAAGTAGAGGGTCAGCAATCCCAGCAGGGAGAGCCAGGCCAGCAGCCAGAGCCGGCGTGCCATCGGGTGCATATAGGATCCGGTATCGCGCGAGTTGATGCCTGAGCCTAACACAATTTCATCCATGGATTCAGAGGCTTGTTTCTCGTTTCAGGCGACGGGAGCGGGTTGCCATGGGATCTCTTTTCTCAGTCAGAATGAGCCGACGATGACGCAGCCCAAAGCCCTTTTCTCTATCGATGCCGACGGTTGGTGCGAGCAGGCCCGTCGGGTGCCCTCACCCCATCACAACGAGCGGGCCAGCCCGGATGACATCTCCCTGCTGGTGGTGCATGGCATCAGCCTACCCCCCGGGCAGTTTGGGGGCCCCTGGATCGACGATCTCTTCCTCGGCCAGCTGGATCCCGATGCTCACCCCTATTTTGCCGATATCCATCAGTTGAAGGTCTCCGCCCACTGCCTGATCCGGCGTGACGGCGAGTTGGTGCAGTATGTGCCGTTTGGTGCGCGTGCCTGGCACGCCGGGGTGTCGAGCTGGGAGGGGAGGGAGGCCTGCAACGATTTTTCCATCGGCATCGAGCTGGAAGGGACGGACGAGGCTCCCTATAGCGATGCCCAGTACGAGGTGCTGGCAGGACTCAGTAGGGCCATATCACGGCACTATCCGTCAATTACCGCTGAACGGATCGTGGGTCATTGCGACATCGCGCCAGGGCGCAAGAGCGATCCCGGTGAGAGTTTCGAATGGGATCGTTACAAGTCACTTCTCAATTTTGAACAGTGATTTGCAACATTAGTTTGTGTTTTTAAAATCAATGGCTTGCCACCAAGGTGAGCCATTTTTCATGCTGTTGGTTAAATGTTATCTGCAAGTCCCCCCGAAAATATTGGTCTGACCATTTTCTTTGAGCTAGGTCATAATTCCTCTTCTTTACCCCTAAAGTGGTGCCTTTAGATCTTGATGCAGATCATATTTCGGGTGGACTTTTCCCAAGCCCTCTGCTAATTTTCGCCCCATTCATAGAATTGGTAATACCAATTTAACAAAGTAGCCTCATGCCCTATATCAAGATTACTCAGCCCAAACTGGCCGACGCCATCGTCGCCGAGCTGGAAAGCATGATTCTGGAAGGCAGTTTGCAGCCGGGGCAAAAATTGCCACCCGAGCGTGAACTCGCCATCCAGTTTCAGGTTTCGCGCCCATCGCTGCGCGAAGCCATCCAGCGTTTGGAAGCGAGAGGGCTCTTGTATCGGCGCCAGGGGGGCGGCACCTATGTGCAGAATGCCTTGAGCAAGGGGATCGCCGATCCCCTGTTCGAGTTGCTCAGCACGCACCCGGAAGCCCAGTACGACCTGCTGGAGTTTCGTCACGCACTGGAAGGCATCTGTGCCTACTATGCTGCGTTGCGGGGAACTGATGCCGATTTCGAACGCATTCGCCTGGCGCAAGCCGCCATCATCGATGCGGGCCAGCAAGGGTCGCTGGTGGCTGAATCAGCTGCCGTTACCCAGTTCTATCTGGCGGTGGCCGAGGCCTCCCACAACGTGGTGCTGCTGCACCTGTTGCGGGCCATGGGCCCCATGCTCGAACAGAACATTTTACGAAATAATGAGATTTTGAATCGCCGTCCGGGAGTGGTCGCCAAGATCCGTCGCCATCGTGCGTCACTGATCGAGGCTATCCTGTCGGGGGCTCCGGAGCGGGCCAGGGCTGCTTGTCATGAGCACCTGGCCTTTATCGAGGACACCTTGTTGGATATGCAGAGGGAAGACAGCCGGATCCAGCGATCCATGCGTCGGATCCGTCAGCAGGAAAACTAATCCCACAAGGCTTTATTGTCGAATGCTTGCGCTCTTCGCCGTGCAATGCCGTGCAATCACAACAAATAGGAACCAGCCATGTCTGATATCCTGAAGAACGATGTGGACCCGATAGAAACGCTGGAGTGGCTTGCCTCTCTGGAATCCCTGCTGCGTGAAGAGGGTCCGCAACGCGCTCAGTTCATCCTTGAACAACTGGCCGAGAAAGCCCGCATCAGCGGTGTGGACGTGGCTGAAAAGGCAAATCGCGACTACATCAACACCATTCCTGCCAGCGACGAACCGGCTTACCCGGGCGACCTGGAGATGGAACGCCGCATCCGCGCCATCATCCGCTGGAATGCCATGATGATCGTGCTGCGTGCCTCCAAGAAAGACCTGGACCTCGGTGGTCACATGTCTTCCTTCGCCTCTTCCGCGACCATCTACGAAGTCTGCTACAACCACTTCTTCCGCGCTCGCAGCGAGAAGGACGGTGGCGATCTGGTCTACTTCCAGGGTCACATCTCCCCGGGCATCTACGCCCGTGCATTTGCCGAAGGTCGTCTGACCGAAGAGCAGCTGGACAACTTCCGTCAGGAAGTGGACGGCAAGGGTATCCCTTCCTATCCGCACCCGAAACTGATGCCGGACTTCTGGCAGTTCCCGACCGTTTCCATGGGTCTGGGCCCCATCGCCGCCATCTATCAGGCTCGCTTCCTGAAGTACCTGACCGACCGTGGCATCAAGGATTGCTCCGAGCAGACCGTTTACGCCTTCCTGGGTGACGGTGAGATGGACGAGCCGGAAGCCAAGGGTGCCCTGACCGTTGCCGTGCGCGAAAAGCTCGACAACCTGGTATTCGTGGTCAACTGCAACCTGCAGCGTCTGGACGGCCCTGTTGTCGGTAACGGCAAGGTCATCAACGAGCTGGAAGGCCTGTTCTCCGGCGCTGGCTGGGATGTCACCAAGGTCATCTGGGGTCGCAAGTGGGATGAGCTGCTGAAGAAAGACACGTCCGGCAAGCTGATCCAGCTGATGAACGAGACCGTGGACGGCGACTATCAGACCATGAAGTCCCGCGATGGCGCTTACGTCCGTGAGCACTTCTTCAACCGTTACCCGGAAACCGCCGCGCTGGTCAAAGACATGACTGACGAGGAGATCTTCGCCCTGAACCGCGGTGGTCACGACCCCCGTAAACTGTTCGCCGCCTTCTCCAAGGCCGCAGCGACCAAGGGCAAGCCGACCGTCATCCTGGCCAAGACCATCAAGGGCTATGGCATGGGCGAAGCGGCCGAAGGCAAGAACATCGCTCACCAGGTCAAGAAGATGGATCTGGGCTCCGTTCGTCACCTGCGTGATCGCTTCAACCTGCCGGTCACCGACGAGCAACTGGAAAAGCTGCCGTACCTGAAGATCGAAGAGGGTACCGAAGAGCACAAGTACCTGCACGCCCGTCGCACCGCCCTGAAGGGCTACGTACCGACCCGTCTGCGCGAGAGCACCACCAAGCTGGACATCCCTGCACTGGACGCTTTCGGCCCGCTGCTGGGTGAACAGGCGCGCGAGATCTCCACCACCATGGCGTTCGTGCGTTCCCTGAACGTGCTGCTCAAAGACAAGTCCATCGGCAAGCGTATCGTTCCGATCCTGGCTGACGAAGCCCGTACCTTCGGGATGGAAGGTCTGTTCCGCCAGATCGGCATCTACAGCCCGCATGGTCAGCAGTACACCCCGCAAGACCGTGACATCGTCTCCTACTACAAGGAAGACAAGCAGGGTCAGGTTCTGCAAGACGGCATCAACGAGCTGGGCGCCATGTCCTCCTGGCTGGCTGCTGCGACCTCTTACAGCACCAACGACTGCCCGATGATCCCGTTCTACATCTACTACTCCATGTTCGGCTTCCAGCGGATCGGCGACATGGCGTGGGCAGCCGGTGACCAGCAAGCCCGTGGCTTCCTGCTGGGCGCGACCTCCGGTCGTACTACCCTGAACGGCGAAGGTCTGCAGCACGAAGATGGTCACAGCCACATCCTGGCCGGTACCATCCCGAACTGCATCTCCTACGATCCGTCCTACGCCTATGAAGTCGCAGTGATCATGCAGGACGGTCTGCGTCGCATGTACGGTGAGAAGCCGGAGAACGTCTTCTACTACATCACCACCCTGAACGAGAACTATGCCATGCCGGCCATGCCGGAAGGCGCCGAGGAAGGCATCCGCAAGGGTATCTACAAGCTGGAAACCGTGGCCGGCAACAAGGCCAAGGTACAGCTGCTGGGTTGTGGCTCCATCCTGGGTCACGTGCGCACCGCCGCCCAGATCCTGGCCACCGAGTACGGCGTGGGTTCCGACGTGTTCAGCGTCACCTCCTTCAACGAACTGGCCCGTGACGGTCAGGACGCGGATCGCTGGAACATGCTGCACCCGACTGCCGAAGCGCGTGTACCTTACATCGCACAGGTGCTGGGCACCGACGCCACCATCGCCGCGACCGACTACATGAAGTCCTTCGCCGATCAGGTGCGTGCCTTCGTACCGACCGAGAACTACCGTGTACTGGGTACCGATGGTTACGGTCGTTCCGACAGCCGTGCCAACCTGCGTCGTCACTTCGAAGTGAACGAGTTCTACGTAGTGGTGGCTGCCCTGACCGAACTGGCCAAGCGTGGCGAGATCGACAAGCAGGTCGTGGCCGACGCGATCAAGAAATACGGCATCGATGCCGACAAGGTTAACCCGCTGCACGCCTAAGAGAACGGAGGAGCCGTCCGGCATTGCGCCGGGCGGCTTCTTGCCAGTTTTGGTGACAGTAGAAGCAATGGCAATTACCCGGTTTGGTAGTGGTTTATAGGCCAAATGGGCCCTTGCATAGGTTAACGCGACAGACGCGTAAGAGGATAAAGCACAATGTCCAAACAGATTATGGTGCCGGATATCGGTGCCGATGAAGTGGAAGTGACCGAAATCATGGTCGCCGTGGGTGACAAGGTCGAACTGGACCAGTCCCTGATCGCCGTGGAAGGTGACAAAGCCTCCATGGAAGTACCGGCCCCTGCCGCCGGTATCGTCAAAGAGATCCTGATCAAGGTGGGCGACAAGGTTGCCACCGGTTCCCAGATCATGATCTTCGAAGCCGAAGGCGCCGCCGCGGCTGCCCCGGCTCCGGCTGCTGCCCCGGTTGCGGCCGCCGCCCCGGCCGCTGCACCCGCTGCCGCTGCCCGCAAAGACGTGCACGTGCCGGACATCGGTGACGACGAAGTGGACGTGACTGAAATCATGGTCGCCGTGGGCGACATGGTCGAAGCCGACCAGTCCATCATCGCCGTGGAAGGTGACAAGGCCTCCATGGAAGTGCCGGCACCGTTCGCGGGCCGCGTGGTCGAGATCAAGGTTGCCGCTGGCGCCAAGGTCTCCACCGGTTCCCTGGTGATGGTATTCGAAGTGGCTGGCGCCGCGCCTGCCGCCGTCGCTGCACCGGTTCAGGCCGCCGCCCCCGTGGCTGCTGCCCCTGCCGTTGCCGCCGCCAAAGAGGTCAACGTACCGGACATCGGTGGTGACGAAGTGGAAGTCACCGAGATCATGGTCGCCGTGGGTGACAAGGTCGAAGCCGACCAGTCCCTGATCGCCGTGGAAGGTGACAAGGCTTCCATGGAAGTGCCTGCGCCGTTCGCCGGTGTGGTCAAAGAGATCAAGGTGAAGGCGGGTGACAAGGTCTCCACCGGTTCCCTGATCATGGTATTCGAAGTGGCTGGCGCCGCTCCTGCTGCTGCCGCGCCGGTTGCCCAGGCTGCCGCTCCTGCACCGGCTGCCGCCGCTCCTGTGGCTGCTGCCCCGGTTGCCCAGGCCGCCGCGCCTGCTGCCGCTTCTGACTTCGTTGCCAACGATGCCTACGTCCACGCCTCTCCGGCCGTGCGCCGTCTGGCCCGTGAGTTCGGCGTCAACCTGGCCAAGGTGAAAGCCTCCGGTCGCAAGGGTCGCATCGTCAAAGAAGACGTGCAGGCCTATGTGAAGGATGCGGTCAAGCGCGCCGAGTCCGCACCGGCTGCAGGTCAAGGCACTGGCAACGGCATGAGCGTTCTGCCGTGGCCGAAGGTGGACTTCAGCAAGTTCGGTCCGGTCGAAGAGCTGGAACTGACCCGGATCCAGAAGATCTCCGGTCCTGCCCTGCATCGCAACTGGGCCATGATCCCGCACGTCACCCAGTTCGACGAAGCCGATACCACCGAGCTGGAAGCGTTCCGCAAAGAGCAGAACATCCTGGCCGAGAAGCAGAAGCTGGACGTGAAGATCACCCCGCTGGTGTTCATCCTGAAGGCTGCCGCCAAGGCCCTGGAAGCGCATCCACGCTTCTGCAGCGCCCTGTCCGAAGACGGCACCAAGCTCATCATGAAGAAGTACATCCACATCGGTGTGGCGGTAGACACTCCGGGGGGCCTGGTGGTGCCGGTGGTTCGCGACGTCAACAAGAAGGGTATCTTCGAGTTGTCCCGCGATCTGGCGGAGATCTCCAAGAAGGCGCGTGCCGGCAAGCTGACCGCCGCCGACATGCAGGGTGGTTGCTTCACCATCTCCAGCCTTGGCGGCATCGGTGGTACCAGCTTTACCCCGATCGTCAATGCGCCGGAAGTGGCCATCCTGGGCGTCTCCAAGTCCGACTTCAAACCGAAGTGGAACGGCAAGGAGTTTGAACCGCGCCTGATGTTGCCGCTGGCCCTGAGCTATGACCACCGTGTCATCGACGGTGCCGACGGTGCGCGCTTCATCACCACCCTGAGTGGTGTGCTGTCCGACATTCGTCGACTGGTCCTGTAAGTGAGAGGGTGGGCCCAAAGCCCACCCTTTCTGCTTCTCATTTCATTAACAGGATTGTAAACTTGCCCCGTTTTTTTCACGGCTGCAGCCGCCTTGTCTGGCATAAGACTGTGCTGTCCGGGGATATAAGAACGACAAAGAGGTCATGATGAGTAAAGAAATCAAAACCCAGGTCGTAGTACTGGGTGCTGGCCCTGCCGGTTATTCCGCTGCTTTCCGCGCCGCCGATCTGGGTCTGGATACCATTATCGTCGAGCGTTACTCCACCCTGGGTGGCGTCTGCCTGAACGTGGGCTGCATCCCGTCCAAGGCGCTGCTGCACGTTGCCAAAGTGATCGAAGAAGCCAAGGCGCTGGCCGAGCACGGCATCGTCTTTGGTGCCCCGCAGACCGACATCGACAAGGTGCGTCTGTGGAAAGAGAAGGTCATCAACCAGCTGACCGGCGGTCTGGCCGGCATGGCCAAGATGCGTAAGGTGCAGGTTGTGAACGGCTTCGGCAAGTTCACCGGCCCGAATACCCTGGAAGTGGAAGGTGCCGACGGCAAGACGACCGTGACCTTCGACAACGCCATCATCGCTGCGGGTTCCCGCCCGGTGAAGCTGCCCTTCATCCCCCATGAAGATCCGCGCGTATGGGACTCTACCGATGCGCTGGAACTGACTACCGTACCGGGCAAGCTGCTGGTCATCGGTGGCGGCATCATCGGCCTGGAGATGGGTACCGTGTACTCCTCCCTGGGTTCCGAGATCGACGTGGTGGAGTTTGCCGATCAGCTGGTACCGGCTGCGGACAAAGACATCGTCAAGATCTACACCAAGCGCGTTGCCAAGAAATTCAACATCATGCTGGAGACCAAGGTCACCGCCGTTGAAGCCCGTGAAGACGGCCTGTACGTCTCCTACGAAGGCAAGCACGCGCCGGCCGAGCCGGTACGTTACGACAACGTGCTGGTCGCCGTGGGCCGTGTGCCGAACGGCAAGATGCTGGATGCCGAGAAGGCTGGCGTCACCGTGACCGAGCGCGGTTTCATCGAGGTGGACAAGCAGCTGCGTACCAACGTGGCTCACATCCACGCCATCGGTGACATCGTCGGCCAGCCGATGCTGGCTCACAAGGGTGTGCACGAAGGCCACGTGGCGGCCGAAGTCATCGCCGGCAAGAAGCACTATTTCGACCCGAAAGTGATCCCGTCCATTGCCTACACCGAGCCAGAGATGGCCTGGGTCGGTCTGACCGAGAAGGAAGCCAAGCAACAGGGCCTGAACTTCGAAGTCGCCACCTTCCCCTGGGCTGCTTCCGGCCGTGCCATCGCTTCCGACTGCGCCGACGGCATGACCAAGCTGATCTTCGACAAGGAGAGCGGCCGCGTCATTGGTGGTGCCATCGTGGGCACCAACGGTGGTGAACTGCTGGGTGAAATTGGTCTGGCCATCGAGATGGGCGCCGACGCCGAAGACATCGCGCTGACCATCCACGCTCACCCGACTCTGCACGAGTCCGTGGGTCTGGCCGCCGAAGTGTTCGAAGGCTCCATCACCGACCTGCCGAACGCCAAGGCCAAGAAGAAGAAATAAGCTTCTTCCTGCCCGACAAGAGCCGCTCCCAGGAGCGGCTTTTTTGTTTTTCAAGGTTGAAAGAGATTTGTTTGAGGCTATTTGCTATGCTGAGGCCTCGCCTATCAACCACCGACAACGCCATGCAGATCCCGCCCATCCCGGAACACGAACGCCAACGCCTTGATGGCCTGCGCCGCCTCGCCATTCTCGATACTTCCGCCGAGGAGAGGTTCGATCGCATTACTCGAATGGCTCGCAACATGTTCGAGGTGCCCATCTCGCTTATCTCCCTGGTGGATGAGGAGCGGCAGTGGTTCAAGTCCCGTTGCGGCCTGGAGGCGCGGGAGACCCAGCGGGATATCTCCTTCTGTGGTCATGCCATCCTGGGGGAGGGGGTCTTCGTCGTGGAAGATGCGGCGCTGGACGAGCGTTTTGCCGACAACCCCCTGGTGCTGGGGGCGCCCCATATCCGTTTCTATGCCGGTTGTCCCCTGCATATCGCCGGTGGCTACAAGGTGGGGACCCTCTGTCTCATCGATCGCACGCCACGTCAGCTGGATGAGCGTCAGCTGTCGCTGTTGACCGATCTGGCCGGCATGGTGGAGCACGAACTCGCCGCCATCCAGCTGGCTATTCTGGATGAGCTGACCGGCATCACCAATCGCCGTGGCTTCATCATGCTGGGGCAGAAGTGCCTGCAACTCTCCCATCGACAGGGACGGGAGGCGAGCCTCTTGTTTCTCGATCTCAATCGTTTCAAGGAGATCAACGACAACCTGGGGCACGAGGTGGGGGACGACGCCCTGCGCGAGATGGCGCTCCTGCTCTCCCGGGTGTTTCGCAACGCGGATATCTTCGCCCGCCTCGGCGGGGACGAGTTCGTGGTCTTGCTGCCGGGCATAGGCCCCGAGCTGGTGACCCGGGTATTGACCCGTTTCGAGGCGGCGCTGGCGACGTTCAACCGGGAGGCTGGAAAGCCCTACCGGCTGCAATGTTCCACCGGGGTTGCCCATTATGATCCCGCCCAGCCGGCGGATCTCGAGTCACTGTTGCAGCGGGCGGACAAGCAGATGTATGACCGCAAGAAGGGGGGCTGACGAGCCGCTGCCCTCTGGATTGCCGCCAAACAACAAGGGGACGCATCGCGTCCCCTTGTTGCATTTCACTCGAGCTTACAGCCGGAAATTGCCGACCAGCTTGTCGAGCTCGCCGGCGAGCTGCTGCAGGCTGCGGCTGGACGCCGTCAGCTGGTGGGCGATGTCGGCGGTCTCCATGGTCAGCTGGTTGATGTCCTCCACGTTGCGATTGAGCTCACCCACCACGCTGGACTGCTCCTCGGTGGCGGTGGCGACCTGGATGTTCATGTCGCTGATCTGGGTGATGTGACCGGTGATCTGGCCGAGCGCCGCATTGGCCTCGTCGGCCTGGCTGACCACGGCCTGGCTCTGGTTGCGGCCCTGGGCCATGGCGCTGACGGCGCGGGCGCTCTGCTCCTGCAGGCTGTTGATCATGGTCTGGATCTCGGCGGTGGAGGCGGCGGAGCGGCTGGCGAGGTTGCGAACCTCGTCGGCGACCACGGCGAAGCCGCGGCCCTGCTCGCCGGCCCGGGCGGCCTCGATGGCGGCGTTGAGAGCCAGCAGGTTGGTCTGCTCCGAGATGCTGCGAATGGTGTCGAGAATGCTGCCGATGGAGTCGGTCTGGCTGGCCAGGGACTCGATGACGCCGGCAACCTGCTCGATCTCGGTGGAGAGGCCGACGACGCCGTGACGGGCCTGAGCCACCACCAGGGCGCCCGCATCGGCCTGCTCGTTGGCCTGCTTGGCCACGTCGGCGGCCAGCGAGGCGTTACCGGCGATCTCGGTCACCGTGGCTCCCATCTCGTGGATGGCGGTGGCGACCTGCACGGTACGATCCCGCTGGGCGGTGCAGTTGTGCTGGGTCAGCTGGGCCTTGGCGGCGAGGTCGTTGGCGGTGGCGGCGACCTCGCGGGAGTTGTTGGCGACCTGTTCAATGGCACCGTGGATGCGGGCCACAAACTGGTTGAAGCTGCGGCCTATCTCGGCCAGCTCGTCCTTGCCGCTGAGGCTGGCGCTGCTGTCCAGTGCCAGGTGGCGGGCCACATCCCCGATATGCTGCTGCAAGAAGGAGACACGGTTGCGCAGCCCGATCAGAATGAGGACCGAGACGAGCAGGGAGATGGCGAGGGCGGCGACTATGATGGCGATCATCTGGTTGCGACCGCTGCCATAGCTGCGCTCGCTCAGCTCGTTGCGTTGCTGGGCCTGCTGGATCAGGCCGTCGAGCAGGGCATTGGCCCCCTTGCGCATGACCCCATAGCTCAGGCTGTAGCGATCCCGATAGAGGGCGCGGGCCTCATCCATCCGGTTGTCCGACAACGCTTGCAGCATGGGGGTCAGCTCGTCGCGCTCCATGGCGGTGAACTGATCGAGCAGGGTCTGCGCCTCGGCGCGGGCGGCGGGATCTACCTGGGCATTGACCGCCTGCTCCATGGCTTGACGCATCTCGGGAATATCTTCCTCTCGGGTCTCCTTGACCCGGGTCAGCACTCCCTTCTCATCCCGCAGCGAGGTGTCTTGCAGCAGCATCATGTCGATGCCGACTCGCATGCGTGGAATGCGGGAGGCCACTTCCGCCATGGCCCGCATGGGGGTCGCGGTATTCTGGAACAACTCGTCGGCCTGTTGCTTGATGTGTCCCATGCTGCGCAGGCTGGCCGCGCCAACCAGCAGCAGGGCGAGGCAAGGCACGGTGACCGCCAGGATGAGTTGGTTTTTGATGGTGAGTTTGCCAGCCAGCATGTTGACTCCTTGGTTCGTTGTTGTGTCGCTAATCTAGCGGCTTGTCATGACAATCGTTGTCATGAACGGGCCGGCACTCCATGCCGACCCGGTAAAACAAGGGCGCCGCAGCGCCCTTGGTGATCACAACCTGAAGTTGCCGACCAGCTTGTCGAGCTCGCCGGAGAGTTGCTGCAGGCTGCGGCTGGACGCCGTCAGCTGGTGGGCGATGTCGGCGGTCTCCATGGTCAGCTGGTTGATGTCCTCCACGTTGCGGTTGATCTCGCCCACCACGCTGGACTGCTCCTCGGTGGCGGTGGCGACCTGGATGTTCATGTCGCTGATCTGGGTGATGTGACCGGTGATCTGGCCGAGTGCCGCATTGGCCTCATCGGCCTGGTTGACCACGGCCTGGCTCTGGTTGCGGCCCTGGGCCATGGCGCTGACGGCGCGGGCGCTCTGCTCCTGCAGGCTGTTGATCATGGTCTGGATCTCGGCGGTGGAGGCGGCGGAGCGGCTGGCGAGATTGCGCACCTCGTCGGCGACCACGGCGAAACCACGGCCCTGCTCACCGGCCCGGGCGGCCTCGATGGCGGCGTTGAGGGCCAGCAGGTTGGTCTGCTCCGAGATGCTGCGAATGGTGTCGAGAATGCTGCCGATGGAGTCGGTCTGGCTGGCCAGAGACTCGATGACACCGGCGACCTGCTCGATCTCGTCCGACAATCCGACGATGCCATGACGGGCCTGGGCGACTACCACGGCGCCCGCATCGGCCTGTTCGTTGGCCTGCTTGGCCACGTCGGCAGCCAGCGAGGCATTGCCGGCGATCTCGCCCACGGTTGCCCCCATCTCGTGGATGGCGGTGGCGACCTGTACGGTACGATCCCGCTGGGCGGTGCAGTTGTGCTGGGTCAGCTGGGCCTTGGCGGCCACTTCGTTGGCGGTGAGGGCCAGCTGGCGGGAGTTGTTGGCGACCTGTTCGATGGAGCCGTGGATCTTGGCCACGAAGTTGTTGAAACCGGTGGCGACCTGGGCGAGCTCGTCGCGACCTTCCACCTTGAGGCGCTGGGTCAGATCGCCGTCACCGCTGCCGAGCGCCCGGAACAGGCGTGCCAGCTCGTTGAGCGGACGGCTGACGGAGCCTGCCAGCAGCACCCCGAGCAGCCCCATGCCGACGGCGATGACCAGGCTCACCAGCAGGATGTGCAGGCGCGCCTCGTTCAGCTCGGCATAGACTTCCGCCTCCGGTACCTGAGCCACCAGATACCAGTCGAGCAGCGGGATATAGCTGGTGGCGAGCACCACGGCCTGACCATCCACCTCGGCGTGCGTGGCGGAGAAGGGCTGCTTGGTCAGCAGGCTGCCAGCATCGGGACCGGCCAGCTGGGTCAGGCTGTCGCGATCGATGCGGGCCGCGTCAGGGTGCAGTTTCACCTTGCCGCTGCCGTCGGTCATGAAGACGAAGCCGCTGTCACCGATGCGGAAGTTGGCGAGCATGCTCACCATGCTGTCGAGGGACTTGGCGAGCCCCGCCAGGCCGCGACCGTTCAGTTGCTGGAAGTTGACGAACAGTTTCACCTCGCCGTTGGCCTCGCGGAAGATGCTGAGCATCAGATCCTGCGGGCTCTTGGTGTAGTCGTAGAACCAGTTGTCCTGCTCATGGTTCAGCACGCGCAGGAAACCATCCTGGTTGTAGTAGGCGGCGCTCTGCCGGTCGGCGAAAGAGGCGGTGACCAGGCCGTATTGTGCCGTCATGTCTTTCAACTGCGCGATGAGGATGGGCTCCTGCTCCTTGGGCATGCCGCGCTCCACCCAGTCCAGCACGAAGCGATCGTTGGCCAGCTGCTTGGCGGCCCCGGCGACCGAGGTCAGATCTTTCTCGATCTCCTTGCCGATACGCTGGGTCAGGTTCGGCAGTTCCTGCTCGAACATGCGGGTCTCGATCAGCTGCTGGGCAGAGCGCTGGCTGAAATAGCCAACCAGGAGACAGGAGAGCGCCACGGCCAGGATGACGGTGGCCAGAATTTTCTGCTTGAGTGTCAGGCTTGCAAACATAGGGTGACTCGGGAGTGTGGATCTGGGGTGAGTACATATTAGCGGCCGGTAATACCTCCCCTTGAGTCGTCGATGGCGTTTATTGCCGATTAACGTTTGCGCTCACAGCAGGTCGGGACTGGTTTGGCGCCAGGTTTGCCTGTTTGCCACCGACCGCAGCCAGATGAAATCTCGCCAGCACAGTCAGTTACGGTTACAGTTCCTCATCTGACGGTGAGCCAGCGGCTCACTCGGCTCGCTCTGGAACCATGGACACTCATATGCGCATCTTTCCTCTGGGATGGACCCACCTGCTAATGCTCTTGCTGACTGCCGCCCCTCTCATGGTGGCAGCCCAGAGCCCTGACCCGGCCAAGCAACATGGCGGCGCCAGGGGGGAGAGGCCAAAGGTGGCGCTGGTGCTCAGTGGCGGCGGTGCCAAGGGGGCGGCCCATATCGGGGTGCTCAAGGTGCTGGAGGAGAAGCGGATCCCGGTCGACATCGTGGTGGGGACCAGCATGGGGGCCTATGTGGCGGGCATGTATGCCATGGGGCTCAGCGCCGAAGAGGTGGAGCGAATGACCCTCGCCATCGACTGGAACAAGGGCTATCAGGACAAGGTCGGCCGCAACGAACTCTCATTGCGCAAGAAGCAGCAGAGCGAGAAATACCAGCTGCGCACCGACATCGGCATCAACGGGGATCAGACCCAGCTGCCCGACGGCTTCTTCCAGGGCCAGTCCATGGCCAGCCTGTTGCGCCACGCCACCTCCAACCTGCCGGTGCAGAAGAGCTTCGACAATCTGCCCATTCCCTATCGCGCCATGGCCACCGACATGGAGACGGTGACCCCCTTCGTGCTGGATCACGGCAGTCTGGCCAAGGCCATGCAGGCCTCCATGTCCATCCCTGGCGCCCTCAAACCCGTGGATTGGGAAGGTCGGATCCTGACCGATGGCGGTACCGTCAACAACATGCCGGTGGACGTGGCCAAGGCCATGGGGGCCGACGTGGTGATCGCGGTGGATATCGGGGCCAAGCTGCGCACCCGGGAATCGCTGAAATCCGGGCTGGCCATCATTGACCAGCTCACGACCTACATGACCCAGGTCGGTACAGAGAAGCAGAAAGCCCTGCTGGGACCGAAGGATGTGCTGCTGAGCCCGGAGTTTGGCGACATAGGTATCGCCGATTTTGCCCGTATGCCGGAGGGAATCAAGATTGGGGAGACGGTGGCGATGCAATCTTCCAGTCAGCTGGACACGCTCTCTCTCTCCCCTGATGCCTATGCCGAGTATCGCAACCAGAAGCTGAGTCGCCGTGCCGAGCGCAGCGGCCAGCCGGCCTACTACATCGACAAGGTGGAGATCATCAACAAGTCCCGCCTCTCGGACGATACGGTGCGTGCCATGTTGAAGGTACGGCCGGACAAGGTGCAGACCTATGACAGCCTGGAGGCCGGCATCCGCCGTCTCTACGCGCTGGAATCCTTCGATCGCATCACCTATGAGGTGGAAGAACGGGGTGGCGAGAACGTGCTGGTGGTCAACGCCAGCGAGAAGAACTGGGGGCCGGGATATCTCAACTTCCAGCTCGGTTTCTCCGATGACTTCGAGAGCAATTCCAACTACAACGTCGGCATGTCCTACACCCTCACCAACGTCAATGACTGGGGTGGGGAGTGGCTGACGGAAGCGTCTCTTGGCACCGCCAAGCACTTCAAGACCGACTTCTATACACCGCTGGAACCCTCCCAGACCTACTACGGCGAGGCGAGCCTGGCCTATGACAAGACCCCGCGGCGGGTCTTCTTCACCGAGCAGAAGGATTTGGATGTATATGGGCTGCGCTATCTGGATTCGGAGTACAGCTTCACCAGCGTAGATCTGGCACTCGGCTGGAACCGTCAACCCTGGAGCCGGCTGTCGTTTGGCCTTGAGGGCCAGGTTGGGGGCGTCGATATCCAGAACCTGGCGGATGCGGACATCGATGCCCTCTCCTGGGGACCCTATGTGCGTTTCGAACACGATACCCTCGACAGCCGTTACTTCCCCTACGAGGGGATCTATTGGGATCTCAAGGGGGGATATACCAACGTCCGGCTGGAGCAGACCGGTGAGGATACTGAACATGGTGAGGGGCTCAACTACCATCTGGCGCTGATCAAACCCTGGTCCTGGGGCCGCCACAGCCTCAACCTGTTGCTGGAAGGCGGCGGTTCCACCTCGAAGGAGGAGGTGCCCCTTTATGTGCAGGATCTGGGAGGCTTGTTCCGGTTGTCCGGCTTCCAGCATTACCAACTGAGCGGGCGCTACAGCCTGCTTGGGGGTCTGCGCTATATCTACCGGGTGTCGGACAACGACTTCGGCGCCTTCAAGGCACCGCTGTTCCTCGGGGGATCCATCGAGCAAGGTAACGTCTGGGATAGCGGCGAGAAGATCAGCCTAGAGAACTCCTACACCGCTGGCTCCATCTACGTGGGGGTGGAGAGCTTCCTCGGCCCCATCTTCCTCGGTTACGGCATGGCGGAGGGGGGGCATGACATGTTCTACCTGCAATTGGGCACTACCTTCGATTAAACGGGTAATGATGCCTTTTTGTTAACATTTTCATGCCTGCACGCTTTGTGTGTTTAAAAAAATTGAACGGCATTAGTTGGTTATGTAGATCCGGTGAATAACCGTACAGGCTTTGGATTTTAATTAGTCGTTAAAACTTATATAGTGGGGGGCACCCTACGGGTGTCCCGCAAGGACGATCGCCGCGAGCGTGGGCGAGCCCCAAAAAAAAGACCAAAGAGGAATTAGTCGTGCTTGAAACATACCGTAAACACGTCGCAGAACGTGCCGCCGAGGGCGTAGTCGCCAAGCCTCTGGATGCAGAGCAAGTCGCCGCCCTGGTTGAGCTTCTCAAGAACCCGCCCGCCGGTGAACAAGATTTCCTGAAAGAGCTGTTGGCCTCCCGCATTCCCCCGGGCGTGGATGAAGCGGCCTATGTGAAAGCCGGCTTCCTCACCGCCATTGCCAAGGGTGAGGCCCACTCCCCGATCCTGACCGCCGCCGAAGCGGTCGAACTGCTCGGTACCATGCAGGGCGGCTACAACATCCAGCCGCTGATCGATCTGCTGGACGATGCCACACTGGCTCCTCTTGCTGCCAAGGGCCTCTCCCACACCCTGCTGATGTTCGACTCCTTCCACGACGTGGAAGAGAAGGCCAAGGCGGGCAACGCCCACGCCAAGCAGGTGCTGCAATCCTGGGCCGATGCCGAGTGGTTCCTCAATCGCCCGGCCCTGGCCGAGAAGATCACCGTCACCGTGTTCAAGGTGACCGGCGAGACCAACACCGACGACCTGTCACCGGCACCGGATGCCTGGTCCCGTCCCGACATTCCACTGCACGCCCTGGCCATGTTGAAGAACGCCCGCCCCGGCATCACCCCGGACAAGGACGGCGTCATCGGCCCCATCAAGGCCATCGAAGAACTCAAGCAGAGCGGCTTCCCCCTGGCCTATGTCGGTGACGTGGTCGGCACGGGTTCTTCCCGCAAGTCCGCCACCAACTCCGTGCTCTGGTTCATGGGTGACGACATCCCCCATGTGCCGAACAAGCGCGCCGGTGGCGTCTGCCTCGGCGGCAAGATCGCCCCCATCTTCTTCAACACCATGGAAGATGCCGGCGCCCTGCCCATCGAGGTGGATGTCTCCAAACTGGAGATGGGCGACGTGATCGACATCTTCCCCTATGAGGGCAAGATCAAGCGTCACGGCACCGACGAGGTGCTGGCCCAGTTCGAACTGAAAACCGAAGTGCTGATCGACGAAGTGCGCGCCGGTGGCCGTATTCCGCTCATCATCGGCCGCGGCCTGACCGACAAGGCGCGTGAAGCGCTGAGTCTGCCGTTCTCCACCGTGTTCCGTCGCCCGCAGCCGGTGGCCGATACCGGCAAGGGCTTCACCCTGGCCCAGAAGATGGTCGGCAAGGCGTGTGGCGTGCAGGGCATCCGTCCGGGCACCTACTGCGAGCCCAAGATGACCACGGTCGGCTCCCAGGACACCACGGGCCCGATGACCCGCGATGAGTTGAAAGACCTGGCCTGCCTCGGCTTCTCCGCCGATCTGACCATGCAGTCCTTCTGCCACACCGCGGCCTATCCCAAGCCCATCGACGTGCAGACCCACCACACCCTGCCGGACTTCATCATGAACCGCGGCGGCGTCTCCCTGCGTCCGGGTGACGGCGTCATCCACTCCTGGCTGAACCGCATGCTGCTGCCGGATACCGTGGGTACCGGTGGTGACTCCCACACCCGTTTCCCCATCGGGATCTCCTTCCCGGCGGGTTCTGGCCTGGTGGCCTTCGCCGCCGCCACCGGCGTGATGCCGCTGGACATGCCGGAATCCGTGCTGGTGCGTTTCAAGGGTGAGCTGCAACCTGGCATCACCCTGCGGGATCTGGTCCATGCCATTCCCTACGCCGCCATCCAGCGCGGTCTGCTGACCGTCGAGAAAGCGGGCAAGAAGAACATCTTCTCCGGCCGCATCCTCGAGATCGAAGGTCTGCCGACCCTGAAGGTGGAGCAGGCATTCGAACTGGCCGATGCCAGCGCCGAGCGCTCCGCCGCCGGTTGCACCATCAAGCTGGATAAAGAGCCGATCATCGAGTATCTGAAGTCCAACATCGTGATGCTCAAATGGATGCTGTCTGAAGGCTATGGCGACGTGCGCACCATCACCCGCCGTATCAAGGGGATGGAAGAGTGGCTGGCGAACCCGGTATTGATGGAAGCGGACAAGGATGCCGAGTACGCCGAAATCATCGAGATCGATCTCGCCACCATCAAGGAGCCCATCCTGTGTGCGCCGAACGATCCGGACGATGCCCGTCTGCTGAGCACGGTCGCCGGTGACAAGATCGATGAGGTGTTCATCGGTTCCTGCATGACCAACATCGGCCACTTCCGTGCCGCTGGCAAGCTGCTGGAGAAATACCAGGGCGAGCTACCGACCCGCATGTGGATAGCGCCGCCTACCAAGATGGACAAGGATCAGCTGACCGAAGAGGGTTATTACGGCATCTTCGGCCGGGTTGGTGCCCGCATCGAGATCCCGGGCTGCTCCCTGTGCATGGGCAACCAGGCGCGGGTTGCGGAAGGGGCCTCGGTGGTCTCCACCTCCACCCGTAACTTCCCGAACCGTCTGGGCAAGGGCGCCAACGTCTATCTGGCCTCTGCCGAGCTGGCTGCCGTTGCCGCCATCACCGGCAAGATCCCGAGCGTGGACGAGTACCTGCAGTACGCCAAGTCCCTGGACGCCACCGCGGCGGACACCTATCGCTACCTGAACTTCAACGAGATCGCCTCCTACACCAAGAAGGCCGATGAAGTGATCCTGCAGCAAGCGGTATAAGGGCTGGCGCCAACGGGCGCGAGTCATCAGATGAGAACCCCGGCCCATGCCGGGGTTTTTTTATGTCCCGTGGGCGGCGCTTCATTTTACTTTCATCTGATCAAAAAATGATCTCGCGCCAAGGGGGCGCGTGAAGGGCGCTATATGATGCGGAGCCTTTTATCGATGCCCCTCACATGTTTTTCATCGGGACGGGGTTTGCTGTTTCTCTTATGGGTACCCTCATCTATGCAGCTGTTTGGATTCGATGCCTCCCGGCCCTGCTGGCGCCTGCTCTGCGCCCTGTTGGTTTTCACCCTGCCCGTGACGCTCGGGCTCTGGGAGCTACATGCCAACTATTTGAATACCTTGAGCAAGCAGTCAGAGTTTGCGGCCAGCAGGGCGATGAAGCTGATGGAGGTCATGCTGGATCATGCCGAGGAGCACAATCGCAACATGCTGCCCTTGCTCAACCACCCCTGCGAAACGGCCCTGTTCGCCATGCGCAAGCTGGTGGTGCTGGCTCCCTTCGTGCGCACCACCAATCTCATCGCCGATGGCAACATCTACTGCAATTCCCTGCTGGGGAGCGTCAGTTGGCAGGATGACGCCAGTGGCTACAGTGACGGTGTGCTGCGGTTGCTGCCGGGCAATGGCATCCTGCCGAGGCACCCGGTGTTGGCGGTGCGCAGCCAGGCCACCCAAGGGGATGTGCTCAGCACCATAGATCGGGAATATCTGAGGATCATGCTGACCCTGAGCGCCCCGTCGCAAGGAGAGATCTTGCTGCGGGTGGGGGATGAGTGGCTCAACCACAGGGGCGACCTGATGGAGGGGAGCCCCAGATTGCCAACCCTGGCGGCGTCCGACATCACCTCCAGCCGCTACCCCATCTCCATGTATGCCGGCATGGATATCGCGTCGGTGTGGCGCGGCCTCTGGCAGGTTCGTTATCTGACTATCAGCCTGCTGCTCTGCTTCTCTTTCTCCATCGCCTTGCTGGTATGGTGGCTGCTGGGGCGGCCAGGTTCGATGGAAGGGGATCTCAAGCGTGCACTGCGCGCCAGGGAGTTCGTGCCCTACCTGCAGCCGCTGGTGAGTTGCGGCGATGGCCGCCTGAAGGGGGCCGAGGTGTTGATGCGCTGGCAGCATCCGGTCTCGGGTCTGATCCGCCCGGACCTCTTCATCCCCCAGGCGGAGGAGAGCGGCATGATAGTACCCATGACCCGGCAACTGATGCAGCAGGTCGCGGAGCAGCTGAGCGCCTGGCAACGGGAGATGCCGGATGACTTTCATATCGGCATCAACATCAGTGCCGTCCATTGCCGGGATCGCACCCTGGTGAGGGAGTGCCGCGCCTTTCTCGATCACTTCTCCCCGGGCCGGGTGGTGCTGGTGCTGGAACTGACCGAGCGGGAGCTGCTGGTGGCCAACGACCAGACGCTGGCCCTGTTCACGGAGCTGGATGACATGGGAGTCCGGCTCGCCATCGATGACTTCGGTACTGGCCACTCCAGCCTGCGATACCTGCAAGAGTTCCGGGTGGACTATCTCAAGATCGATCGCTCCTTCATCGGCCGGATCGGCACTGAGTCGCTTTCCGAGCACATCGTCGACAACGTCATCGATCTCGGCTCCCGGCTGGGGCTGTCGCTGGTGGCGGAAGGGGTGGAGACCCTGGAGCAGGCCGATTATCTGCGCAGGAAAGGGGTCGACTATCTGCAGGGCTATCTGTTTGGCATGCCCATGCCGCTGCAGCAGTTTTGTGAAAGCTTGCCGGCCAGGGTGAAGGTCGCCTGACTGGTCGTTTTTTGCGCGGTTAGGGCTGAGTTCAGGGTCGGGGGATAAACTGGTCGGCCATTTTGCACTGGACCTTCTATGCCTTATCGTCCCAGAATCAATGCGTCCCATCCTTGGCTGCGTCTGCTCTTCGCCATGCTGGTCTTCTCCACGCCCATGCTGCTTGGCAGCTGGGGGGGGTATTGCCACTACCAGAGCAATCTGCGAAAGAAAGCCGTGGAGGCAGCGTCTCATACCGTCAATCTGCTTGAAACGATGCTAAATAACGCAGAGGCCGCCAATCGGCAGGTGTTGCCGCTGCTGGGCAAGCCTTGCGGTCCGGTTCAGGCAGCCCTGCGAGAGCAGGTCGCCCTGGTGCCCTTCGTGCGCTCGGTCAACCTGGCCAAGCGGGATGACATCTATTGCTCCTCGCGCTTTGGTCCTTATCGCTCATCCTACTCGATGGGGGAGTTTGCCAGCGGGACTCTGCTGCTCAACAACGTGAGTCCGGTGCGGCAGGGGCACCCCTATCTGATGGTGCGGGCCGAGTCGGGCCAGCACTCGGTGCTGAGCGTCATCGATGGGGATTACCTCAACTTCATGCTGGGACTCAACGATCCCACCATGACCATCATGCTCAGGGTCGGGCCCCACTGGCTCGACCGTCAGGGCCACTTCTTCCGGCATGCCCCGGGTCTGCCGGATCGGATGGAGGTCATCCTGGGATCCGAGGTTTATCCCTTCTCCATTTACGCGGGGCACAATCAGCCCCCCAGCTGGCGAGACATGGTACAGCAGCACTGGTTCGGGCTCTGGTTGCTGGTCGGGCTCAGCCTCACCTTCGCCCTGAGTGTCTGGTGGCTGCTGGGGCGGCCCCGCTCACCGGCCAACGAGTTGGCGCGTGCCCTGAAGGCCCGGGAGTTCGAACCCTTCCTGCAGCCGCTGGTCGCCACGGACAGCGAGGCCATCGTGGGGGCCGAGGTGCTGATGCGCTGGCGCCACCCCGAGGCAGGCCTGATCCGCCCGGATCTCTTCATTCCCCAGGCGGAGGTGAGCGGCCTGATCGTGCCCATGACGACGCTCTTGATGGAAGAGGTCGCCAGGGTGCTGGGGAGCGAACGGGCGCTGCTCCCCCAGGGTTTTCATATCAGTTTCAACATCAGTGCCGCCCACTGCCGGGACATGGCGCTGCTCGATGAGTGCCGCCGTTTTCTTGCCCACTTCGCCCCGGGTCAGGTGGTGCTGGTGCTGGAGCTGACCGAGCGGGAGTTGCTGGTGGCGGATCCCCAGACCCTGTCGCTGTTTGGACAACTCAACGAGATGGGGGTCAGGCTCTCCATCGATGACTTCGGTACCGGCCACTCCAGCCTGGTCTATCTGCAGCAGTTCAACGTGGATTACCTCAAGATCGACAAGTCGTTCATTGGCAGGATAGGCACGGAGTCTCTCTCCAAGCACATCGTCGACAACGTGATCGATCTGGGGCGGCGGCTCGGCCTGTCGCTGGTGGCGGAGGGCGTCGAGACCCGCCAGCAGGCGGACTACCTCAGGGGCAAGGTGACCTTCTTGCAGGGTTATCTGTTTGGTCAGCCGGTGCCGTTGCCGCAGTTTCAGGGGGAGCTGCGCCAGGCCGCCACTGTTGTGGAGTCCGCCTCCGCGCCGCTGCTGGCCTGAGTCGTTGGCGCCAACCCTTTCTCATCCACGACTGTAGGGGCTTGTTTTTCATGCCTTGGCGAGCACTTTTCGGTAGAATTGCTGCTCACTTCGAAGTCAGATGAGGCGCGGTATGACGGTCAGGTTCCAGGCATTTCACAGCATCAAGGCGATTGGCAATCGGGAGGTGCTGTTCAACTGGTCCAGGACCAACCCCCTTGGCGCCCTGGATCAGGTGTGGCGCCCCAAGAGCCGGGACGAGCTGCAAGCGCTGCTGCGGGAGCACCCGGAGCGCAAGCTGCGGCTGATCGGCTCCGGCCTGTCGTTTGAACCCATCCACAGCGTCTATGCCGAGGGCAAGCAGGCGCTGCTGGTGGACCTGTACCACCTGCGCGGCCAGCTCGCTAGCACGGCGGATACCGTCACCTACCAGGCGGGCACGCCGCTTGATACCGTCTATGCCGATCTCATCGCCATGGAGCGGATGCTGCCGGCCTCCCCGGGGGTCATCGGCATCCAGACCCTGGGCGGGGCGCTCAGCACCGGCACCCACGGCCAGGGGTTGCACCAGTCTGCCCTGTGCGATGCGGTGGCGGCCCTGACCATCATGCTGGCGAGCGGCGACATCATCCGGGTGGATCGCACCGATCCCCGCTTCGGCGCCTTCGTCATGGGCATGGGGATGCTCGGCATCCTGCTGGATGTGACCCTCTACACGGTGCCGAACCGCATCATGCGTTGCACCAAGTTCACCACCGACTACCCCTTCCTGCTGGAGCACAACGAGCGGCTCAACCGTGAACACAGCTTCGTGAAGAGCTGGTGGTTCGCCTGGACTGGCGAGAGCCACATCTGGCTGGTGGATCCCGCCTCCGAGGAGGAGGTGGCCCGCTACCGCGCCGGGGGCTGCGAGCCCCTGCTGCTGGAAGGGGATGTGGACGGGCGCATGAACGCGACCATCGACGCCACCTTGCAGAAGATGGCCAAGGACACCAAGGACGAGGCCAGGGCCGGGGAGCACTTCGAGACGGTGCGCCGCTTCAAGGATGCCTCGGATCTGGTGGGCAACGTCTACCAGATCCTCTGCAAGGGGATACCGGCGCCCCAGATCAACTGCGAGGTGGCGGTGCCCCTCGCGCGGATGGGGGAGGCGCTGACCCTGTTGCAGGCCTGGCAGGAGGCCAACCCCGGCGTGCTGCACTATCCCTTCATCCTGCGCTGCACCGGCCCCTCCGAGGCCTGGCTCAGCGCCGCCTATGGCAAGTCGGTGTGCTGGATAGGGTTCCTGGTCTATCTGGCGGCGGACGGCACCTTTGTCGGGGGCTCCATGGAGCAGATGCGCGAACTGCAGCAACTGCTGGTGCCGCTCGGCGGAACACCGCACTTTGGCAAGCATCTGGCGATGGATCTCTACGACTTTCCGGCCCTGCTGCCACGCTGGCACGACTTCCTGGCCCTCAAGGCCGAACTGGATCCCCATGGCCGCTTCGAGAACCGCTGGCTCAGCGATCTGTTTGCCAACCGCTGAGGGCGGCCTCTTCGATAGGGAGAGGCATTTTTGCTCCCTTCTCCCCTGGCGGGAGAAGGGTTGGGGATGAGGGGAAACAATAACCCTTTCAGGCCCCATGACGACAGGTTTTAAGGATTTGACATGACTGACCCGCAAGACACTCGTATCCCCGTCACCCTGCTGACCGGATTTCTTGGCAGCGGCAAGACCACCTTGCTCAATCACTGGGTGAAGCAGCCCGAGCTTGGTGAGTGCGCCGTGCTTATCAACGAATTCGGCTCCGTGGGGCTGGATCATCATCTGGTGCAACAGGTGGACGAGCAGGTGGTGCTGCTCGATTCCGGTTGCATCTGCTGCTCGGTGCAGGGCTCCCTGGTGGAGGCGCTGCAGGGGCTCTTTATGAAGGCCATTCAGCGCAAGATCAAACCCTTCAAGCGGCTCATCATCGAGACCACAGGGCTTGCCGATCCGGCCCCCGTGCTGTTCACCCTGAGGGAAGAGGGCTTCATCGCCCAGCGTTACCGTTTCGACGGCACCGTGACCGTGGTGGATGCCGGCCACATCGAGCAGCAGTTGGCGGCCCAGTACGAGGCGGTCAAGCAGGTGGCGCTGGCGGACTTGCTGGTGGTGAGCAAGGGGGATCTGGTGGATGCCGAGACGCTGGACAGGGTGGAAGCCCAGCTGGCGACCCTCAATCCGGCAGCCCCCATCGAGCGGGTCAGCAACGGCGTGCTCTCGCCGCGGGTGCTGGAGACGCTCGGTGCCTACAACGAGGCGGCGGGGCGCGATGTGCGCCAGTTGCTCGCCTGGCTGCGTACCGAATCCCCGAAACAGGGGCTGGCCTCCCCGATGCAGCCCAGAATGAAGCCCTTCGCCGCCAAAGTGGGCACGGCCGCACCGACCCATTTCGACCATGGTGACATCGAGAGTTTCTCCCTGCGCATCGGCGAGCCCTTGAAGCCTGCCCGCCTGCTGGCGGCCATCGACGCGATACAGGCGCAGTATGGCGATGCCCTGCTGCGGCTCAAGGGCATATTGCTGCTGGAGGGAGAGAGCCAGCCCGTGGTGATCCACGGCGTGCACGGCCAGCTCTATCCGTTGCAGAGCCTGGGAGAGTGGCCGGAGGGACGGGCCCAGTCCCGCTTGGTGTTCATCGTCAAGAGCCGGGACAAGGGCGGGATAGAGCAGTTGTTCCTCGATACCCTCAAGGCCCCCGAGCCCAGCCTGGAAGAGCAGCTCAGAACCATGTTGGGGACACCCGACCAGTAGTTTTTGATATGACCCGCCGCCGTGCGGGTCTATTTTTAGGCAACGTATTTTCAGGCCAACCATTTTCGGTTCAACGATGTTCAGGTCCACAAGAGGTGACTCCATGCCCGACGACAACTCGCACCTGGTTACCCCGGCACAACGCAAGTGGCTGCCCCTGCTGACGGCGGTCGGCTTTTTCATGCAGACGCTGGACGGCACCATTCTCAATACCGCCTTGCCCAGCATGGCGGCGGCTCTGGGAGAGAGCCCGCTGCAGATGCAGTCGGTGATCATCGCCTACATGCTGACGGTGGCCCTGCTCATTCCCGCCTCCGGCTGGCTGGCCGACCGTTTCGGTACCCGCCGGGTCTATCTGGCGGCCATCCTGCTGTTTACTCTGGGATCCCTGGCTTGTGCCGTGGCCAACACCCTGCCGCTGCTGGTGGCAGCAAGGGTGCTGCAAGGGGTGGGCGGGGCGTTGCTGATGCCCATCGGGCGGCTCGCCGTGCTGCGGGTCTACAGCAAGCACGAGCTGCTGCGAGTGATGTCGTTTGTCACCATCCCCGGTCTGCTCGGGCCCCTCATCGGTCCGGCGCTGGGGGGCTGGCTGGTGGAGGTGGCGAGCTGGCACTGGGTGTTCCTCATCAACCTGCCGGTGGGCCTGGTCGGCTTCATCGCCAGCTGGAGCTTCATGCCGGAGCTGAAACAGCAGACGGCCAGGTTTGACTGGCAGGGGTTTGTGCTGTTCAGCGTCGGTATGGTGTTGGTATCTGTCGGTTTGCAAGGGCTAGGGGAGCACAGTATATCGACCGGCTGGGCGCTGTTTGCCGTCTTGTTCGGCCTCGCCGCCATGGCGAGCTACTGGCTCTATGCCGCCAATGCCGAGCAGCCGCTGTTCAGCCTGGCGCTGTTCAAGACCTCGACCTTCGCCATCGGCATCTGGGGCAACCTGTTCGCCCGCCTCGGCAGCGGTGCCATGCCCTTCCTCACCCCGCTCTTCCTGCAACTGGGGCTGGGCTTCTCGCCGAGCAAGGCGGGGATGACCATGATCCCGACCGTGATCGGCGCCATCCTGACCAAGACGCTGGTCAACAAGCTCATTCCCCGCATCGGTTACCGCCGCATCCTGATCGGCAATACCCTGGCGCTGGGGGTGATGATCGCCAGCTTCTACTTCATCGACAACCAGGTGCCCCATGGGGTACTGCTGGTCTGGCTGGCGGTGTTCGGTGCCATCAACTCGTTGCAGTTTTCCGCCATGAACACCCTCACCCTGCAGGATCTGAGTCCGGAACATGCCAGCAGCGGCAACGGCCTGCTGTCGGTGGTGATGCAGCTCTCCATGAGCCTGGGGGTGGCCATTGCCGCCAGCCTGCTCGGCCTCTTCTCTGCCGGCAGGCCGGCGGGGGACAGCGAATTCTGGCTCGGTGGCTTCCACCTCACCTATCTGTGCATCGGCCTGATGTCCATGCTGGCGGCGCTGATCTTCGCCCAGCTGGGCAAGCAGGAGAGAAGGGGCTGAGCCGACGCCTTTCTCCCTGATGACGGGGGAGAAAGGGTCATTGCCGTGCTTGATCCGGGTGGGGAGAGCGGCGCGGCTCAGGCCTGTGAGGTGGACAGATAGCTGACCGGGCAGGGCAGCCGGGCCAGCATCTCGGCCAGATGTTCGGTGGCCAGCAGGAAGGTCTGCTCCGGATGGCCCGGGGTCCAGGTGAAGGCCTCGTGGGTCAGCAGGAGTGGGTCAACCAGCAGGGGGATGTCGGCACGGGGCAGGAAGGGGCAGACCGCCCCCGGCAGGCAGCCGATCTCGGCCTGCATCTCCTCGGCCGTACAGATGGAGGGCTTGGCTCCCAGACTAGCCTTAACCGCCTTGTTGTCGAGCCGTCCGTCCCTGTGGGTCAGCAGCAGGGCGAAGCGGCCATCCTTGAACTTGAGAAACAGGGTCTTGCTGAATTCGGCCTGCCAGCCGAGGCGGGCCTTGACCCGCTCGTCGGTGGCGTAGTCCAGGATGGGTTCGTGCTGGTAGCGCTGGTGGGGAAGGTCTGCCAGCAGCTGGCTGTTGAAGTCGTGAATGGTATCGAGTGGCATGGGGGTCTCCTGTCTGGGGTCATAGTGCCAGCCGGTCTGGCCCGAGCCCAATCATCCTTTCTTATGACGGATAAGGGAGGACGGATAAACAACGAGGGCACCCTGGGTGCCCTCGTCGATCAATGGGGTTGCAACTCGCTGGCTTCCCACTGGAAGGGGATGGGGCAGAGCTGCTGGGAGGCCTTGTCGTAGGCGTGCCACAGCTCACCGAGGGTGCGGCCATCACGGGGATGGCGCAGCTCGGGGGCCAGCTCGGCCAGCGGCCAGAGCACGAAGGCGTTGGTGAGGATCTCGGCGCGGGGCAGCTCGACCGGCCCTTCACACACCAGGCTCCCGTAGAGCAACAGATCGAGATCCAGGGTGCGGGGGGCGAACTTCTTGGCATCCGGCTCGCGGCCGTGGGCAAACTCCATGGCCCGCAGTCGCTGGCACAGGGTTGTCAGCGGGAGATCCGTTTCGGCTCCCACCACCAGGTTGTAGAAGGGGCGGCCGTTGAAGCCCACCGCCGCACTCTCAAAGACCCGGGAGACCTGGAGTTCGCCAAACTCGGCATGCAGGGCATCGAGCCCGGCCCGGATGTGGCGCTCCCGCTCTATGTTGGAGCCCAGACTGATGAAGATGCGGGTCATGGATGCTTCCTCCCGACGGGCTGACTCACTGGGCACTCGCGGCCGGCGTGCGGTGACGCAGGATCTCGACACCGACGCCGGCGGCATTGGGCACGGCGGTCGGCTTGGTCAGGGTGACCTTGACCCATTGTACGCGCGCGTCGGCCAGTACCAGCGCGGCGACCTGTTCGGCCATGGTCTCCACCAGTTCGACGACGGTGTTGGCGGCGTGATCACAGATCTTGCGGGAGAGGGTGGCGTAGTCCAGTGCCAGCTTGATATCGTCGGTTGCGGCGGCGGGGCGGTTGTCGAACCCCATCTCGAGATCGAAGCTGAGCTTCTGGCGAATGCCCTTCTCCCACTCATAGACCCCTATGGTGGTCAAAACCTCGAGTCCGCGAATAAACACCTTGTCCATGACAGTACTTCTTCTTTACTCTTGATGGGCTGTGAAGACAGCGCTGGGATGCTGGCCTGGCAAGCAGATTGCCGCTGACGGTCGGTTTGGGCGACGCGCCCAGGCCAGAGAATGTGGCCCGCATCATACCCCATTCATATCGTGGTAAAAACGACCAAGATGACGGCCCTGACGATTTTAATGATTATTCTGGCCTACCTGGGTGGTTCACTGTCCAGTGCCGTGCTGGTTTCCCGCTTCACCGGATTGCCGGATCCCCGGGATCACGGCTCCCACAATCCGGGGGCAACCAATGTGCTGCGCCTCGGTGGTCGGTTGGCAGCATTGATCGTTCTGCTGCTGGATGTACTCAAGGGGATGGCCCCCGTCTACCTCGCCTGGTATCTGGAAATAAAGCCGGTCTACCTCGGCTTCATCGGGGTGGCGGCCTGCCTTGGCCACATGTATCCCCTCTTCTTCCATTTTCGCGGCGGCAAGGGGGTCGCCACCGCGCTCGGCACCATGCTGCCCATCGGCTTTGCCATGGGGGGCGCGGCCATCGCGACCTGGTTGCTGGTGCTGGTGGTGAGCGGCTATTCCTCCCTGGCCTCCATCGTGACCGTGCTGCTGACGCCGCTCTTTACCTACCTGCTCAAACCCGAGTACACCCTGCCGGTCTCCCTGCTCTCCTGCCTCATTCTCATCCGCCATCACGAGAACATCACCCGCTTGCTGAGAGGGGAGGAGTCTCGCCTCTGGGGGCGCCGCAGGGCGGCTTCTGCTACGGAAGTGACAGAAATGGATGATGCTGCGCAAAAAAGAGACGAACGAGACAAAAAGTGAAATTTCCCGTTGACCACCTGCCGTAAAATCCGTTTAATAGCGCCCACGCCCAGATAGCTCAGTCGGTAGAGCAGGGGATTGAAAATCCCCGTGTCGGCGGTTCGATTCCGTCTCTGGGCACCAAATTTTGGTGCCATGAAATAAAAATTTGTTCATGCACAATGGTTTAAAGTGTGCCGGCTTAGCTCAGTAGGTAGAGCAACTGACTTGTAATCAGTAGGTCACCAGTTCGATTCCGGTAGCCGGCACCATTTGCCCAGATAGCTCAGTCGGTAGAGCAGGGGATTGAAAATCCCCGTGTCGGCGGTTCGATTCCGTCTCTGGGCACCACGTTAGGACGCTGAGATAGCAATGTCTGGGCTCCAAAGTACAATTCCTCCTTAGTTCAGTCGGTAGAACGGCGGACTGTTAATCCGTATGTCACTGGTTCAAGTCCAGTAGGAGGAGCCAATTCAAAAGACCCTTGTCGCAAGACAAGGGTCTTTTTTTATGTTTTTCGCTCACCGTCATCAGCATCGCTGAAAAGCGGACTAGCCTGATAGGCGCACCCACTGATGGCGAGGAGAAGACGATGGGAAGCTATGAACTGAAGCTGGCCAAGAACGACCAGTTCTACTTTGTGCTCAAGGCGGGGAATGATCAGGTGATCCTCAATAGCGAGATGTATACCAGCAAGGCGGCGGCCCAGAACGGTATCGCCTCGGTCCAGACCAATGCCCAGGAGGCGGGGCAATATGATCTGAAAGAGGCGGCCAATGGTCAGTATCACTTCACGCTGAAAGCCAAAAACCATCAGGTCATCGGCTCCAGCCAGATGTATGCCAGCAAGGCGTCGGCACAAAATGGCATCCAGTCGGTCCAGACCAATGGCCCGACCCAGACCATCAAGGATCTGACCCTCTGATCCGGACACCTTTCGATGTGAACCAGGAGCGCTGCGGCGCTCTTTTTCGTTTGGCTCGCCGGAAAAGCGTTGTTTTTACATCCTGATAGTCCGGCGCCGTTTTGCTGATGCAATGGACTGAAAACAAAAGAGTTATGTGAATGACTAGCAAGCCGTATCTGGCAAAGCGTCCCGCCGCTTAAGCTTCTGTACAAGGTTCAGCCGGTACAATTGGCACTCAGTAAGAATAAGGGTGACAAGCCCGTAACCCAAGATAGATGAGGTTGTGATGACTTTGAGACTGAAACCTGTATGGATTGCATTGGCACTGGCGGCGACGACTGCACACGCAAGCGATGACTTCTATTTCGGTGCCGGCGTGGGTGCGACCCACTTCAACGGCCTGAACAAGATTGAAGGCGTCAACACGGGCGAAGAAGATGCCGCGGCGGCCAACGTCTTTGCCGGTTACAACTTCAACGAATACTTCGGATCCGAGCTGGGCTACCAGTACACCGGCCGCGGCAACACCGATGGCAACCGTTACGAGAGCCAAGGTGCCACCTTGTCCGGTATTGCGCGTCTGCCCCTTGGCGAGAACTTCTCCCTGTTCGGTGAAGCGGGCGCCTACTGGGGCCATACCGACGGTCTGGGCACCAGCGATACCCGCGTCTCTCCGCTGGCCGGTGCCGGTCTGACCTACAAGGTCAACGATGCACTGGATCTGCAGGCGCGCTACCGCTACATGTGGGATGTGGCAGACCTGACCACCCACACTGGCGAGCAGTACAAGTCCAACCAGAGCGTGACGACCCTGGAAGCCGTCTACCATCCGTTCCGTACTTCCTATGTCGCACCGGTGGCCGCTCCTGTGGTTGCAGAGGCCGCGGCCCCCGAAGTCGTCGAGAAGAACTTCACCCTGAGCTCTGATGTGCTGTTTGCCTTCGGCAAGGCAGATCTGAAACCGGAAGGGGTGGATGCCCTGAACGGTCTGTATCAGCAGATCACGGCATCCCAGCCCAAGGATGGCAGCGCCATCGTCGTGGGTTACTCCGATCGCGTCGGTTCCGAGGCGTATAACCAGAAGCTGTCCGAAGAGCGCGCCCGCAGCGTGGCCGACTTCCTGGTGAGCAAGGGCTTGCCGGCCAGCAAGATCTCCGTCGAGGGCCATGGCGAAGCCGACCCCGTGACCGGCACCCAGTGTGACGGCGTCAAGGGCAATGAGCTGATCGCCTGCCTCTCCCCGGATCGCCGCGTGGAAGTGCGCGTCTCCGGCGTGCAGGAAGTCCAGCAGTAAGCTGATCCTGCCCGGGTGATATGAAGAGGGGATGCCATGGCATCCCCTCTTGCTTGTCTGCGCGACGGTGACGATCTGGCACCGCCTGGCTCGAGGCTGCGGTGCTCAGTGCCAGCCCAAGGCGGCACGTCGTCGCCATCTGCCCCTTATTTATTTCCTATCAGTGACTTGCCTCTTGCTCCTCACCTAGTATGGTGGCCAGACGGACGTTGACCACGGCGCCCCTTGCATCAGGCCGGTCACGTAGGCCAGGGCTTTCAGTACCTGTCCCTCTCTTCCGGATAATGCCTGGCAGACCCTATTTGCTATCGAGGTAATCTATGAACGCAACCGAGCTTTGGCAGCTCTCTCCCGAGCAGTTCAACGAATGGCGCCGGGAGAATGACTATCCCCTGATCTGGGAACTGCTGACGGCCTCGTTGCCCCATTTTGACGATTGGATGAGCGAGCAGAAGATAGACAAGGCGGTCATCTTCCAGATCGGCATTGCCCGCTTCATCAGCTCCCGCTGTGTACAGAGCCTCTGCGTCTACATGAGTGACGACAAGATCCGTCTGTACGAGACCGCCTCCAGTGCGCTGGAGTCCCTGCGCAAGAGCGGGCTCATCCGCTCCGAATCCCGTTTCGAACCCTACCTCATGTGGCTGGCCGGCAAGCATGGCAAGGATCAGGCGAAGCGGGTGCAGAGCCTGCTGTCGGTCTCCGAGAACAACAAGGGGGAGGCGCAGGTGCTTGGCGAGCATCGTCTACTCAATATCGGAGGCGTCACCCTGCAGAGTCCCATCATCTCGGGACGGCTGCTCGACTTCACCTGTCTCGACGAGCTCTCTCTGGATGGTGCGGTCAACAACTCCAAGGTCTATCTGTGGCACTGCTCGGCCAAGGGGGTCAGGGTCAACGGCGGCATCATAGGGTTGGATCTGTTCGATTCCCTGCTGTGGGACCACAGGGCCTGGGCCAAGAAGCGGGAGCTGGCGCTGGAGGACGGGGTGTTTCAGGACTTTACCATCGAGTGCGAGGAGATCCGTTTCCACTCGTCCCGGGCCGTGCTGAAGAACTTCAACGTCAGCGCCAAGAACTTCGATGCCACCATGGAGCACACCAATCTGGACAAGGTGCAGGTCAGCTACAACGAGAATGGCCGGATCGACCACAGCGAGGCGAGCAAGCTGTACCGCAATGCCAAGCGGCTCTTCTCCAGCGTGGGGGATACGGTCGATGCCGGAGAGTGCTACTACCAGGAGAAGCTGCACGAGATGCGATCCCTGGCGAGCCCGAAGGAGCTCTACAAGGACAGCTGGCTGCGCAGCGGCCCGCTTAAGAAAGGGATGCTCTCCCTGCTCTGCTATCTGAAATGTGCCTCCAAGTTCATCAGCTTCATCACCTGGGGTTTTGGGGAACGGCCCATCCGCAGCCTGCTGATGTCCATGGGGGTGATCCTGCTGGCGACCCTGACCTACTTCCTGGCGCCGGAGTCCGTCACCCACGGCCACCTCGGTCGTTCGCTCTATTTCAGCATCGTCACCTTCGTGACCCTGGGTTACGGGGACATCTCCCAGACTTCGTCGCCACTCCAGCTGCTGTCGGCCATAGAGGCGTTCAGCGGCATGTTCCTGACCGGTCTCTTCCTCGCGGGCTTCGCGTCGAAAACCAAGCAATATTGAGGCTCATGTCGGGGATGCCCGGGTCTGCGCTCTTTGCCACGCCCCGGGGATGAAACCCGCCCCCCTAATTGTCCAGCCCGGCCTGAGTGCCGGGCTTCGTCGTTTCTGGGGGCGGTGGCTGGCTTGACGGGGGGGATGGGGAGCGACTTTATTTAAGGTGCGTGGCCGGGGTCAGCCTTGGCCGAATGGGGATGCAAGCGACAACAAGACAGAGGAGCAGGATCGGCACGGATCAGTCAACCATCACTGCAGATAAGGAACAACGCTATGATATTGAATCACTTATGGGGATTGTATGCCCATCCTCACACCGAATGGCATACCATAGACGAGCGGCACGACAGCTTCAGAAACAGCCTGACCCACATCCTGCTCGTGGCCCTTATCCCATCAGTCTGCGCTTACTATTCCGCCGTCCACATCGGCTGGAGCATCGGGGTCGGCGAACCCATCCGGCTGACCGCGGACAGCGCCTTCGTGCTGTCGGTGGCCATGTATCTCGCCCTCATCGTCGGCGTCTTCGCCCTCTCCTACCTGGTGCACTGGATGGGTCACACCTTCGGGGCCGATCCCAGTTACACCACCTCCCTCGAACTTGCGGCCTATACCTCGACGCCCCTGTTCATGGTCGGCTTCTCCGCCTTCTTCCCCCATCTCTGGTTCGTGATGATCATCGGTCTCATCGGCCTCAGTTACTCCGTCTATCTGCTCTATATCGGGGTTCCCATCCTGATGCACATCACCAAGGAGCAGGGCTTCATCTATGCGAGCTCTGTGGTCACCGTGGGGCTGGTGTTGCTGGTCTGCGTGCTGGCGAGCACCGCCATCCTCTGGGGATCCGGTTTCGGACCCGTCTTCATGCATTAGCCAAGGTGTGCATCACCGTAAAAAAGGCGCCTGATGGCGCCTTTTCCATGGGGATCACTCACCCTTTCTGACCGGGTTGGCGCGTCGTCGTCCCCCATGCCAGGTGGTGCCCATCGACGCGGCTATGATGGCGGCTATTCCCAGCCACTGGGACGGAGGCAGTTGCTCCCCCAGTAGCAACAATCCCATCAGGGCGCCCATGGCTGGTTCGCCACTGGTCAGGATGCCGTAGCTCTTGAGCGGCAACCGGCGCAGGGCGAACATCTCGAGGGAGTAGGGGATGGCACTCGAGAGCAGCCCCACCCCCGCTATGGTCAACACCAGGGGGAGGGTGAAGCTGGCCTCGCTCGCCCCGCCGAGGCCGAAGGGCAGCACCAGCAGGGTGCCCACCCACATGCCAAGAGCCGGCGCCTGGGGCCCCAGCAAGGCACCTGCCCGCTTGCCGGTCAGCATATAGAGTCCCCAGAACACGCCGGCACCGAGGGCCAGGGCGGCCCCCAGGGGATCGATGGCCTGTTCGGCCGCCCGCAGGGGCAGGAGCAGCAGCAGTCCGGCGATGGCCAGTGCCAGCCAGATGAAGTCTTCCCGGTGGCGGGAGTTGAGCAGCGCCACCGTCAACGGGCCGATGAACTCGATGGCCAGCGCCACGCCGAGGGGGATGCGCTCAATGGCCAGGTAGAAGAGCAGGTTCATGGCCCCAAGCGAGAGTCCGTAAGGGATGGCCATCAGCAGGGTGCGCCTCTCGAGGGGCGCTTGCCAGATACGAAACACCAGAGACAGAAGGAGGGCGGCACACCCCAGCCGGAATAATGTGGTGCCGGCGGCCCCCAGCAGGGGAAACAGCGACTTGGCCAGGGAGGCGCCCAGGGTGATTGACAGCATGGCGAGCAGGACGGCCAGCAGGGAGGAGAGGGCGGGGCTGTTTGGCTGCATCTTGTTCAAACCTGAGTAGGGTATAAGCAAGAAAATATATCTGGAGGCTGCCGTAATTTCGGTCTAATACTGGCCTTACATGATAATTTTTATCTCTTGAGCCCCGTGACCGACAAATTTGATCTGCTCATCCTGTCCGAGCTGCAGCAGGATGCCCGTCTGCCCATTCCCGAGCTGGCCCACAGGGTCGGTCTTTCCGCCCCTGCCTGTTACCGCCGTGTCCGGGAGCTGCGGGAGACTGGCCTCATCGAACGGGAGGTGGCACTGGTGGCCCCGGCCACCATGGGCTGGCCTATCACCATGCTGGTGCTGGTGACCCTGGAGCGGGATCACGGCCGCATCGTCGATGAGATGATCGCCAGCCTGCAGCGGGAACCCGAGGTGATGGATCTCTGGTACGTGACGGGTGAACAGGACTTCGTGCTGCAGGTCGCCGCGCGGGACATGCAGAGTTACGAGCAGTTCACCCGGCGGGTGCTCCATGCCAGAGAGCAGGTGCGCAGCTTCAAGACCCTGGTCGTCATGGGGCAGCACAAGCGTTGCGGCGCCTTGCTGCCCGGCTGAGAAAGGGGGGGGGTTGTTGCCTTGAGGGAATCAAAGGCGCGCGAAGGGGTCGGCAGGCAAACAAGAAGGGGCAGGTACTAGCTGCCCCTTCTTTTTCAGCCGGGCTGCCCGCCCGCCAGCTCCTCCGCCGTCATGGGACGCAGCACCTTGCAAGGGTTGCCCACCGCGACCACGCCCGCCGGAATGTCCTTGGTCACCACGGAACCCGCGCCAATCACGCTGTTGTCCCCTATGGTGACGCCGGGGCAGATGACGGTGCTGCCACCTATCCAGACGTTGTTGCCGATGCGCACCGGTTTGCCGAACTCGACCCCGGCCACCCGGGGAACGACGGCAATGGGGTGGGCGGCGGTGTAGATCTGCACCCCGGGCGCCAGCAGCACGTTGTCGCCGATATGCACCTCGCACACATCCAGGATGGTGCAATTGACGTTGGCGTAGAAGTTTTCGCCGACGAAGATGTTGGCGCCATAGTCGCAGAAGAAGGGCGGGTTGATGGCACACGCCTTGCCACGACCACCGAGCAGGGCCCAGAGCAGGGCATCCTGCTCGGGCTTCTCCTGCCAGAGGGTGTTGAACCTGTGGTAGAGGCTGCGGCAGCGCTCTCGCGCCGCCTTGAGATCGGGGTCGGCAGCGTCATAGTCCTCGCCGGCCACCATCTTCAGCCATTCTGGATTCCGTTTTTGTGGTGTTTTATTTGGCTCAAATGCGATTTTTGAATTCATATGTTCCATCAATCATTCCATCAGCCAGATAACTGACTCATAGGGGCGCAGCGTGCAGGATTGCGGCTGTGCCGGGCTGTCCGGGTAGTTGCCAAGGAGCCGTTGCCCATTGCCGGTCGGCAGGCCGCCGGGGAGGGCAAAGTCGACCGCTTCGCCATAGAAGTTGCTCACGACCAGCAGTGCCTTGCCTTGCCAGTGACGGGCGTAGGCCCAGAGGCGCGGGTGGCCCGGCAGCAGCTCCTGATAATCTCCCAGGGTGAAGATGGGGTGGGCCTTGCGCAGGGCGATGAGATCCCGGTAGTGCCAGAACACCGAATCGGCGTCCGCCAGGGCGGCCTCTGCGTTGATTGCCGGGTAGTTGGCGGCGGGCTTGAGCCAGGGCGTGCCCTGGGTGAAACCGGCGTTGGGGGCATCGCTCCACTGCATGGGCGTGCGGGCGTTATCCCGCGACTTGGCCCCCAGGATGGCGAGGATCTCGGCTTCGCTCATGCCCTCGGCCTGCTTGATGGCGAAGATGTTGCGGCTCTCCACATCCTGGTAGTCGTCGATGCTGCCATAACCCGGATTGGTCATGCCGATCTCCTCCCCCTGATAGATGTAGGGGGTGCCTTGCAGGCCGTGCAGGGTGGTGGCCAGCATCTTGGCGGCCACCACGCGATGCTCCCCTTCGTCGCCGAAGCGGGAGACGATGCGCGGCTGATCGTGGTTGCACCAGAACAGCGCCGACCAGGCCTTGCCGTGCATGCCGCTTTGCCAGTGGTTGAAGATGCGCTTGAGCTCGAGGAAATCGAACGGTGCCTTGGTCCACTTGTCCCCGTTCGGGTAATCGACTTTCAGGTGGTGGAAGTTGAACACCATGGAGAGCTCGGAGCCATCCAGCGCGCCGTAGCGCTGGCAGTGCTCCAGGGAGGTGGAGGACATCTCCCCCACCGTCATGGCGCCCACGGGGGCGAACACGTCGCGGCTCACATCCTGCAGGAATTCGTGGATGCGCGGCCCGTCGGTGTAGAAGCGGCGGCCATCGCCGTGTTCATCGTTCGGGAAGCGCAGATCCTTGGAGATGAGGTTGATGACGTCAAGGCGAAAGCCGTCTATGCCTTTGTCGGCCCAGAAGTGGATGATCTTCTTCACTTCAGCCCGCACCGCCGGGTTTTCCCAGTTGAGGTCCGCCTGCTCGCGGGCAAACAGGTGCAGGTAGTACTGGCCGGTGGCGCTATCAAGCTCCCAGGCGCTGCCGCCAAATTTGGAAATCCAGTTGTTCGGTACGCCGCCGCCCACCGGATCTTTCCAGATGTAGTAGTCGCGATAGGGGCTCTGCTTGTTTCCCAGTGCCGACTTGAACCAGGCGTGCTCGGTGGAGGTGTGGTTGACGACGATGTCCATGACGATGCGGATGTCGCGCTCGTGGGCCGCCGCCAGCAGGGCTTCGAAGTCCGCCATGGTGCCGTAGGCGGGATCGATATTGAGGTAGTCGGCGATGTCGTAGCCGTTGTCTACCTGGGGGGAGACGTAGACAGGGGTTAGCCAGAGAGCGTCGACGCCGAGGGTCTTGAGGTAATCGAGGCGGGCCATGATCCCCTTGAGGTCACCGGTGCCACGGGCACAGCTGTCCTGAAAACTCTTGGGGTAGATCTGGTAAATCGTGGCGCTCTGCCACCAGGGTGTCTGGCTCATGGTCAGGTTCTCGTGTTGCTTGGTATGACGAGGCGCTGCACCGGGCTGCGCCTCGTATTTTGCTATTTGGGATCAGGCTGCGGCCAGTTCCAGCTTGCCAGCAGCCTGTTGGCGCTTGTAGACCAGCAGGGTCAGCACGGCGGGGACCACGATGGCCACCAGCATGGCGATGGCGTAGATGCCCCAGTATTGCGGCTGGATGGAGAGGATGCCCGGCAGGCCACCGACCCCGATGCCGTTGGCCATCACCCCGGCGAAGCCGCAGATGAGAGCGGCCGCGCTCGATCCCACCATGGCGCACAGCATGGGGAACTTGTATTTCAGGTTGATGCCGTACATGGCTGGTTCCGTCACCCCGAGGTAGGCGGAGATGGCGGCAGGCACCGAGATCTCGCGCTCGTTCTCCTTGCGGCTGATCAGGATGATACCGACGACCGCAGAAGCCTGGGCGATGTTGGAGAGGGCGATCAGCGGCCAGATCGGGGTACCGCCCATGCTCTGCATCAGCTGCAGATCCACCGCGTTGGTGGTGTGGTGGATACCTGTGATGACCAGGGGCGCATAGAGGAAGCCGAACAGGGCCGCGCCGATGGGGGCGAAGGAGCCCGTCATGGCGGCCTTGGCGGCGAAGCCGACGCCTTCACCAATCCAGCGACCGAAGGGGCCGATCAGGGCATGTGCGACGATCACCGCCAGCAGCAGGGAGATGAAGGGCACGATGACCAGATAGAGATAGGCCGGGATGATGCGCTTGAGGCTGGTCTCAACCCAGGCGAGGAAGACCCCTGCCAGCAGGGCCGGGATGACCTGGGCCTGGTAGCCGACCTTCTGGATGACGAAGAGGCCGAAGTCCCACACTTCCGGGGTCTGCTGGCCGATGCCGTAGGCGTTCATCAGTTGGGGTGAGACGAGGGTGATCCCCAGCACGATCCCGAGGATCTCGGAGCCGCCCATCTTCTTGACTGCAGACCAGCAGACGCCGACCGGCAGGAAGTGGAAGATGGCCTCGCCCAGCAGCCAGAGGAAGGCGTGGACCTGGGCCCAGAACTGGCTGATCTCGGTGAGGGTGTGGGTGCCGTCATCGAACATCTTGATGTCGCCGATGACGTTGCGAAAGCCCAGGATCAGACCGCCGGTGATGATGGCGGGCAAGAGGGGGACGAAGATCTCCGCCAGATGGGAGATGCCGCGCTCCAGCGGATTCATGTTCTGGCGTGCCGCCAGCTTGGCGGCGTCTTTGCTGCCGCCGCTCACGCCGATCTCCTCGGTGAGCGCCTTGTACCACTGCTCCACCTCGTTGCCGATGACCACCTGGAACTGGCCACCCTGGGTGAAGCTGCCCTTCACTGCCGGTATGGTCTCGATGGCCTTGGAATCGGCCTTGGCCGGGTCATTGAGCACGAAGCGCAGCCGGGTCAGGCAATGGCTGACGGTGGCGATGTTCTCCTTGCCGCCGATCTTGTCGATGAGCTGGGCCAGATGTTGTGCGTTGATCTTGGACATGAGTCTTCCCTCTGTGACTCCATTGAGTTTGGTATGCATCACCCTGTAGGGCCAATCTGCCGGCCCGAGCGTTCTTGGTATAGTTCCTATTTAGCATGCTACCAATTTCTTTTCGCAGAAATGGGAACGTTCCCATTTCGTGGGTGATCTCACAAAACGGGTGATTTTCACTCAATGGGTCGTGATGGGGGTCACGGCAACCGGCTGGGGGCGATGCTGGCCTGGGGGGGCAGGTCCTGCTCTATCTGGCCGAGCAGTTGACGGGCCGCCTGCTCGCCGGCTCCCTTGTAGCCGAGATCCAGGCTGAGGGCGTTGGGGAACAGAAAACCAAGCAGGGGGTTGTTGCCAAGGCCGGTGACCAGCACCTCGCCCCGACCCTGCTCCTGCAGGTATTTGGCCGCCCCCATGGCGAGGGTGTCGCTGGCGCAGACCAGGGCCTGGGTGCTGGGAGTGAGCAGCTCGGCCGCCAGCCGATAGCCGCTCTGCAGGCTGAGATCCCCGAGGGCATGGCGGGGCATCAACCCCTGCTCCTGGCAGTGGGCGAGATAGGCGTCGAGTCGGCGCTGGCCGGTGGTGAGATCCGACACGTCCACCCCGAGATAGGCGATGTCGCGGGCGCCACGCCGGGTCAGCTGGGCCAGCATGGTACGCACCGCGCCGGCATCGTCGAAGCAGACAGAGGAAAATCCTGTAAATTCCCTCGCTACCAGCACCAGCTTCTCCCGGTACGGGGTCATGGCGTCGTAGTCGAGATCGTTGAAGGCAAACAGGATGATGCCGTCCACCCCGCGCCGCGCCAGCACCGCCAGGTGTTCGCTCACCTTGTCAGGGGAGAACTTGCTCTCCATCAACACGGCGTCGTAGCCACGGGCGTAGAGGGTCTCCAGCATGCCGCGCACCGCCTGATTCTCGGAGCTCGAATCGAGACGGGAGACAATGATGCCCACCACCTGCTGGCTCTGGCTGCGCATGGCGCGCGCCGATTTGCTCGGCACGAAGCCGTGCTGGGCGATGATCTGCTCCACCTTCTCCCGGGTCTGGGGTTTCACCTTGGGATCCTGATTGAGCACTCGGGAGACGGTCGACTTGCCGACACCCGACAGGCGGGCGATGTCGAGGATGGTCAGTTTCTTTTCCATATCGGGTGCTCGGGAGGGAATTGTCCGTATTGTTGTGACAAACCCCTGTGAATACAAGCCCATGGCGTTAGAATGGCCGCTCCCCTCTCCATTTCGGCGACGGCCTGCCGCTCGCTACGCACAGGACGCGCATCATGGATCTGTTGGCAAGTCTGCACTTCTCCCTCTCCATCACGGGCCCCATCTGTATGGTGCTGGTACTCGGCATCTGGCTCAAGCGCCTGGGACTACTGCCAGACAGCTTCGTCGAGTCCGCCTCCCGTCTGGTGTTTCAGGTCACCTTGCCTGCTCTGCTGTTTCTCAGCATGGTGCGCACGGATTTCTCCACCATGCCGAGCCCCTGGCTCATCCTTTACGGTCTGCTGGGAACCCTCGCCGGTTTCCTGATCCTCGAACTGCTGGCGTCCCGCTTCATCAGCGAGCAGAAGCTCAGAGGCATCTTCGTGCAGGGCAGTTTTCGCGGCAACATGGGGATCATGGGGCTGGCCTATGTGCAAAACGCCTACGGCCCGGAGGGGATAGGGGCCGCGGCCCTGCTGGTGGGGGCGGTGACCGTGCTCTACAACATTTTGGCCGTCATCACCCTCACCCGCAGCCTGGGGGGCGGGCGGGGGATCAAGCCCATCCTCAAGGGGATAGTCAAAAACCCGCTGATCATCGCCATCGTTTCGGCGCTGCCCTTCGGCCTGCTCGGCATCGAGTTGCCCCAGCTGGTGATCAGCACCGGCAACTATTTTGCCAACATGACCTTGCCGCTGGCCCTGCTCTGCACTGGCGCCAGCCTCAATCTCAAAGCCCTGCGTGGCGGGGCCGGCCTGACCGGCTGGGCCACCGCCAACCGGCTGTTCTGCATCCCCGTGCTGCTGGTGCTGGGGGCCTGGGCGCTCGGCTTCAGCCCCCAGGCCCTCGGCATCCTGTTCCTCATCAGCTCCACCCCGACGGCGGCCGCCAGCTATGTGATGACCCGCGCCATGGGAGGCGACAGCGTACTCGCCGCCAACATCATTGCCACCACCACCCTGGGCTCCCTGGTCAGCACCAGCCTGGGGGCGGCACTGATGAACTACCTGGGATTGATGGGATAAGGGGCGAGCTGGTCGCCCATATTGCTCGCTCTGATTCCCCGATCTCTTTGGCGGCCCTTGCCAGAGATTGCGTTGATATACCGGGCAACCCTCTTATCCCAGCCGCTCGCGCTCCTGCTCCAGCACCATCTTCTCGTGGGCCAGGAAGAAGGGGCGGTAGAGCACATAACTGTTGAGGATGCAGACCAGGCTCATCAGGCCGTTGTTCCAGCTGCCGTTGGCCGCCCAGGCGGCGCCGAGGGGAGAGGGCATGGACCAGGGCAGCAGGGCGATGAACCTGTCGAGGAAACCCCACTGGGTCAGCTGCCAGGCGATCACGGCGTTGATCAGGGGGACGCTGATGAAGGGCAGGAAAAACAAGGGGTTCATTATGATGGGGAAGCCAAACAGCAGGGGCTCGTTGATGTTGAACATGGAGGGAATGAAGCCCAGCTTGCCCACCGACTGGATGTAGTGGCAGCGGCTGCGCATGGCCATGAACACCAACGGCAGCGTGGTGCCTATGCCACCGATCAACAGGTAATAGTCCCAGAAACCCTGCAGGAAGATGTGGGGCAGGGGCTCGCCCGCCATCAGTGCCGCCTGGTTGGCGCTCACCCCGGCCATCCAGAACGGTGACAGCAAACCGGTGACGATCAGGGCACCGTGGATCCCCATGAACCAGAGCAGGTGTGCGATGAGCAGGGTGATCAGCAGGGCCGGCAGGGTGTCGGCCCCCACGATCAGGGGTCGGAATAGGGAGGCCATGAAGTCTGGCAGGCTGATACCGAACTGTTGCTGCAACCAGAGCCGCAGCAGGCTCAGCGAGAGCATGATGAACAGCAGTGGCACGATTAGCTGGAAGCCGCGGCGGGTCATCACCGGCACCTCCTCCGGCATATGGATATACCAGCCACGGCGATAGAAGAAGCGCGTCACCTCCACCGAGTAGAAGGCCATCAGCAAGGCCGTGAAGATCCCGGCTCCCCCCAGATAGCCAAACACCCCGGGTTGCAGCGAACGAAAGTCGATCAGCATCAGAAACGCCATGCAGCCCCCCAGACCACACAGCCGCTCCGGCATCTCATAGGCCTTGGCGAGGCTGGAGGCCGAGCCGAAGGCGATGATCAGCGCCACCAGCCCCAGGGTGTGGGAATAGACCGGAAACAGGAAGGGATGCAGCGCTCGCGACAGCCAGTGCAGCCACTGCCCGAGTGCGTGCGGGGTATCGGGGGAGACGGGCGGAAACAGGATCGGCACCAGCAGGCTGCCGACGATGACGAAGGGCATCGCCAGTTGGAAACCATCTCGTAGCGAGAGCACATGGCGACTGCGTGTCAGCCAATTGGCAAACGGTACCATGCGTTGCTCGATCATGCCGACCAGCATTGCCATCCATTGCAGGTTCATCAGGTTTTGTTCCGTCCCTTGTGTGTCCATTGCCCCTTTTTGTCATGGGGCTTGGGCTCCATATTGACGGCTTTGGGTTTTTGTTTCCGTAATATCCGCAACCATTTTGCCATTTCATTAGGTCGCTCACACTTCCCACCGCTTTTTACCGGAAATTGCCGATCCCGCTCACACATCAATGGATTTGAAATGGAAACCGGTTTCCAAGTTAAATCCGTTCGATCAAGAATGCGTCGTCCGTTATGAACGTCTGGAGAATCGGGAAATGAAAAAAATCATGTTGTGCTGCTCCTCGGGCATGTCTACCAGCCTGCTGGTCAAGAAGATGAAAGAGGAAGCGGACAAGCGGGGATTGAGCGCCGAGATACAGGCCTTCGGAGCGGCGGAGTTCGATCTGCAGATGCCCCATTACCAGGTGGTGCTGCTGGGGCCCCAGGTCAAATACATGCTGGCCGAGTTGCAGCAGCGGGCTGCCGCTCACGGCGTACCGGTCGAGACCATCAACATGATGGATTACGGCATGCAGCGGGGTGACAAGGTCCTCGACCACGCCCTCGCCCTGATCGGCTGATGAGCAGACCCAAACCAGTGACAGTCACAAGGAAACCTTCATGAACACCCTTTACGAACGCTTTGTCAGTACCATCGAAAACCGGGTCAGCCCCCTGGCCGGGCGGATTGGTCAGCAGAAATATGTGCAGGCCATCCGTGATGGCTTCATCGCCGCCTTGCCCTTCATGATCGTCGGCAGCTTCATGCTGGTGTTCATCTTCCCCCCCTTCTCGCCCCAGACCCAGTGGGGCTTCGCCCGCGCCTGGCTCGATTTCTCGGCCACCTATCAACCCCAGTTGTTGCTGCCGTTCCAGCTGAGCATGGGACTGATGACCCTGTTCATCTCGGTGGGGATAGGGGCCAGCCTGGCCCGTCAGAACGGACTGGATCCGGTCACCACGGGTCTGCTCTGCCTGATGTCCTTCATGCTGGTGGCCGCGCCGGTCAAGGATGGCGCCATCTCCATGCAGTACTTCTCCGGCCAGGGGATCTTCACGGCCCTGATCACCGCCATCTATGCGGCCGAGGTCTACGCCTTCCTCAAGCGCAACAACATCACCATCAAGCTGCCACCCCAGGTGCCGACCGGTGTGGCTCGCTCCTTCGAGGTGCTGATCCCGGTGCTGGTGATCATCCTGACCCTGCATCCCCTCAACCTGATATTGGAAGGGGCTACCGGCATGATCTTGCCGGAAGCCATCATGTCCCTGGTCAAGCCGCTGGTGGCGGCATCGGATTCATTGCCCGCCATGCTGCTGGCCGTGCTGGTGTGCCAGATCCTCTGGTTCGCCGGGATCCACGGCGCCCTGATCGTCACCGGCATCATGAACCCGTTCTGGATGGCGAACCTCGCCAACAACCAGGCCGCCATGGCGGCGGGTGAGGCGCTGCCCCACATCTTCCTGCAGGGCTTCTGGGATCACTATCTGCTGATCGGCGGTGTTGGTTCCACTCTGCCACTGGCCTTCCTGCTGCTGCGCAGCAAGGCGGCGCACCTGAGATCCATCGGCAAGATGGGCGTGGTACCGGGTCTGTTCAACATCAACGAACCCATACTGTTCGGCGCCCCCATCGTCATGAACCCGGTCTTCTTCCTGCCCTTCATCCTGGTGCCGATGATCAACGCCACCCTGGCCTGGTTTGCCCTGGACTTCGGCCTGGTCGAGCGGGTGGTGTCGCTCACTCCCTGGACCACACCGGGCCCCATCGGTGCCTCCTGGGCCGCCAACTGGGCCATCAGCCCCATGATCCTGAGCCTGTTGTGCATGTGCTCCGCCGCGGCCATGTATTACCCCTTCCTGAAAGCCTATGAGCGCACCCTGCTCAAGCAGGAAGAACAGACTGACACGAAAGAACCGACACTGGCGGCCGTTGCCAGCCGTTGATTGCCTGCTGGGGCCGCCTGGCGGCCTCTTTTTTCAAAGCCTGGAGTAACACGAGATGCAATACCGTTTTCCTGAACAGTTCTGGTGGGGCAGTGCCTCCTCCGCCGCCCAGGCGGAAGGCGCCAGCCAGCAAGATGGCAAGGCACCCACCATCTGGGATCACTGGTTCGAGCAATCCCCCAACCGTTTCCATCAGCAGATTGGGCCGGCGCAGACATCCGGTTTCTATGAGCATTTTCGCGATGACATTGGCCTGTTGAAGCAGCTTGGTCACAACAGCTTTCGCACCTCCATCGCCTGGTCGCGGCTGATCCCCGCCGGGCGTGGCGAACCGAATCCGCAGGCCGTCGCCTTCTACGACGCCATGCTCGATGAACTGGCGGCGCAAGGGATAGAGCCCTTCATCTGCCTGTTCCACTTCGACATGCCCATGAGCATGCAGGAGCTGGGGGGCTGGGAGAGCCGGGAGGTGGTCGCCGCCTACGCCGAGTTCGCCGACACCTGCTTCCGGCTGTTCGGTCACAAGGTCAAACACTGGTTCACCTTCAACGAACCGATCGTGCCGGTGGAGGGGGGGTATCTCTACGACTTCCACTACCCGAACGTGGTGGATTTTCGCCGCGCCGCCACCGTGGCCTACCACACCATGCTGGCCCATGCCGCGGCGGTGCAGCGTTACCGCATCCTCGGTCAGGATGGCCAGATAGGCATCATCCTGAACCTCACCCCCTCCTATCCACGTTCGCAGCACCCGGCGGACCTGAAGGCGGCCAACATCGCGGATCTGCTGTTCAACCGCAGCTTCCTGGATCCGGCGGTCAAGGGGGAATACCCGGCTGAGCTGGTGGCCCTGCTCGCGGAACATGACCAGCTGCCCGCCTGCGGGCCGGGGGACAAGGCCCTGCTGGCGGCCGGCAAGATCGACTTGCTCGGGGTCAACTATTACCAGCCGCGCCGGGTCAAGGCACGCAGCAACGCGGTCAATCCTGCCAGCCCCTTCATGCCGGAGTGGTTCTTCGACCATTACGAGATGCCGGGTCGCAAGATGAACCCGCATCGGGGCTGGGAGATCTACGAAAAAGGCATTTACGACATCCTCACCAACCTGCGCGATCACTACGGCAACATCCCGAGCTACATCTCGGAGAACGGCATGGGAGTCGAGGGGGAGGCCAAGTTCAAGGGAGAGGATGGCCAGATCCAGGATGACTACCGTATCGGCTTCATTCGGGATCACCTCATCTGGCTGCACAAGGGGCTGGAGGAAGGCTGCCAGTGCCTGGGCTATCACCTCTGGACCTTCATCGACAACTGGTCCTGGAGCAATGCCTACAAGAACCGCTACGGCTTCATCGAACTGGAGCTGGGTAGCCAGACTCGCCGCATCAAGAAGAGCGGGGAGTGGTTCGCTACCGCCGCGCGCGAAAACGGCTTCAACTGATTGTCTGCCACGGGGTCGGCCCGCGTCGGCCCTCATCAAGGAGTACATATGTTCGATCTGGAAGAGACAGTCATGGGTCTCATCATCAACGCCGGCATGAGCCGCAGCCTCTGTTTCGAGGCATTGCGCCAGGCCAGGGCCGGCCAGTTTACCGAGGCCGACGATCTGCTGCGTCAGGCCGCCGAGGCCGCCAACGCAGCCCATGCGGTGCAGACCCGGCTGATCGAGGCGGACGAGGGGGAGGGCAAGATCCCGGTCAAGTTGATCCTGGTACACGCCCAGGATCACCTGATGACCGCCATGCTGGCCCGGGAGCTGGTCACCGAGCTCATCGAGCTGCACCGCAAGCTGGCCGCCTGAGGGAGATCATCATGTTGCGACTCGGACTCGACATCGGGGGCACCAAGATAGAGGCACAACTGCTCGATGGTCAGGGGGTGAGCCTGCTGCGCAAGCGCATCGCCACCCCGACCAGTGGCTATGGTGAATTCCTCGTCACCATCACGCAGTGGGTGGAAGGCATACGCCAGGAGCTGGATCGCCCCTTCAGCATCGGCATCGGGTTGCCTGGGGCCATGGATCCCCACACGGGTCGTATCAAGAATGCCAACTGCCTGTTCCTGAATGGTCAGGATCTCAAGGGCGATCTGACCCAGGCGCTGGGTCAGCCGGTTGCCATCGCCAATGACGCCGATTGCTTCACCCTGTCGGAGGCGGTCGACGGAGCCGGGGAGGCGGGGCGGCTGGTGTTTGGCATCATACTCGGCACCGGTTGCGGCGGCGGTCTGGTGGTCAACCGTCAGCTCATCGTCGGCCCCAATGCCATCACGGGGGAGTGGGGTCACAATCCCTTGCCCGGTTACGACCCGGCTCTGGATGGCCCCACCCAGCCCTGTTATTGCGGCCGCGACAACTGCATCGAGCGGTTCATCTCTGGTACCGGTTTCAGCGCCCGCTTCAACCAGGCCCATGGGGTGAGCATGAGCACCCCGGAGATCATGGCGGCAGCGGCTCTGGACAATCCGGAGGCCCAGGCCCACTACCGGCACTTCATCGGTGCCCTCGGCCGCAGCGTGGCCAGCCTGATCAACGTGCTGGATCCGGACGTCATCGTGTTTGGCGGCGGCCTCTCCAACCTGGATGCCCTCTATCGGGATCTGCCCGCGGCCCTGGCGCCTTATCTGTTCTCGGACAGCTGCATCACCCGATTGCTGCCCGCCCGTTATGGGGACAGCAGCGGTGTGCGCGGCGCCGCCTGGTTGCCCAGTTGCAGCGAAGAGGTCGCGACCTGGTCCATCTGATCCCTGGCGGGGGAAGACGCCCATGTTCGCCATGAATTAAGACGCGGGGCCGGGCCAAGGCGCTCACCCGTACTACCCATGTTCCTTGCCTCACATTGCCTCGCGATGGGGGAAAGGCATGCCCGAATTTGCCCTCTCTGCGGAGAGACAAATAAAGAAACACTTATAAATCAAATTCATAAAACTCAAGGAATGATAATAATGAAACTGACAAACCTGTCCGTCCAACTGCTGGCCATCCTGGCCCTGGGCACTCCCTTCATGGCCAGTGCCGTGGTGGAAACCAACACGGACTTCGGGCGCCTGAGCCTGGGAGGGGATGCCGAGATCAACCTCAACGCCTCCAACACCAACCGCAACAACGTGCTGGGCCAGACCAGCGAGACCCGGGATGATCGCTGGGATGAGGACGGCCGTCTGTTGCTGAATTTCCTCGGTGTGCGGGAGCTGGAAGATGGGCGTTATGGCCAGATCCAGATCCAGCCGACCATAGGCACCAATGGTGGTGCCGGCGCCGACGATGCGTATCTCGGCTTCGGTCAGCGCAACAACTGGGGCATGAAGGTCGGCCGCTTCGAGGCCTATGACATGTTCCCGCTGGGACAGGACATCTTTGTCGAACACTCCGGCGACAGCGCCAACGATCTCTACGTCGACGGCAATGGCTACGTCTATATGCTCAAGGAAGGGCGCGGCCGGGCCAGCAAGGGGGGGCAACTGCTGCTCAACAAGGAGACGGGCAACTGGTATCTGGAACTCTCTACCCTGATCGGGGACAGGACCAACCTGTTCGCCGGTCAGCAGTACCATGGCTACGAGCTGACCAAGGCCAAGGATTCCATCATGGTGCGCCCCGTCATCGCCTGGAAGGGGCAGAATTTGAAGGTGGCACTGGGGGCCGAAGGCAACGTGATCAATGACGCCATCGTCACCAGTGACGACGTTTCCGTCTCCGATCGTCTGGGCTACGGCATCACCACCAGCTGGACCCAGGATGCCCTGGTCATCAACGCCAGTGCGGCCCGTATGGACGCCGAAGATGAAACCGATACCACTTTGGGTGCCAACCTCGTCTGGTACAACGCGGGTCTGGGCTACATCTATGCCATCAACGACATCACGAACGCCAACCTGAACAACACCAGTGCCGACTTCAGCAAGATGATCGGCAAGCACACCATCAACACCGTCTATGCCTCCTACAAGATCCCCAGCGTGCTGGATCTCAGCAACTTCGACATCTATCTGGGGGCCTACTGGTCGCAGCTGAACGTCGACAGCGGCGAGGTGGACAACATGGATCGCTACGGTGGCCGGGTGCGTTTCAAATACTACTTCTGATAACAAGCCTGCGTGACAGAGGGGAGCCCTGGCTCCCCTTTTCCGTTGGTGCAACGAGGCAACCCTTACCGGCTGGCGTCGGTTTGTGCTAGGATGGAAACCTGTTAACCGGTTACCGTTGATGAAGCCATGGCCAATATTACCGATGTCTCGCGCCTCGCGAATGTATCAAAAGCCACCGTTTCCCGTGTCCTGAGCGGTTCGCGCGGGGTGCGTGAAGAGAGCCGGCTGGCCGTGTTGCAGGCGGCGGAGCAACTGAACTTTCGCCCCAATGCGACCGCTCGCTCCCTCGCCACCCAGGCGACCGACTGCATCGGCGTCATCCTCTCGCCCCAGTTGGGCGGCCATCTGGCCAGCATGTTGCCCCTGATCGACGGATTTCTCACTGAGGCCGGCAAGAGCATGCTGGTGCGTTTCGCCGAAGGGCTGTCCCAACAGCAGCAAGCGGTCGACGAGCTGCTGGGAGGCCGCTGTGACGGCGTGCTGGTGATCGGTGCCAAAGAGGCGCTGCAAGCGGATGAGCGACTGATCCAGCTCGATGGTGTCACCGATTCGGACAACCTCAATCTCTGCTATGACCTGACTTTCGCCACCGAGAGCGCCTGCCGTTTCCTGCTCGGCAAGGGGCATCGTCAGCTGGTGCTGATGCTCGATGACAAACACTCACCCGCCGGAAAGCATGCCATCCAGGGCTATCAGCAGGCGCTGCAACAGCAGTCTCTGCCCTACAACAGCCAGTTGGTGATCGACGGCACCGGCAACCAGCAAGCCCTGCTCGGTCTGCTCAACCGCTATCTGCCCTTCACCGCACTCATCGTGCAGCGCGATACCCTGGCCGCCGATGCCATGCGCCTGCTGCGAGAGTTCAACCTCAGCATTCCGCAGGACGTTTCCGTGATGAGCCTGGAGGGATCCCCATTGGCGGATCAGCTGACCCCGCCGCTCACCTGTATCGAGTACCCGAGCGAACGTCTGGCGCAGGAGTGCGTACGTCTGCTGCAGGCCCAGCTGGCCCAGCGCCTGCTCCCCGCAGACGAGCAGTTGAAGTTCCACGGCCGCCTGCTGGTGCGTGAATCCGTAGTCGCGCGCTGACGCTTGACCTTGCCGCTGGCGGCAGCTTTAGGCTGGGATCACATTCACGAGAGGAGAGAGAATATGGCTATTGAACTCACCGTATCCGGCATGTCCTGTGGCGGTTGCGCCGCCAGCCTGCAAAAAGCCCTGCTGGCCCAGAGCGCGGTAACGCAGGCCAAGGTCGACTTCGACAGCAGCAAGGCCGTGGTGGAGAGCACCCTCAGCAAGGCCGAGATCATCGCGCTGATCGAGGCCAAGGGTTTCTCGGTAGAGTGAACTAACGCTATATAGGTATAAAACAGACCAATATTCTGTTTACTTGTTTTTATTGGTGAGAATGATCACTTAAATCCGTTTTAAAAAGCATAAAAATGCTGCAATCAACCCATCAGAAGGATTGCAGCATGACCCTCCCTATCCGCAAGACCCTGCTCGCCGCCGTACTCGGCCTGACCCTTTCCCCCCTGGCCATGGCCCTGCCCAGCGTGCACATACTGGCGACCGGTGGCACCATCGCCGGGGCGGGCCAGTCTGCCACCCAGTCCAACTACGAGGCCGGCAAGGTGGCCATCGAGACCCTGATCGCCGCCGTGCCCGAGATGAAGAACGTGGCCGAGGTGCAGGGGGAGCAGGTGGTGAAGATCGGTTCCCAGGACATGAACGACGAGGTGTGGCTCAAGCTGGCCAAGCGGGTGAACGAGCTGCTGGCCAAGGATGATGTGGATGGCATCGTCATCACCCACGGCACCGATACCATGGAAGAGACCGCCTACTTCCTGAATCTCACCGTCAAGAGCGACAAGCCGGTGGTGCTGGTCGGCGCCATGCGTCCCTCCACCGCCATGAGTGCCGACGGTCCGCTGAACCTCTACAACGCCGTGGTCACCGCCTCGGACCCAAGCTCCAGGGGGCGTGGCGTCATGGTCGCCATGAACGATACCGTGCTGGATGCCCGTGACGTCACCAAGACCAATACCACTGGGGTGCAGACCTTTGCCGCCCCGAACTTCGGCCCGCTCGGCTACATCCACAACGGCAAGATCGACTATCAACGCAGCCCGGCCCGCCTGCACACCAGCAAGACCCCGTTCGACGTGAGCAAGCTGGACAAGCTGCCCCAGGTCGGCATCGTCTACAACTATGCCAATGCCACCGACCTGCCCGCTAAAGCCATGGTGGACGCCAAGTTTGACGGCATCGTCAGCGCCGGGGTGGGCAACGGCAACCTCTATCACACCCTGTTCGATACCCTGGCCAAGGCGAGCGAGGACGGCATCCGGGTGGTGCGCTCCGCCCGCGTGCCGACCGGCGCCACCACTCTGGATGCGGAGATCGACGATGCCAAGTACGGCTTCGTGGCCGCCGGCACCCTGAATCCGCAGAAGGCGCGCATCCTGCTGATGCTCTCCCTGACCCAGAGCAAGGATCCCAAGCAGATCCAGCGCTGGTTCCAGGAGTTCTAAGCGCATTTTTTCAGATGGATTCAACGGGAGGCTCAGGCCTCCCGTTTTCATTTCCAAGCCTTGGCACAGTCATTGCTATGGGTAGACCACTGTCCACAATGCTCTGGGAAGGATGAACGATGAAACGGTGGATCCAACATTTCTATCAGCTGAACCGCCTCAACTGGCTCATGGTCTGGCTGCTGCTCTGCTGCAGCATCATCCTGCTGTTCCCGGCGGGATTGATGAAAGGAGCCGTCAGCCAGTGGGCCACGGCCCATGCGGCCTGGCTCGGAGTCGGCATGCTGATCGCCATCTCCTATTTCTGCAGCCAGGGTTTCCTGATCTTCTGGGAGTGGGCCTGTGACGAGTGGCAGTCCCGCCGCCAGCAGGATCAACTGGCCCAGATGATCGGCTTCCTCGACTTCAACGAGAAGGCGGTACTGCGCGAGTTCGTATTGCAGCGCAAGAGCGTCATAAACCTGCCGATCACCGAGCCCGCCGTCAAAAATCTGATGGATGCCGGGGTGCTGACCTATGCCTATGGCAAGCCGGTGCGGGAGAAGGATGACGAGAACCAGATCCGCGCCCTGATGATCGCGCTGCCGGCACGGCCGCTGCTCACCTACAAGGTACTGGGGTTGTCTCGCGGCAAGATGAGCGATGAGCAGGTGGAGCAGATCATGAATGCCAGACCCAAGTTCGCCCAGAAGAGCTTCCAGCGCTGAGTTTCACGCATCTTGAATAAAAAAGCCGGACACTGTCCGGCTTTTTGCTGTCTGGGGCGCTTACTCGGTTCTTGCCTTGAGGTAGCCAGCGTAGTCCGGCACCTGCACGCTGAAGGCGCGCTGCATGTGCGGGCTGTCCATGATGAAGTCCGCGGTCGCTTCGTTGGTGGCGACCGGAATGTTCCACACCGCCGCGAGGCGCAGCAGGGCCTTCACATCCGGATCGTGAGCCGCGGCGTTGAGGGGATCCCAGAAGAAGATCATCACGTCGATCTTGCCTTCGGCGATCAGGGCGCCGAGCTGCTGATCGCCGCCCATGGGGCCGGAGAAGAGGCAGGTGATGGGCAGTTGTGCCTGCTTGCCGAGCAGGGTGCCGGTGGTGCCGGTCGCATAGAGATGGTGGAGCTTGAGCTCCTCCTTGCGTCTCAGCACCCAGTTCAGCAAGGGGGCCTTCATGTTGTCGTGAGCCACCAGGGCTACCCGTTTGTGGGGCGCCATCTCACGTGCGATCAGTTCCATGGGGTCATCCGTAGCAAAGTGATGGGAATAGGGCTGTATCCTAATCGAAAGCGGCGCCCGCTGTCTTGCCGTGCACCGTAACTGTGATCTTCTCGACGCTTGCGACCTGGGATATCGACGTATTGCCAGCAGCGGGCCGCGCAATGATGGCCCTGTCCGCTGCGTCGGAGGCATGCATTCCGTGCTGATACAGGCGAGAAAAAACCCGCCGAAGCGGGTTGGGACGCGGCGTCATGCCATCTCCACTTCAGGATGACTCCGAGTGCAGCTGGGATTGCTGGTAGTTTTCCAGACCGATGCGATCGATGAGATCAAGCTGGGTCTCCAGCCAGTCCACATGATCTTCCTCGTCTTCCAGGATCTTCTGGAACAGGTCACGGCTGACGTAGTCATGGACAGATTCGGCATAGGTGATGGCCACCTTCAGGTCGGGGATGGCATCCATCTCCAGCGAGAGATCGCAACGCAACATCTCGTCGACCGTCTCACCGATGCGCAGCTTGCCCAGGTCTTGCAAATTGGGCAGTCCTTCCAGAAACAGTACCCGCTTGACCAGTTCGTCGGCATGCTTCATCTCATCGATGGACTCGTGGTATTCCTTGTGCCCAAGACCCTTGAGGCCCCAGTCATCATAGATGCGGGCATGGAGGAAATACTGGTTGATGGCCACCAACTCATTGGCCAGCACCTTGTTGAGGTGGGCAATGATCTTGGGATCTCCTTTCATCGACATTACTCCTTATGTTCGTGCCAGTGGCAGCGATCACTAGAGCTTAGTCCAGAAAAGTGACAATAGAAGAACCGGCGATTTTACTCGCCTGAGGGTATAGGGATCCGGCTGACGGATCAGAGAGGGGAGGAATCAGGTATCAAGCCACTTCGTAGTAGAGCGGAGCCTGATCCGATTCTATCTTGCTGCGTTCGGTGGCGATGATCTCCATGGCCATGCGTACACACTTGCCACATTGGGCACCCACTTCCAGCGACTCTTTCAGCTGTCTGAATTCGGTCTTGCCTGTCTGCACCGCCTTGCGGATCTGGGTATCTGTGATGCCGCGGCACAAACACACGTACATATTACTGACCTCATACTGGAATGAGAGGAAATCTAAATGAGAATGGTTCGTAGTGCAAATACCGATTGGTAATAAGCTCCCTCGCTTGCCAGCCATTCTCCCCTTGGGGACAATGCGGCCATCAGAAAGGAGACGACGATGCTCAAGAAACTGTTCAGTGCCCTGTTCAACAGCCAGCTGGCCCCCGCCGTCGAGGTGACCCCGACCGAGTACGCCGGTTATCTCATCTATCCCGAGCCCATGGCGGAAGGGGGGCAGTACCGCCTGGCCGGACGCATCACCAGGGAGGTGGATGGGGAGGTGCTGACTCACAGGTTCATCCGCTCCGATCTGTTCGTCAACCCGGCGGATGCCGAGCGCTTCATGGTGCAAAAAGCCCATACCTTCATCGATCAGATGGGGGAGAAGATGTTCGAGCCTCGCGTCAAGAGCGGTGATCCGGCCGCCTCATGAGTCCATCAGAGGTAAGCGAGCTACGCCGCACCCTTGCGCTTTGTGGCGAGCGGCGCCTGATCTGGCTGGAGGGAGAGGAGGCCGATTGTATCGCCCGGACCGAACCCTGGCTGGGAGAGGTTGTCTTCTGGCTGGGTGATGGGCCTGCCTGCCATGCACCTATGCCGGCCGCCAAGGCGCTGCAACGGCTAGGCCAGGAGTGCGACACGCTTGTTTTCAATGCCTTCAGCGGTTTTCACCCCGATGCTTTTGGCGCCCTGGCGGGGACCCTGCGCGCTGGTGGTTTGCTGCTGCTGCTAACACCCCCGAGGGAACGGTGGCCCGCCTATGGGGATCCGGACAGGTTGCGGCTGGTCGCCCAGCCGGAGGAGGCGAGCAAGGCCGGCCATGGTTTTATTGCCCGCCTGGTGCGGCTGCTGGCGGCAGATCCCGCTACTTCACTTGCCTTTATTGGAAAGAATGTTCGTTGGCAGCCGCTGGGGCCGGAGCGTCTGCTGAGCAAGGACCAGGCTCATGCCTTGTCTGCCATCCACAGGGTGCTCCACGGCCACCGCCGTCGCCCTCTGGTGCTGAGCGCTGACCGGGGTCGGGGCAAGAGTGCCGTGTTGGGGCTCGCTGCGGCCAATTTGCTGCGTCAGAATCCGGATTTGAAGATAGTGGTGACGGCTCCTTCACAGGGGACTGTTGCCACCCTCTTCGCTCACGCCAGGGCCGGGTTGCCTGTCTGTGAGGCAGAACTGACGGGGTTGGTTTATGTGTCGCCGGATCGGCTGGTGCACGAAGATCTGCAGCCGGATCTGCTGCTGGTGGACGAAGCTGCCGCCATCCCGACTCCGCTGTTGGAGGCCATGCTGGCCCGTCACAGCCGTATCGTCTTCGCCACCACGGAACATGGCTATGAGGGAACCGGACGCGGTTTTCACCTGCGCTTCAAGCGTATTCTGGATGCGCAAACCCCGGGTTGGCAGGAGCTGCACCTGAGCGAGCCTATCCGCTGGAGCCGGCACGATCCGCTGGAGCCCCTGGTGTTCCGCCTGCTTGGTCTCGATACGGATGTCCAGGTGCCACCCCAGCCGACGACGCCCGAGTGGCAGTTGATTGGGCAAGAGAGGCTGGCCGTGGATGACGTGCTGCTCGGGCAGGTATTCGGCCTGCTGGTGCTGGCCCACTACCAGACGACCCCGAGCGATCTGCGATACCTGCTGGAGAGTCCGGATCTCGACATCCATCTGCTGGAGCAGGGTCAGAGCTTACTCGGTGTGGCGCTGGTGGTACGCGAGGGCAAGATAGCCCCTGCCTTGACTCGCGATATCTGGGCGGGGCGGCGACGTCCCCGAGGTCATCTGCTGCCCCAGTCGCTGCTGGCACATGCCGGATTCACGACGGCGGGGGAGCGCAGCTACGCCAGGGTGATGCGTATCGCCATCCATCCGAGCCTGCATCGTCATGGGTTGGGCTCCGTGCTGCTGGGCAAGCTGGAGGCGCATTATCGGGCTCTGGGCGTCGACTATCTGGGGTCAGCCTTCTCCGCCAGCGCGGATCTGCTGCCGTTCTGGCACAAGGCCGGACTCAAGACCTTGCGTATCGGCTTGCAGCGGGATGCCGCCAGCGGCTGTCACGCAGCTCTGTTGCTCAAGGCACTGAAAGTGGAGTGGGAGCCCGAGCTGGCCCAATGGCGTCAGCGATTCGCACAACAGTTGCCGACCCTGCTGGCGGGGGAGCTCAAATCGCTGGATCCCGAGCTCGTCTGGCAATGTCTGCACGATGATGTCGCCAGGGTTACCGCACTGGATGAGTTCGAGCGCGAGGAGCTGGAGTGCTTTGCTCACCATCACAAGCCGTTCGAGTTGTGCCAGCCCAGCCTGCAGCGCTGGCTGATGGGCCAGACGCAGGCCCTAGGTGGACTGGAGCCGGGTGAGCGGCGTCTGCTTATCGCGACCATATGGCAGTATGCCCCCTGGGACGGGCTGGCCAAGGCTCTGGGGCTGGCTGGCAAACCCGCGATCATCAAGACATTGCGCAACCTGCTGGCTCGCCTGCTGGGTGAGGGCGCCAAGGCGGGGTGAAAACTTGGTAAAGTGCCACCCTGTCTAGCTATATCAGCAGTCAGTCTGATGCCTGGACAGCGACGTTATCGAGTCATCTGATAGGGACCTGCGGGTCCCTTGTTGATTGGTCAGTCGAGTAATAGCTATCCCGCTGTAGTACAACCCTGGATGAAAGCGCTGCTCCCGTCGGCCGACACTATTTCGGCCAGACCCTCTTGATATCCATGCTCCCCGTTCGTTCCTCGCATTGAATCTCTTCACCGCATCACTGCTCGGATGAGTTTCCCATGGGCCCGTATCATTTTGGCTTTTCCCGAATATGGTCTAATACTTGATGGTGGTGATGATTTTAATAACTGCATTATTTTCAGGTGGTTAGCATTATCATTGGTTAATGTTTGCCATCTTTTCTAACGTGCACAGGGAGTGCAATGTGGGAAAAAATGCAACCAGCCATGGCTCATGGATGTTCTGCCTCGTTGGCGGCACGGCATCTGCCAGCGACCTGACGTTCAACATGACACGCGGTGCTACCGCCATCAGCCAGCAGGTCTACGACCTGCACATGACCATCTTCTACATCTGTTGCCTGATCGGCCTGCTGGTGTTCGGCGCCATGCTCTGGTCCATCATCCGTCATCGAAAATCCCGTGGCGCCAAGGTGGCCCAATTTCACGAAAGCACCCGTATCGAACTGTTATGGACCGCCATCCCTGTGTTGATCCTGGTGGCCATGGCGGTGCCCGCCACCTCGACCCTGCTGAAGATGGAGGACACCTCTAAAGCTGACCTGACGGTGCTGGTCACGGGTTCCCAATGGAAGTGGCACTACAAATATCTCGAGCACCCGGTGGAGTTCTACTCCCTGCTGGCGACTGACAGGAAGCAGATCAAGGGTGAGCAGCCCAAGGGGGACCACTACTTGCTGGAGGTCGATCAGCCGCTGGTACTGCCCGTCGGCAAGAAGATCCGCTTCCTGATGACCTCGGACGACGTCATTCACTCCTGGTGGGTTCCCGCCTTCGCGGTGAAGCGGGACGCCAACCCAGGCTACATCAATGAATCCTGGACCCGGATAGACCAACCCGGCACCTACCGGGGCCAGTGCGCCGAGCTGTGCGGCAAGGATCACGGCTTCATGCCCATCGTCGTGGTGGCGAAAACTGCCGAGGAGTTTGATGGCTGGATTGCCAAGACGGCAGGGGAGCAAGCCGCCGCCAAGGCGCAACAGCAGGATCTGGCGAGTCAGACCATGACCCTGCCCCAGGCCATGGAGATCGGCGAGAAGGTATTCCTCGGCCACTGCGCCGCCTGTCACCAGCCGACCGGAACCGGGCTGCCCGGCATTTTCCCCGCCCTCAAGGGCAGCAAGGTCACCACGATGGCTGAAAACCGGGCCCATCATCTGGATCTGGTGCTCCATGGTAAGAGTGGGACGGCCATGCTCGGCTTTGGCAAGCAGCTCAGCCTGCAAGAAGTAGCCGCGGTGGTGACTTACGAGCGTAATGCCTGGGGCAACAATACCGGCGACGTGGTACAGGCTGCCGAGGTGCAGTCCATCTTGAAACAGGACAAGTGAGGCGTCGGCATGAGTGATGGAATCATGGATACCCCCCACGGTGAGCACGCCCATCAGCCGGCGACGGGTCTGAGGCGCTGGCTATATACCACAAATCACAAGGATATCGGCACCCTCTATCTGCTGTTCGCGTTGACCATGTTCTTCACCGGTGGCGCCATGGCCATGGTGATCCGGGCCGAGCTGTTCCAGCCAGGTTTGCAACTGGTCGAGCCCCTGTTCTTCAACCAGATGACCACGGTACACGGCCTCATCATGGTGTTTGGCGCCGTGATGCCGGCCTTCACCGGCCTCGCCAACTGGCTGATCCCCATGATGATAGGGGCGCCGGACATGGCCTTGCCCAGGATGAACAACTGGAGCTTCTGGATCCTGCCGTTCGCCTTCATGATATTGTTGTCGAGCCTGTTCATGGAGGGTGGAGGCCCAAGTTCGGGCTGGACCTTCTATGCTCCCCTGTCGACCAAGTACAGCGGCAACAGCACGGCGCTGTTCGTGTTCGCCATCCACATCATGGGGATCTCCTCCATCATGGGAGCCATCAACGTCATCGTTACCATCTTCAACCTGCGGGCACCGGGCATGGGCTGGATGAGGATGCCGCTGTTTGTCTGGACCTGGCTTATCACCGCTTTCCTGCTTATTGCCGTCATGCCGGTGCTGGCGGCGGCGGTGACCATGGTGCTGACGGACAAGTATTTTGGCACCAGCTTCTTCGATGCGGCGGGGGGCGGGGATCCCGTGATGTTCCAGCATATCTTCTGGTTCTTCGGTCATCCCGAGGTCTACATCATGATATTGCCGGCATTCGGGATCGTCTCCAGCATTATCCCGACCTTTTCCCGCAAGAAGCTGTTTGGCTATCGCTCCATGGTCTATGCCACCAGCAGCATAGCCCTGCTCTCCTTCATGGTGTGGGCCCACCACATGTTCACCACGGGTCTGCCGGTGGTGGCCGAGCTGTTCTTCATGTACACCACCATGCTGATAGCGGTGCCGACCGGGGTGAAGGTATTCAACTGGATAGCCACCATGTGGCGCGGTTCCCTGACCTTCGAGACACCCATGTTGTTTGCCATCGCCTTCATCACCCTGTTTACCATAGGCGGCTTCTCGGGGTTGATGCTGGCCATGACGCCGGCAGACTTCCAATATCACGACACCTACTTCGTGGTAGCTCACTTTCACTATGTGCTGGTGACCGGCGCCGTTTTTTCTATCCTGGCTGCTGCCTACTACTGGCTGCCGAAGTGGACAGGGCGCATGTATGACGAACGGCTGGGGCAGTGGCATTTCTGGTGCTCTCTCATCTCGGTGAACATGTTGTTCTTCCCCATGCACTTCGTCGGGCTGGCGGGCATGCCCAGGCGTATCCCTGACTATGCCCTGCAGTTTGCCGACTTCAATATGTTCATCAGCCTGGGGGGCTTTGCCTTCGGGTTGTCACAGTTGCTTTTCGTCTGGGGCGTGATCAAGTGCATCAGGGGAGGGGAGCGGGCCACTGGCCAGGTGTGGGAGGGGGCAGAGGGGCTGGAGTGGACCCTGTCATCTCCCCCACCTTATCACAGCTTCAAGGTTCCGCCCGAGGTTCGGCCGGATGAGCACTAGAGAGGACTTATGAATCAGGTCAATCATGGACCGCTGCTCAGGAAGCTGGCCCTGATCATCGTTCTCATGTTCGCCTTCGCCTTCGCTCTGGTTCCCCTGTATGACGTCTTCTGCAGGATCACCGGACTCAATGGCAAGACGGCTGGGCAACCTGCCACGACCGAGCGCGCCGTGGTTGATGACAAGCGAACCATACAAATCGAGTTTCTGGCTCATGCCGATACCCGGATGCCCTGGCAGTTCAACGGGGAAACCGATCGCCTGTCGGTGAAACCCGGCGAGATGAAGCAGATCAACTTCAAGGTGTTCAATCCGACAAAAGACACCATGGTAGGTCAGGCGGTGCCATCGGTCTCACCGGGCACGGCAGCAGCCTATCTCAAGAAGGTGGAGTGCTTCTGCTTCAACCGCCAGGAGCTGAAGGCAGGAGAGAGCAAGTTGATGCCTCTCAAGTTTTACATTGACCCGGCCCTGCCCGATGACATCAATACCATCACGCTCTCCTATTCACTTTATGACATCACAGAGTCCAAGCCGGCTCCGGCTATTGCACAGAGGAATTGACCATGGCCAAGGTGACCCAGAATTACTATGTCCCCGAACAGAGCCGCTGGCCCATCATAGGAGCCTTGGCTCTGTTCCTGCTGGCCTTCGGGGCTGGCCATCTGGTCAACGAGATCGCCAGCAAGCAGGTGGGGATAGGGCGTTATCTGATACTCGGGGGCGTGGCCCTGTTGGTCTTCATGCTGTTTGGCTGGTTTCGTCACATCATTCAGGAGTCCATGACCGGGCTCTACAGCCCCCAGATGGACAGATCCTTCAGACAGGGCATGGTCTGGTTCATTTTTTCCGAGGTGATGTTCTTCCTGGCCTTCTTTGGGGTGCTGTTCTATGCGCGGCAGCTGGCCATGCCCTGGCTGGATGGAGCTGGCAACAAGGCGATGACGGCGCAACTGCTGTGGCCGGACTTCTCGGCTCACTGGCCCATGCTGAAGACCCCGGGGGGCACGACAACCCAGGCGATGCCTTGGCACGGGATCCCACTAATCAACACCCTGATCTTGCTGGCATCTTCCGTGACTCTGCTGTTTGCTCATACGGGGCTGGAGAGCGGGCGTCGCACTCGTCTCAAGTTGATGCTGCTTGCCACATTGCTGCTGGGGGGAGGCTTTTTGTGGTTGCAGGGCTATGAATATATTCATGCCTATCGGGATCTGGGCCTGCGGCTGGATTCGGGCATCTATGGCAATACTTTCTTCATTCTGACCGGCTTTCATGGCCTGCACGTCACCCTGGGTACCCTGTTCCTCGGGATCATCTGGTTGCGCATCGTGCTGAGGGATCACTTCACGCCCGAGCGCCACTTCGCCTTTCAGGCCGCGGCCTGGTACTGGCACTTCGTTGACGTGGTCTGGCTCTGCCTCTTCGTCTTTGTCTACCTGTTGTGAGCCCGGTTTCAGTAAGGACGGGGATTGGGTTCCAGCCAGCCCATCATCAGCGAGAACAGCAGGATGGCGACCACCAGCAGGGAGAAGAATACCCGCCTACCCAGGGGAGCCGACATCCTTCTGGTCGCTTGCTTCGTGGTCATCATCAGCCAGAGGGCGTGGAATAGCTGTCCGATGATGAGCAGCAACATGAATACCAGCACGACTTTGATCAACATGTGGGGGCCTCGTGATATGGGTGACGCGGCGACATGGCACAAGCAACGGGCTCTCCATCGGCGACGCTGGCTGGTGCTGTTATTCACTCTGGGTGTCTCGGCTGGTTTGTGCAAGCTGGCACTCTGGCAATGGCAACGGGCGGCAGAAAAAGAGGCGTGGCTGGAGCAGGTGGCTGCGGCTCAGCAGGTGGCACCTCTGATGCTGGTTCGGCTCGACTGGCGTGAACTGGACAAGTTGGATGGCGCAGTGCTGAGTGGGCGAGCGGCCTGGTTTCGGCCCTACGTCTGGCTGCTGGATAACCAGACTGTGGAGGGGGAAATAGGCTATGACGTCATCATCCCGGTTCGCGCCAATGACGATACAGCTTTGGCTGGCACCTCTTCGTCGAAGGAGCCTCTTCTCTTGGTCAATTTGGGTTGGATCGCGGCGCCAGCCAGCCGGGATCAGTTGCCTGCCCCAGTGATCCCACCATTGCTGGAGCTGGATGGGCTGCTGCGTACCAGACCGGGTGGCCTGCTGCTTGGCCAAAACATAGAGGGCGGCCCATACCCGAACCGGATCCAGTCCGTCAGGGTTGCCAGTTTGAGTGAAGAGACGGGCTTGCCCCTCGTCGATGCCGTTTTTTACCAAAAAAATTCCCCGTTTTGCTACCACTACCAGCACAACGTCATGCCCCCAGAGAAGCACAGAGCCTATGCACTGCAATGGTTGGGGCTGGCAGTGGTAATGCTGGTGGGGGGGCTGGTGCTGGCAAGGAGAGTCTCATCATGAATGAATGGGCTAGATGGAAGGTACCGGTCGCCTTTGTGTTGGTGATCCTGTTGCCCGTGCTGCTGGCGGCGCTGACCCTGCACCAGGGTTGGTATGAGGCCGGCACCCGCAGCAAAGGGCAGTGGTTGAAGAGGGAAATTTATCTGCTGCCGCCACTCTCGGCTCATCAGAGCCAGTGGCGCCTGGTCTATCTGGAGGCAGATCGTTGTGCGGCGCAGTGCCAGCAGGTTCCCATCTTGATGGCGCGGATACAGAGTGCCCTGGGGCGCAATGGGGACAAGCTGGCGTTGATGCCGCTCAGGTTGACATCTCTCGGATCCGGTGAAGGGTTGCAGGCGGGAGAGCTGATGCTGGTGGACCCCCAGGGGCTGGCCATATTGCGTTACGAGGTGCCAGACAACAGCACGCAGTGGCCTCTGTTTGGCAAGGCAGTGCTGTCGGATTTGCAGCAACTGCTCAAGTACCAGCGAGGCGTGCAATGAAACTACAGAAGAGGCTCGCCTCGATCGCCATTGCCCTGGCCGTGCTGGTCATTCTGCTCGGTGCCTATACCCGGCTGACCGATGCGGGCCTTGCCTGCCCTGATTGGCCCGGTTGCTATGGCTCTCTGGCCATCCCTCATTTGGCTCAAGCCGAGCAGGCGGCCATGCTCTATCCGGATACCCCGCTAGTACCTCACAAGGCCCGCAGTGAGATGGTGCATCGCTACTTGGCCGGTATGTTGGGCTGTCTCATCGCCCTCCTGTTTGTATTGAGCTGGCGGCAAGGGGGGCGTCTGCGCCATCTTGCGAGCGGGTTGCTCCTGCTGGTGCTTGGGCAGGCGTTGCTTGGCATGTGGACGGTGACGCTGGCATTACACCCTCTGGTGGTGACGACCCATCTGCTCGGCGGCTTTGCCATCCTGACCCTGCTGTGGCTCTATCGTTGTGAGTCGACATGTGGCAACCAGGTCGTTGTCGGTGGTCAGGGGCTGACCCTGCTGGGCAATCTCGCCTGCGGCATGCTCTTGATCCAGATAGCCCTGGGGGGATGGACCTCATCCAACTATGCCGCCATGGCCTGTGCCGAGCTGCCCCTGTGCCACTCGGGTTGGCAACAGCAGCTCGACTGGGATGAGGCTTTTCATCTACCGCTCGGCCATGCCAGCTACGAGTTCGGTGTACTCAGCAAGGAGGCACGTCAGACCATCCACATTGCTCACCGACTGGGGGCGATGGCCACGGCCCTGCTGGTGGGCGGCTTTGCCATCGCGTTGATCCGCCATGGGGTGCTTCTGAGAGTGCTCGGTGCGCTGCTTCTTACTCTGTTGTTGACACAGATTGCCCTAGGCCTGACCAATGTGCATCTGGCTCTACCTCTAGCCAATGCCCTCGCCCACAACCTGGTGGGCGCACATCTGCTGGTGGTGTGTGTGCTGGCTCGTTGGCGTCTCTCCCATGCCGTCACATCTCCCTCATTATCTCCCCTGATGATCAGGAGCCGGACATGAATGGCAAGCCGCAGGTTCAGTCGTTCGACCCTCAGTTGCTGCGGGACTATTACCAGCTGACCAAGCCGAGAGTGGTGGCCCTGTTGCTGCTGACGGCCTGGGTCGGCATGTTGCTGGCTGAACCGACGTTGGCCTCCCTTGGGCACATGGGGCTGGGGCTCGCGGGGATAGGGCTATTGGCGTCTGCGGCGGCGGCCATGAATCACAGTCTGGAGAGCGGTATCGATACCCAGATGCGCAGGACACGCTGGCGACCAGTGGCGAGGGGGCGGATCAGCGCGCGGGCGGCCATGATCTTCGCGCTCTGGTTGGCGGTTGCGGGTTTTTGCATGCTCTATCTCGGGGTGAATCCGCTAACCGCCTGGCTGACCCTGGCCAGCCTGTTTGGCTATGCCATTGTCTACACCCTGCTACTGAAGAAGGCGACACCCCAGAACATCGTCATCGGCGGGCTGGCGGGGGCCATGCCGCCGTTGCTGGGTTGGACCAGTATCACCGGGCAGCTCTCGGCCGAGCCCTGGCTGCTGGTGATGATCATCTTCGCCTGGACTCCCCCTCATTTCTGGGCTCTGGCCATTCACCGACGGGATGAGTATGCGAACGCCAGGATCCCCATGCTGCCGGTCACCCATGGCATCGAGTTCACCAAGACCGCCATCCTGTTCTATCTGCTGATGCTGACCCTGATCTGTCTGCTGCCTTACCTCATCGGCATGTCGGGGATCATCTATCTGGTTGGTAGCCTGGGGCTGAACTTCTGGTTCTGCTGGCACGGCTGGTTATTGAAGCGATCGACCTCCTCGGTTCAGGCGATGCGCACCTTCCGCTTCTCCATTTATCATCTGATGTTGCTGTTCGGCCTGTTGATCCTGGATCACCACTGGTTGTGGCGACTGTCATAACCGAAGGGGGATGGCGCGGTTGAAGGGGCAATAGGGATTAGATGTAGCAGCAAGGCTGGCTTGGGGCCAGCCTTGCTGCTTTCAGAGTTTGACCATGATGTGGCGCGGCACCGTATAGTCCTCCAGTGCGTAGAGGGAGAGATCCTTGCCATAACCTGACATCTTCATGCCGCCGTGGGGCATCTCCGAGCAGAGCATGAAGTGGGTGTTGATCCAGGTACAGCCGTACTGCAGGTGGCTCGCCACCTTGCTGGCAAGGCCGAGATCCCGGGTCCAGACCGAGGAGGCAAGGCCATAGTCCGAGTCGTTGGCCCACTGCACTACCTGTTCGGCATCGTTGAAGCGGGTCACCGATACCACAGGGCCGAACACCTCGCGCCGTACGATCTCATCCTCCTGGCGGGCGCCGACGATCAGGGTTGGTTCGAAGAAGAAGCCGTTGCCCGGGCGGATCTTGCCGCCGGCGGTTACCTCCACGTGGCCGCTGCTCTGGGCCCGCTCCACGAAGCTGGCGACCCGGTTGCGCTGGCGGTCCGAGATGAGGGGGCCCATCTCCACCCCCTCCTCGTGGGGATCTCCCACCTTGATAGAGGCAACGGCGTCCGTCATGGCGGCGACGAACTTGTCATAGATCTTGCCCTGGGCGTAGATGCGACAGGCGGCGGTGCAGTCCTGGCCTGCGTTGTAGAAGCCGAAGGTGCGAATGCCCTCCACCACGGCTTCCAGGTCAGCGTCATCAAAGATGATGACGGGGGCCTTGCCACCCAATTCCAAGTGGGTGCGCTTCATGGTGCGGGCGGCGCTCTGCAGGATCTTCTGACCGGTGGCGATGTCCCCGGTGAGGGACACCATGCGCACCAGCGGGTGTTCCACCAGCGGGGCACCCACACTCTCGCCCCGGCCACAGATGATGTTGATGACCCCACGGGGAAACAGCTCGCTGGCGAACTCGGCGAGGCGCAGGGCGGTCAACGGCGTCTGCTCCGAAGGCTTGAGCACCACCGTATTGCCGGCGGCGAGCACCGGCGCCATCTTCCAGGCCGCCATCATCAACGGATAGTTCCAGGGGGCTATGCTGCCCACCACGCCGACGGGATCCCGGCGGATCATGCTGGTGTGTCCCTCGATGTATTCTCCGGCGAGCGGTCCTTGCAGGCAGCGGGCCGCGCCCGCGAAGAAGCGGAAGCAGTCCACCACGGCAGGCAGCTCGTCGTTCAGTACCGCCAGATAGGGTTTGCCACAGTTGAGGGACTCCAGCGCCGCGAACTCCTCGGCGTGACGTTCGATGGCATCCGCGAGGCGCAGCAGCAGGTTGCTGCGCTGGGCCGGGGTGGTGCGGCTCCACTGGGCGAAGGCGCGTTGGGCACCGTTGACCGCCCTGCTTACCTGTTCGAACGAGGCTTCGGGCACCGAAGCGATGAGTTCGCCGGTGGCCGGGTTGAGGACGGGCTCGGCCGGACCGTCACCGGTGACAAACTGGCCGTCGATCAAGAGTTGGGTATTGAGCTTCATGGTTGCATCCTTGCGCACGCGTTGAGTCGTTATTTGCCACTGCCGGCGACGTCCTGGCCGTCGCGGGTGAGGTAGTAGGCAAGCAGAATGGGGATGGTGGTGAAGGCCACTATGATGAGGGCCACCACGTTGGTGACGGGCCGATCGCGCGGGCGGATCAGCTCCTGATACATCCAGATGGGCAATGTGGTCTGTTGGCCCGCGGTGAAGGTGGTGACGATCACCTCGTCAAAACTCAGGGCGAACGCCAACATGCCCCCCGCCAGCAGGGCGGTGGCGAGATTTGGCAGGATCACGTAGCGCAGGGTCTGGAAGCCATCGGCCCCGAGATCCATGGAGGCTTCGATCAGCGACCGATTGGTGCGGCGAAAGCGTGCCAGGGCATTGTTGTAGACCACCACTACACAGAAGGTGGCGTGGCCGATGACGATGGTCCAGAAGCTGAACGGGATCTCCATCAGGCCGTAGGCAGAGCGCAGCGCTATGCCGGTGACGATACCGGGCAGGGCGATGGGCAGCACCAGCAGGAGTGACACCACCTCCTGGCCGAAGAAGCGGCTGCGGGCGATGGCCCCTGCCGCCAGGGTGCCAAGCACCATGGCCGCGAGGGTCGCGAGCCCGGCCACCTCCAGCGACAGCTGGATGGCGCGCCACACATCGGGCCGGTTCAGCGTCACCTCGAACCACTTGAAGGTGAGCCCGGGGGGCGGGAACTGGTAGCTCTTGCTCTCGCTGGTGAAGGCGTAGAGGAAGATGAACAGGATGGGGATATGCAGGAACAGCAAGCCTCCGATGGCGGCGTATTTCAGCAGCCCGGATGGGCGCTGGCCATACCCCTGATTCACCGCGGGATTAGAGCGCATCGAAGGCCCCCAGTCGTTTTGCTATCGCCAGATAGATGGCGATGATGAGGATGGGTACCAGGGAGAAGGCGGCGGCGAATGGCAGATTGCCCGCCGTGCCTTGCTGGATATAGACCACCTGGCCGATGTACAGGGTCGAGTTGCCGATGATGCCGGGGATGATGTAGTCCCCGAGTGTCAGCGAGAAGGTGAAAATGGAGCCTGCCACTACCCCCGGCAACGCCAGCGGCAGGATCAGGGTGCGGAAAGTCTGGGCCGGGGTGGCACCGAGGTCGCCACTCGCCTCCAGCAGAGAGCGGGGGATCCGCTCCACCGCGGCCTGGATCGGCAGGATCATGAAGGGCAGCCAGACGTAGACGAAGACGATGAAAGTACCGAGGCGAGAGAACGACAGCGAGGGGCCTCCGATTACCGGCAGGGAGAGGATGGCGTCCAGCAGCCAGTCCAGCCCGAGGCTCCCCGCCAGCCAGCTGATGACCCCCTCCTTGGCCAGGATCAGCTTCCAGGCGTAGACCCGCACCAGATAGCTGGACCAGAGTGGCAACATGATGCCGAGATAGAACAGGGCGCGAGTCTTGCCGCTGGTGTAGCGGGCCATGTAGTAGGCGATGGGAAAGCCGAGCAGGGCGCAGGCCAGGGTCACCAGCAGCGCCATGCCGAGCGTGCGCAGGATGACGTCGAGGTTCTCTGCTCGCAGCAGGGCAGTGAAGTTTTGCAGCCCCAGTTCGTGGCGTATCTGTCCGCTGAACTCATCCAGCCCGAAGAAGGCGTTGGAGAGCAGCATCAGCAAGGAGCCGACGTAGATGATACCAAGCCAGATCAGTGGCGGGCCGAGCAACACCCCCAGCAACAGGCCGGGGCGGCCGTAGAGCAGGGTGGAGAGGCGCCGCAGCGGTCTGAATGTGGAGGTGGTGGGGGCTTGGATCATGGGGAGACTCGCACTCTGGGGGAGGCTCATGGTCGAGCCTCATGATCGGTCAGACGGTGGATGGCCTGCTCCGGCCAGCTGAGGCTGACCCGGGCGCCGCGGGGGAGGCGTGCTTGCCCCTCGTTGGGGTGGTTGACGAGGATCTCGATCTGCTCCCCCAAGTCCACCCGATAGCGAACGAAGGCGCCCAGATACTCCACCTCGCGGATCTCGCCCGACCAACCCGGGCTGCCGGCGTCGCTGAGCCGGATCCGCTCCGGGCGTACCATCATCTGCTGGCTGTCGCCACACAGGCGTTTGGCCTGCTCTCCCTCGAACAGGTTGACGGTACCGACGAAGCGGGCGACGAAAGGGGTGTCCGGTGCATCGTAGATGGCATCTGGCGGGGCGATCTGTTCGATCCTGCCTTGATTGAAGATGCAGATGCGGTCGCTCATGGAGAGCGCCTCCTGCTGGTCGTGGGTGACGAAGATGAACGTGATGCCGAGCTGGCGTTGCAATGCTTTCAGTTCGAGCTGCATCTGCTCGCGCAGCTTGAGATCCAGTGCGCCGAGCGGCTCATCCAGCAGCAGGATGCGCGGCTGATTGATCAGCGCCCGGGCGATGGCGATGCGTTGACGCTGGCCGCCGGAGAGCTGGCCGGGCTTGCGGTTGCCCACCCCGGGGAGGCGCACCAGCTCCAGCATCTCGTCTACCTTGCGGTAGCGCTCAGCCTTGGAGACTCCCTTTAGCATCAAGCCGTAGCCAATGTTGTCGCGCACATCCATGTTGGGGAAGAGGGCATAGTCCTGAAACACGGTGTTGAGGTTGCGATCATAGGGGGGAACCCGGGAGCAGGGTTCCCCGAACAGCCGGATCTCGCCGTCGCTCGGATATTCGAAACCCGCGATCATTCGCAGGCAGGTGGTCTTGCCAGAGCCGCTCGGCCCCAGCAGGGTAAAAAACTCACCGGCCGGGATCTGGAAGGAGATGTCGTCGACCGCCCTCACCTCGCCATAGTGGCGGCTGACCCGGTCAAATTGTACGGCTGTCATGGTACGTCCTTGTCATCGACCGGGCCGGACTCCTGTCCGGCCCGCAGAGGGCTGTGTCAGGGGTTGCTTGCCTGAAGGGGCTCAGCGACCACCCAGGATGGCGATATAGTCCGAGACCCAGCGGTAGGTAAAGGTCACGCAGTGCTTTGGCTCGGGCCGCGGACTCGCTTTGTGTCAAACCGGCTCAGCGACCACCCAGGATGGCGATATAGTCCGAGACCCAGCGGTAGGTAAAGGTCACACAGTGCTTTGGCTCGGGCCGCGGACTTGCTTTGTGTCAAACCGGCTCAGCGACCACCCAGGATGGCGATATAGTCCGAGACCCAGCGATAGTAAGGCACACAGGTTCCCTGGCTCTTGCACTGGGAAACCGGCGTGCGCCAGAAGTGAACCCGGTCGAAGTTGTCGATGCCGTTAGTCTTGCATCCTTCAGCCCCGAGCAGAGCGTTGCCCTCGCAGGCGGCGGGCACCACGGGGACCGAGCCGAACCAAGAGGCGAGATCCCCCTGCAACTTGCTGTTGAGGGAGTGTTCCAGCCACTTGTAGGCGCAGGTCAGGTTCTTGGCTTCGCTGTGCACCATGGTGGTATCGGCCCAGCCGGTGACCCCTTCCTTGGGCACAGTAGTGGCGATGGGCTGCTTGTCGGCGATCAGGGTGTTGGCCTGGAAGGGCCAGGAGTCGGAGGCGACCACCCCCTCATTCTTGAAGTCATCGATCTGGACGAAGGCATCGTGCCAGTAGCGACCCACCAGCTGGCGCTGCTTGCGCAGCAGCTCAAGGGAGGCCTTGTACTGATCCTCGTTCAACTCATAGGGATCCTTGATGCCGAGCGCTGGCTGGTGGGTCATCAGGTAGAGGGCGGCATCGGCGATGTGGATGGGGCCGTCGAATGCCTGCACCCGCCCCTTGTTGGACTTGCCATCCAGCAGGGTCTGTTCTTCGAACACCACACTCCAGGAGTCGGGGGCCTTGGGGAAGGTCTTGGTGTTGTACATCAGGATGTTGCCGCCCCACTGATAGGGCACGCCGTAGTGTTTGCCGTCCACCGTGTGCCAGGGCGCGCTCTGCAGACGGGGATCTATCTTGCCGTAGCTTGGGATGAGTGCAAGGTTCAGGACCTGTACCTTGCCGCCGGCGATGAGGCGAAGGCTGGCGTCGCCGGAGGCGGTCACCAGATCGAAGCCACCTTCGTTCATCAGCGCCACCATCTCATCCGAGGTGGCGGCGGTCTTGACGCTGACCTTGCAGCCGGTCTCCTGTTCGAAGCCGGTTACCCAGTCGTAGTTCTTGTCGGTCTCGCCGCGCTCCACATAGCCGGCCCAGGCCACTATGTTGAGCTGGCCTTCACCCTTGCCGAGTTCGGTGGGGGCGGCCTGGGTCTGGCCTGCCAACAGGGCGGGGAGCAGGGCCAGGGTCAGGGGGGTCAGTTTCATCTCGCACTCCTTGCATGATCGAACATCATGGCGCCACGCCATGGCATTAACATCCTGTTAACCAGACATGAGCGTAGGAGAAGGCGCGAGTAATGAAAATTTCAATTTTTAACCGCCAAGGTATCTGGGAAATCGATATCGAGCGCAGATGAATCTGTATTTCTTGTGGGGAGGCTTTTAACGGAAGGTGGCTTGGCGAGCCCGTAGCCGGCTCTGGTCCCGCACTATGTCGATGAATTCCCGGGCGGTCCAGCCTAGCTGGGAACCCCGACGCCACACCAGGCCGATATCGATGGCGGGGACGGGTTCCTTGATGGGACGGGCCTCCACCCGTTCCTGCTCCAGTGACCAGGGACGGTAGGCAAAATCCGGCAGCAGGGCAGCACCGAGCTGGCTGGCCACCAGACTGCGCACCGCTTCCACCGAGGCGGTGCGCAGCACGATGCGGGGAGAGACGCCGTAGCGGCGCAGGCCGGAGCCGATGATCTGATCCAGCTGATCGGCGGTGAGGGAGATCATGGGCTCCTCGGCCAGGGCCTTGAGGGAAAGGCTGGACTCGGCGCAGAGGGGGTGGTTGGCGGCGAGCCAGAGCCGCAACGGGGAACGGGTCAGCAGTTCGGTATCGAACGCCTCCTGACGGATGGTGCGGTTGGTCATCAATATCCCCACATCCACCTCGCCGTTGACGATCTGGTGTTCGAGATAGGGTTGCTCGTCCTCCTTCACTTCGATGCGTACCGCCGGGAAGGCGCGGCGAAAACGGCCGAGGGCCTCCGACAGGTAGTAGCCCGCCACCAGGGTCGTTACCCCTATGGTGAGCTGGCCCTGATCCTGTTGCGCCACCGCCTTGAGGGACTGGCCTGCCTCCGTCATGGCGCCGAGGATCCGCCTGGCATGGAGCAGAAACTGGTGGCCCTGGGCGGTGAGGCTGACCCCGCGTGGGTTGCGCTCGAACAAGGCGGCGCCGAGTTCAGTTTCCAGCTCACGGATGGCGCTGGTGACGGCAGACTGGGAGATGTGCAGCTCGGCGGCGGCACGGCTCACCGAGAAGCTGTCGGCCACGGCGACGAAGTAACGGATCTGGCGAAAGGTGAAGTTCATCTGGGCATCCTGCCACTGGGTGAGCCATCAGCTTAACCGCGAACAGCATCCAAACGAAAGGCGCCCGCAGGCGCCTTTATCATTGTTTTTTGCGGACTTAGCGGGAGCTGGCCGCCTCGATCACCGGTACCCGGTTCACGGCCTTGCCCAGATAGGCGAGGGTGATGGTCACAATGATGCAGGTGAAGCTGAGCCACATGTAGGGCAGGTAGTCGAGGGTCGCGACTCCCAATACCCCGGCCATGAAGATGCCATTGTCGCTCCAGGGCACCATGCCGCAGGTGAGGGTGCCGCCGAACTCGGCGTTGCGGGAGAGGTTCTTGCGTGCCAGCCCCAGCCGGTCGTAGTTCTTGGCCATGATCTTGGGCGTCAGGATGAGCGACACATACATGGCCGAGCCGAACACGTTGGCCAGGAAGGCGGTGCCAATGGTGTGGGTGGTCAGGCTGCCCACCCCCTGGATCCGCTTTTCGAAGGCGTTGGCGATGACCGCCAGGATGCCGACCTTTTCCAGCAGGCCGCCAAAGCCCAGACCGAAGATGATGACGGCCACCGAGCCCAGCATGGATTCCATGCCGCCGCGACCCAGGATGTTGTCGATGAAGTCCACGCCGGAGACGATGGCGAACGGGCTGTAGGCGGAGTGCATCGCCTTGACCGGATCCATGTCCTGGAAGGCGATGGCCCAGACTAGCCCCAGCAGGGCGCCGAAGCTGATGACCGGGAAGGCGGGCTTGCGATTGGCCAGCAGGCCCAATACCAGCACCACCGGCACTATGGCCAGCGGGGTGATGTTGAACTGCTTGTCGAGGGCCCCCATCACCAGATTGACCTGCTCCAGGCTGACATTGCCGGAGTACTGCATGCCGACCACGGTGAACAGGGTGGCGGTGATGACGTAGGAGAACAGGCTGATGGGCAGCATGCCCTTGATGTGTTCCACCACGTCGACGTTGGACATGGTGGATGCCAGAACGACCGAGTCGGAGAGGGGGGAGAGCTTGTCACCGAAGTAGACGCCGGAGAGCACGGCTCCCGCCACCAGGGGCGCAGGCACCCCCAGGCTGTGGCCTATGCCCATCATGGCGATACCCGCGGTGGCAGCGGAGCCCCAGGAGGTGCCGGTTGCCAGCGAGGTGAGGGAGCAGATGATCAGGGTTGCCAGCAGGAAGATGGACGGGTGTATCACCTTGAGGCCGAAGTAGATGATGCTGGGGACTATGCCGCCGGCGATCCAGGTGCCGACCAGGGCACCGACGGAGACCAGTATCAGGATGGCCCCCATCCCCTTGGCGACGCCGTCAACGGCGGCCTGCTCCAGGGATTTGTAATCGTGGCCGAGTTTGATGCCGAGCCCCATGATGACGAACCAGGCGATGAACAGTGCCAGCTGGATCGGCAGGTCGAGCACGCTGGTGAAGGAGAAGGCCAGGGCCAGGAAAATGGCCAGACAGGCAAACACCTGCAGCATGCTCGGTAGTCGGATGTGGTTTTGTTGGTTTTGCATAGATACTTCCTAAACTCTTGCTCGCCAAGGTGGGCGCCTCTCGTCCTGTGGATACTTGTATCCCGAGGAGCCAACCCAAAAAGAGGGCGCAATCTACCACAAACCCAAGGCCTAAAATCCCAACTTATTTAGCAAAAATGCATTAATGATTGAAAAACATCTCCATTAGTTGATCTCGCAAGCATTTTTTGAGTGTTTGGTCGATGCCACTCAAATGACCAAGACCCATAGGAAAGTCCGATTGCACCCTCCTAAAATACAAATGATAATTATTATCAAATTGGTGCCGTGGAGGTTTCATCATGATCTGGATAGTGCGTTGCCTGCTGTTGATAGGGGGATTGGCTGTGTGGGGTTGGGGACAGGACAAGGCTTATGGCATCTGGAGTCTGGGATTTCTGCTGGCGGCCTGGGTCATGCTGGAGCCCAGACTGAGGCCTGCATTGATCCTGTTGCCGGTGGCCGGCATGACCGGGGTTGTCGCCCTGATCTGGCAGCAGAGCTGGCTCTAGCAGACGAGCGAGTCAGCGAGAGGGGACGGCCAGGATCCTGTCATGGGCCAGGCGCAGTGCTGCCATGACCTTCTGCTCCATCTCGGTGCGCTCGACTTCCGTGGTGAAGTAGATCATGTCGACGTTGTGGCGGATGTAGTGGGCGGGCAGTTGATTCAGGGTGAGGCAGCAGAGATCGGCCAGTTGCGGGGGGCTTAGCGTCTGTTCCAGCCCCTGTTTCTCTATCTCCTTGAGCACCAGGTGCTCGTAAAAATTGTGAATGTCGGCATCCAGGATCATCGGGCATTCCCTTCCATGGCGTTGAAGTCTCAACAGCATAGCCGCGCAGCATGAAAAGACAAAAGGCCCAACACTCGCGTGATGGGCCTTTTGCAGAATAGATGGTGCGAAGAGAGGGACTCGAACCCTCACATCCGTGGGACACTAACACCTGAAGCTAGCGCGTCTACCAATTCCGCCACCTTCGCACACTGATTTTCTCCAGCTGGTTTTTAAATGCGGTTGGAGCGCATTCTCTGGTTTTACATGTCAGAAGCATGGTGCGAAGAGAGGGACTCGAACCCTCACACCCGGGGGGCACTAACACCTGAAGCTAGCGCGTCTACCAATTCCGCCACCTTCGCACATCGGGTCATCAGTCTGGATTTACATGCTGTCTGATGAAAGCATGGTGCGAAGAGAGGGACTCGAACCCTCACACCCGGGGGGCACTAACACCTGAAGCTAGCGCGTCTACCAATTCCGCCACCTTCGCACATCGGGTTATCAGTCTGGATTTACATGCCGTCTGATAAGAGCATGTTGCAGTATGGTGCGAAGAGAGGGACTCGAACCCTCACATCCGTGGGACACTAACACCTGAAGCTAGCGCGTCTACCAATTCCGCCACCTTCGCATCACTGCGGTGGGGGATTCTATAGAGTTTTGGGGGGGCGTCAACAGCCAAAGGGGACTTTTTTCGCTGTTGACGGATAAAGCTGCGCTAAGGGCACAAAACTTCAGCAATCAGTGCTTGCCCCTGGCCAGTGCATCCCGATACATCTGTTCGTATTGGGTCACGGAGTCGGCCCAGTTGAAGCGGGTCTGCATGGCCGTGCGTTGCACCTTGGCGAAACGCTCCGGTTCTTGCAGGTAGTGCAGCAGACTGCGGCGCATGGCGTCCAGCAGGGTGCTGGCGGTGGGATCGTTGAAGCAAAAGCCGGTGGCCCGCGCAGGGTCAGCATCCCAGTCCACCACGGTATCCTTGAGGCCGCCGACGGCGCGGACCAGCGGCAGGGTGCCATAGGCCAGGCTGTACATCTGGTTGAGGCCGCAGGGTTCGAACAGGGAGGGCATCAGGAAGAAGTCGGCGCCCGCCTCCACCAGGTGGGCCAGCCGGTCGTCATAGGCGTTGATGAAGGCGAACTTGTCGGCATGTTGCTGGGCGATGGCCTGCAGCTGGGCGGCCAGCGAAGGATCGCCTGAGCCGACGATGACCAGCTGGACCTGATGTTGCAGGAACTTGGTCAGGGTCGGGATCAGCAGATGTACCCCTTTTTGCTCGGTCAGGCGACATACCATGCCATAAATTGGCAAGTCAGCAGTGGGAAGCCCTGCCTCCTGTTGCAGCGTCTGCTTGCACAGACGCTTGCCGTCCAGGTGATCGGCATCATAGGTCGCGGGCAGATAGCTGTCGCTGGCGGGATCCCAGTCCTGATAGTCGCAGCCGTTGAGGATGCCGCACAGATCGCTCGCCCGCTGCTGGAACACGCTGGCCATGCCGTGGGCCCCCAGGTGGGTCAGCAGCTCGTTGGCATAGTTGGGGCTGACCGCATTGATCTTGTCCGCATAGAGCACCCCGCATTTGAGCAGGTTGATGTGGCCGTAGTCGTAGTTGATGCGCCGCTCGTAGTCGGTGATCTCGGGCAGGGCCCAGAACTGCGGGCGGTCAAACACCCCCTGAAAGGCCGCATTGTGGATGCTGATGACCGAACGGGTGTGCTGGAAGAAGGGGTTGCCGGCATAGCGGGTCTTGAGCAGCAGGGGCAGCAGGCCGGTATGCCAGTCGTTGCAGTGGGCGATGTCGGGGGCGAAACCCTGCTGCTCGCAGGCGTGCAGGGCGGCGGCGCAAAAGAAGGCGAACCGCTCGCCGTTGTCGGGATAGGCCTGGTTGTTTTCCGCGTAGAGCTGGGGCCGTTCGAAATACTGCGGACAATCGAGCAGGTAGACGCAGACCCCGTCCAGCTCCAGCTGATAGATGCGATAGCTGATGTCAGCCCGATCCGGCGGGGTCGGCAGCCAGCGCGAGGCGATGAGTTTCGCCTCGTCCCGGCGTTTGAGGGTTTGGTAGAAGGGTAGGATGATGCGAACGTCGTGGCCCTGGCGGGCGAGATTCAGTGGCAGGGCTCTGGCGACATCCGCCAGGCCCCCGGTCTTGACCAACCCCTCGACCTCAGAGGCAACAAACAGAATTTTCAACGGGCTAGTAACCAACTCTTGCTCCCTTAGGTACCACGACGATACCGCCTTCGGACACGGTAAACCTCTCTCTGTCATGGTCCAGATTCTCACCGATCACGGTGCCGGGTGCAATTTCAACGTTTTTGTCGATGATGGCGCGTCGAATGGAGCTGCCTTCCCCGATCTTCACATCCCCCAGCAGCACGGATTCACTAATGTGACTGCAGGGGCCGACGTTGCAGCTAAAGCCCAGAATGGATCGCTGGATCTGGCTGCCCTGGATGAAGCAACCACCGGAGATCAGGGAGTTGGCGATCTTCACCTTGCAGTCATCGGTGTCGATGAAGGTGGCGGGGGGCAGGGGCGGGTAGTGGGTATGCAACGGCCATTTGCGGTTGTAGAGGGAGAAGGGGGCGTCGTCGGCCACCAGGTCCATGTGGGCCTGCCAATAGGCATCCAGCGTCCCCACGTCACGCCAGTAGACATTGGGCTTCTCCCCTGGGATCACGTTGCCGCTGTAGTCATAGACATAGACAGGGGTGCGCGGATAGAGGCTGGGGATGATGTCTTTGCCAAAGTCATGGCTGGAGTTCTCCTCCGCGGCATCCCGCTTCAGCTCCCGATAGAGGGTCTCGGTCTCGAAGATGTAGTTGCCCATGGAAACCAGGGCCTGGGTCGGATCCCCGGGGATGTGCTTGGGATGCTTGGGTTTTTCCTCAAAGCCTATCATCCGTCCTTCCTGATCCACTTCGATCACCCCGAAGGCACTCGCCTCCTCGATGGGCATGCGCAGGGCGGCGACCGTCATGGCCGCGGCCTTCTGCTTGTGGAAGCTGACCATCTGGCTCACGTCCATCTTGTAGATGTGGTCGGAGCCGAAGATGCAGACATGCTCGGGATCCGAGGTCTCGATGAAGCGCAGGTTCTGGTAGATGGCGTCCGCGGTGCCGTCGTACCAGCGCTTGCCCATCCGCATCTGGGCCGGGATGGGATCGATGAAGCGATCCGTGATGCCGACGATGTTCCAGCCCTTCTTCATGTGTAGATAGAGAGACTGGGATTTGAACTGGGTCAGCACATAGATGCGCAGGAAGTCGGCGTTGACGAAGTTGTTGAGGACGAAGTCGATCAGCCGGTAACTACCGCCAAAGGGCACCGAGGGTTTGCTGCGAGTCGTGGTCAGTGGCTGGAGACGGGTTCCTTCTCCTCCGGCCAGGATCATGGTCAAAATGCCTGCCATTGTATTTTTCTCTCTGCATGAAAAGGTTTTCAATTTGCTGCGAAAAAACACCCCAAAAGGGGTGGAAATCGTTTTCAGTCACCTTAACAGATCCCGTCTGGCACTCTCTACAGGTTTTATTAAGCACTTACATTTATTTACAGTTTGCTCAGATAGACCTTGAATTTGGTATCGCTGCCGATGATCTCGGTCTGTTTAAAGTGAGCCTCCAGTATAGGCAGGTATCGCAGGAAGGCGTTGGCGACTATGGTCAGCGAGCCGTTGGCGCTGAGGTAGGCGGGGGCTTTTTCCAGGAAGGTTTCGGTGGCGGCGTAGAAGGTCTTGAGGCCCGCATGGAAGGGGGGATTCGAGACGATATGCTGGAATTTCCCCTCAATGTCGGAGTAGACATCGGAGGCGTGCACCTTCCCCTGCAGACCGTTGGCGGCCAAGGTGCGGCGGCTGGATTCCAGTGCCAGGGCGCTGATGTCCACCAGGTGCACTTGCAGCTCGGGATTGCGCTTGGCCAGCGTGGCGCCGATGACGCCGGCCCCGCAGCCAAAGTCCAGCAGCTTGCCCGTCATGGGGGGGAGACTCGCCAGCAGCATCTGGCTGCCGAGATCCAGGCCGTCTGCGCTGAATACCCCGGGCAGGGCCATCACCGTCAACGAGGTGTCCCCGGCCTGGCATTCATAGCGGCTGAACCAGGCATCCAGCTCAAACGGGGTGACCGGCTTGCTGAGCTCCCCGTGATAGAGGGAGCAGCGGCGCGCCGAATCCCGCTTGACCGGTTTCTCCCCATAAGCGGCCAGCAGCTTGTCGGCCCCGTTGATCCCCCCTCTGTTCTCCCCCGCCAGCAGCAGATCGGCACCCGCCTCCAGCAAGGGGGCCATCATGGCCAGCAGGTACTGGGCCTCGGCCTTGGCCTTGGGCATCAGCAGCAGCAGGGCATCGAAGCGGGGGGCGCCGCCAAGCTGGTGATCGAACAGTATGGCGTCGCCGAGGGCGGCCTGCTGGCTGAGGTAGTAGCAGTAGTCGGTGGTGAAGACCGTCAGGGAGTCAGTCAGTTCGGCCAGCTGGCGCGGATAGTCATCCTCCAGGGCGCCGCAGACGAGCAGCCGCTTGCCGACGAAGAGGGCTTGGTTACGTTCCAGCATCTGGCTGACGGCACTGACAGGACGGCTCATTGGTTTTCTCCACGCAATTTTGGGCGGCCATTATACATGGCTGCTTTCGCCTTGACATTTATGCCGCCTTCCCGAAATATGCCAGACACCTTATATATCCAGAGATGAGCCATGCGCCAGCGCGTATCGAAACGAAAGCATAAACACAGCCTGATCCCCGGGCCTGCTGACGTGCGCGCGTAACCTCTCATCCCTGAGACGATTCCAGCCCCGGTAGCGACCCTCGTACCGGGGCTTTTTATTGACCCATTAATTCAGTCAGGAGAAGGAAATCCATGTTTCAAGGTTCGATAGTTGCCCTGATCACCCCTTTCAAACAGGGCCAACTGGATGAAGCCGCGCTGGTCCGTCTGGTGGAGTGGCACATAGCGCAGGGGACCCATGGCATAGTGCCGGTCGGTACCACGGGGGAGAGCCCGACCCTGACCCACGACGAGCATTGCCGGGTGGTGGAACTGGTGGTGAAGCAGGTGGCCGGTCGGGTGCCCGTCATCGCCGGTGCCGGCTCCAACAACCCGGTGGAGGCCATCGAGTACACCCGTCACGCCGAGCAGGCGGGGGCTGACGCCACCCTGCACGTGGCCGGTTACTACAACCGCCCGAATCAGGAGGGGTTGTATCATCACTTCAAGGCGGTGCATGACGCCACCACCAAGCCCATCATCGTCTACAACATCCCGCCCCGCGCCATCGTCGATGTGCAGCCGGCGACCCTGGCCCGGCTGGCCGAATTGCCGCGCATTGCCGGGGTGAAGGACGCCACCGGCGATCTGGCCCGCCCCTGGACCGAGCGCCAGCTCATCAAGAAGCCCTTCGCCTGGCTCTCCGGTGAAGATGCGACCGCGGTCGCCTACAACATAGGTGGCGGCCAGGGCTGTATCTCGGTGACCGCCAACGTGGCGCCCAAACTGGTGGCCGAGGTGCAGAACCTGGCCCTGGCCGGTGAGTGGCAGGCGGCTCGCGAGTTGCAGGACAAACTCATTCCGCTGCATCAGGCCATGTTCGCCGAACCCAGCCCCGCCGGTGCCAAATATGCGGTCTCCTTGCTGGGGTTGTGCAGCGAAGAGTGCCGGTTGCCGGTGATGCCTCTGTCCGAGGCGACCCGAGAGCGTATTCGCAGCGCCATGCAAGCACTGGACCTGCTGTAAAAATGGGCTCTGGATCGCGCTTTTGATTGCCAAGTCAGTTAGCCGCTGACTTTGTCGATATACTCGCTTGGATACATTTCAAGGATGAGTGGGCATGCAAGAATGGGATCCGGAGCACTTCACCAGCTTTGAACATCTCTGTGAAGTGACCCTGGCGGCGGTCAGCGAGAAGACCGAAGCCGAGCAGATCTATCTGTGGCTGCGGGCACCCGTGCCCCAGCTCTACTGTTACCGGCCGGAGTCGGGCTTGCTGTGCCTGGCTGCCGACGCCCTGTCGACCCTCCCGTTGCCCGTTTCCTTCATCGAACGCTCCCTGGCGCTTGGCCAGCTGCTGGTGGAACCCGTGGCACCGACCCATGGGATCTGGGAGAGCGTCGAACCCGAGGCGCCGCGCCTGCGGGTCAGTTTCCCCCTCAAACGCCATCAGGGACTGGAGGCCGTGGTCTATCTGGAAACCCGCCGCCGCATAGATCGCCTGTCAAATCAAAAGAAACAGAGTATTCAGCTGCTTATGCATTATCTGGCAGCAGAACTGGAAGGAAGAAGGCTCGCCAGCCAAGTGGACAGGGAGCGGGATCAGCGCCTCAACACGCAGGCGGATCTCGTTCGCAGCCAAGCCCTGCAGGATGCCTTCCTCCATCTGCTGCAGGCCCTGCATGAGGTCGGGGTCAGGCTCTCTCGCTGCGACAGCGAGGATCAACTGCTGCACGACGCCGTGGTGCTCGCCCGGGAGGATTTGCAGTTCGATCGGGTCGCCATCTTTCTCATCGACAACGACCGCAAGACCATGCACGGCACCTGGGGCACCAACGAGGCGGGAGAGCTCACCAACGAGCGCCATTTCGTCACCCCCATCCCGGAGCACCCCACGGTGCAGGAGGCGCTGCGGCGCAAGGACTATGTGCTGGTGCTGGAGGATGCCCCCCTCTATTACGAGCAGCAGGAGGTGGGACGGGGCTGGAACGCCATGGTCTCGCTGTGGGACGGGGCCACCCCCATCGGCTGGATCGCCGCCGACAACCTGCTCTGGCGCCGGCCCCTCAAGGCCTATCAGAGCGAGATCTTCAAGCAATACGCCGCCATGCTCTCCCAGTTGCTGATCCGCCAACGTACCCAGTCGGCACTTGAGCGTTTCAATCGGGAGCTGGAGCAGAGGGTGCAGGAGCGCACCCGGCAGCTGGCCGATACCAACAGGGCGCTGGAGGAGGCCAATCGGCGCCTCTCCCTATTGTCCCTGGAAGATCCCTTGACCGGGATCGCCAATCGTCGCCAGTGGGACATCACCATGGAACGGGAGTGGGAGCGGGCCCGCCGTCATCAGGGGGTATTGGCGGTGCTGATGATCGATGTGGACGAGTTCAAGTCCTACAACGATCACTTCGGCCACGGCAAGGGCGACCAATGCTTGCAGCAGGTGGCGGCGCTGCTGCAGGAGACGGAGCGACGGCGGACCAACCTGGTGGCCCGTTATGGCGGGGAGGAGTTTGTCATCCTGCTGTGCGCGCCGCAGGCGGGAGAGGCGGAGCGGCTGGCGGAGCAGATCCACCAGGGGCTCAACAGGCTGCGGATCCCCCATCCCGCCTCCCGGGTGGAGTCGCATCTCACGGTCAGCATCGGTTTCAGCTATCTCATTCCCTCAGCGGACAAGGGGTGGCAGACCCTCACCGAGCAGGCGGATCAGGCGCTCTATCATGCCAAGTCCCGAGGGCGGGCCTGTACCCTGGCCTATCGGGTGGACTCTCTCGTCGCTCCCCATTGAGCCCGCCTGGCTCACGGGCTTCGACGAGTGTGATCCCAGCATCATAAATGGGGCCGCAAGCGTTTCTCGTCCTCGGGCGCATGGCGAGATGCCCTGGCTCTGGCTAGAATGGGGGCCCATTTTTCAACGACAGATCCCGCATCATGACCCTCTCCGGATTTAAAGGCCTGGTTTTCGACCTCGACGGAACCCTGGTGGATTCCATGCCGCTGCACCTGGCCGCATGGGAACATACCGCACGGGAATTTGGCTTCCGCTTCGATGGGGAGTGGTTTTATGAGCTGGGGGGCATGCCGAGCCGCAAGATCGCGCTGCTGGTGGCCGAGGAGCAGCAGATTGCGCTGGATCCTCTGATCGTGACCCGCTGCAAGACGGAGCACTATGTGGCCAACCTGCACAAGGCGACGCCTTTCCCGGCCATGCTGGAACTGGTGGAGCGCTATCATGGCCTCATTCCCATGGGGATCGGGACAGGGTCTCCCCGGGTCAATGCCGAGGCCGTGCTGCGCAATACCGGATTGGATCGTTACTTCCCGGTGGTGGTCACCGCCGACGATGTCGAGCTGCACAAACCCCATCCGGACACCTTCCTGCTGGTGGCGCGTCGCCTCGGGGTCGAGCCGGGTCAATGTCTGGTATTCGAAGACACGGGCATCGGTGCCCAGGCCGGTCAGGCGGCGGGCATGCAGGTGTGCATGGTCAAGGCAGGAAAACCGGTCGGATTGAGCTACTGAGTCGGGAGGGATCGGGTCTGGCCACCCGGGGTAAAACGTCCACTCTCATACGGGACAGGCGATAAACATGAGAGTGGACGGTCATTTGCGCCAGGAGATGACGTGGCGAAGCGCGGGGCAGGAAAAGAGCGAGCCTTATTGCTCGCTGCTGCCGCCCTGATTGTCGTCATAGCGACTCGGTGCACCGTGGGCGCGCGGCGCCATGGAGACGCGGGGCTTGCGGGCACGCTGGATGCTCACGGCCGGGCGACCGGAGTGCATGGCGATGGTGGAGATCTTGGCCTTGTAAACCAGCTGCTGGTTGCCATGGGCATCGGTCAACAGCACGCTGTACTGGTCGAAGCCGCTGATGGTCCCCTCCAGCTTGATGCCGCTCACCAGGAAGATGGCGACCTGACTGCGATTTTTGCGCAACCAGTTGAGGGCGGAATCCTGCCCATTTCCAAGTGAGAATGCTTGCTCAATCGTGGAGTAGCTTGGGGATTCAGTTGTCATAAATTATTGTCCCGCGAAGAAAAGTGGCGTTTGATTGTGCTAAATGGTTACAGGCTTGTCAAAGCCATTCTCTTTTCCTAGATGAGGGCTTAATGCCCCAAAGAACAGGGCTGGTGGTTCAGGGCGGCGGCTGCGATAATTGACCGCTCTGGCCGTGACAGGCCTCCGCTGGGATCCTATCTTGCATCCGGTTTCAAATCCAATGACTTATACCCATGACGCGACGGCCTGTGAAGAGTGCGATCTGCTGGTCCCGGCCACCCCCCTCGCGGTGGGGGAGACGAGCAGTTGCCCCCGTTGCGGTCACACCCTGAGCCGACACCTGCCCGAGCAGGAGCGCAGGCCGCTGGCCTATGGTTTTGCCGCCCTCATCATGTTCGTGCTCTCCAACACCTTCACCTTCATGTCGTTCTCATCCAACGGGCTGGGGCAGGAGATGACCTTCCTGCAGTGCATCACCACCCTGGTGGAGCAAGGCTATCTGTTCCTCGGCGCCGTGTTGAGCCTGACCCTGATCGGTCTGCCTCTGGTCTATGTGGGCTCCATCATGCTGGTGCTGTGGCGCATCGACAAGGATATGCACAGCCGTGCACTGCGCTCCCTCGGCCGTTTGCTGTGCCGGATCCGGCCCTGGCTGATGGTGGATGTCTTCCTGATCGGGGTGCTCATCTCCCTGGTCAAGCTGATGGGCATGGCGGACATCAAGATGGGGCTGTCGTTCTGGGCCTTCGTCGGCTATACGCTGCTGCTCATCAAGATGATGTCATCGCTGGACAGGATGTGGCTGTGGCAACGGCTGTTTGGCCAGACCGAGCCGAGGGAACTGGATCCCGAGGCGAGCGCCATGGCATCCGGGCTGGTTGGCTGCCACATCTGCGGCGCCCTGAGCGAGGCCGGCACCGACCGCTGCCCGCGCTGCGGCGATCACCTCCATGCGCGCAAGCCAGGTGGTCTGAACCGGACCTGGGCGCTGCTGATCACCTCGGTGATCCTCTACATTCCCGCCAACGTCTATCCCATCATGGACACGGTGTTTCTGGGGGACGACAGCCCCTCGACCATCCTGGGCGGGGTGCTGCTGCTGTGGGCGCTGGGTTCCTATCCCATCGCCGCCGTCATCTTCTTCGCCAGCGTGGTCATCCCCCTGGTGAAGATCCTGGCGCTGTTGTGGCTCTGCTTTGTGGTGCAGCGAGGGCAGGGCGCCTCGCCCCTGCGCAAGCTCAAGCTCTATCGCATGACTGAATTTGTGGGACGTTGGTCGATGATCGACGTCTTCGTGGTGGCCATCCTGGCCGGTCTCATCCGGCTCGATAATCTGATGTCCATCTATCCTGGCCCCGCCGCCGTCGCCTTTGCCGGCGTCGTGCTGATCACCATGGTGGCCGCCATGAGTTTCGATTCCCGTCTGATCTGGGATTTACAACAAGGAGAGCGCGAACGTGAGTGAGCGTAAGACAAGGTGGAAACCCGGCTCGGACTTTCTGAGCTCGGCTGCCGCTATCTGGATGGTACCGCTGCTGGCGCTGTTCATCGGTGTTTGGATGCTGTTCCAGCATTGGTATTCGCAAGGCCCCAGCTTCACCCTGACCGTGGCCACGGCCGAGGGCATAGTCGCGGGCAAGACGGTGATCCGTTCCCGCGAGGTGGAGGTGGGCCGCATCGAAGCGGTGGAGCTGAGCGATGACTACAGTCACGCCGTGCTCAAGGGGCGGCTGAGCAATGCCGCCGCTGGCATGCTCAAGAAAGACAGCCAGTTCTGGGTGGTCAAGCCCAGGGTTGGGCGGGAAGGGGTCTCCGGCCTCGGTACCCTGCTCTCCGGCGCCTATATCGAGCTCTCCCCCGGCAAGAAGGGCAAGGCGCTCAACACCTATGCCATGCTGGACAGGCCGCCTCTGGCCTCGCTGGATGCCAAGGGGCTGCGGCTCTCCCTCAGTAGCCGCGATGCGCGTGCCCTGGGGGTGGGATCGCCCATCAACTACCAGGGCTTCACCATCGGTCAGGTGGAAGAGGCCAAGTTCCTGCCAGAGAAGAGCGAGATGGAGTATCAGCTCTTCATCAATGCACCCTATGACACTCTGGTAAGCAGCAACTCCCGCTTCTGGTTGACCCCGGGCTTCGAGGTCTCCATGAGCAGCGAGGGCATGAAGGTCAAGATGGACTCGCTGGAGACGTTGCTCGATGGCGGCATCACCATGGGGCTGCCGCCTGGCTGGTACCCCGGTGAACCAGCCAAACAGCATGACGAGTTCGTGCTGTTCCAGGACGAGGCGAGCGTGCTGGCCGGTAGCCTGGATCAGTTCATCGATTACGTCTTCCTGTTCGAGGACAACGTGGGTGGCCTGCATCCCGGTGCGGCGGTGCAATATCGCGGCATCCGGGTGGGTACCGTGATCTCGGCCCCCTATCTCATCGATGACAAGGGCGTGCAGCTGTTCAAGAATCGCGAGATCCCGGTGCTGGCCCGCATCGAGGTGCAGCGGCTTTCCCATCGCTATGCCAATGCGGAGAAGGAACAGTGGCGCGCCCTGTTCAGCAAGCAGTTCAAGGAAGGCTTGCGGGCATCCCTCAAGACCTCGAACCTGCTGACTGGTGGCAAGGTGGTGGATCTCAACTTCTACCCGGATGTGCCGGCCTACAAATCGGTCAAGGTGGCGGGTTACCAAGTGTTCCCGACCGTGCAGGCCGGGCTGGATCAGATAGAGCGCAAGGTGAACCTCATCCTCGACAAGTTCGTCGACATGGACATGACCACCACGCTCACACAGGTCAACAGCACCCTGGCGACTCTGGACAAGACCCTCAAGCACGTCAGCGCCGTGAGTGCCAATCTGGAGCAGTTTACCGGTCAGGACTCGACCCAGCAGTTGCCGGCCTCGCTCAATGAGAGCCTCAAGCAGTTGCAGGAGACGCTGCAAACCTACGATGCCAGCTCCCAGACCAATCAGGAGTTGCGTCAGTCGGTGCAATCCCTCAACCAGCTGATGGGCGAATTGCAGCCCCTGGTACATTCCCTGAACGAGCAACCGAGTTCACTGATCTTCGATCGCTCTCGCCCCCAGGATCCTGAGCCCAAGCGAGGAAAATGATGAAAAAAAGGATGATGACCCTGGCCTTGCTGGGCCTGCTGGCGGGTTGCAGCTCGGCCCCTGCCAGCCTGCACTACTACTCGCTCGATACGGGCAGCCAGCCCGCACCGCTGATGGCGACTAAACCCCAGCATCAACTGGTGCTGCGCCCTGTCGCCCTGGCGGGGCAGCTGGATCGCGTGAGCCTGGTCTATCAGTTGGAGGGCAACGAGCTGCACTTTGCCGAATACCACCGCTGGGCGGGCTCGCTGGATGCCCAGCTGAACCAGTTGGCCCTGAGCGGCCTCTCCAGCCGGTTGCCTGGCTGGGTGGTGCGTCAGGACGGGGCCCGCAAGGGTCCGGTACTGAGCATCTCGGTGGAGCGCTTCCAGGGTCGTCACGACGGCCGCGCCTTGCTGAGTGGCCGCTGGCGCTTGTTGACGGAGGACGGTGTGGTGCTGCGGGACGTGCCCTTCCAGCAGGTGCGGGTACTGCCAGCCGATGGTTATGGCACCCTGGTCGACGAGCTGGGACAGGGTTGGCAGCAGTTGCTGGACCAGATCGCGACAGAGGTGCGCAAAGCCGGTTGAGACCGGCATGAAAAACGGGAGGCCAAGGCCTCCCGTTTTGTTTTCTGGCAGAAACGGACGAGGTTACTGCTGGACCTCGGAGACCCCTTGCACCTTGACCTCGACCCGGCGATCCGGGGCCAGGCAGACGATCAGCTCACGCTTGGACTTGCTGGTGCAGCTGTCGCCGGTGACCGGGGAGTTCTTGCCATGACCTTCCACGTTCACCTTGCCAGCAGGCAGGCCCTTGCCGATCAGGTAGTTGGCCACGGTCTGCGCCCGCTGCTCGGAGAGCTTCTGGTTGTAGGCATCGGAACCGATGCGGTCGGTGTAACCGATGACGGTGGCAGAACCATCTTTGGGTCTGGCTTCCTCAATCTGGTTGTAGAGGGTGTCCAGCGCCTGGCCGGCTTCCGGCTTGAGGGTGGCCTTGTTGAAGTCAAACAGCACATCCGAGCTCAGGGTGAACTGCTTGTCCACCACGACCGGCTCGGGTGCCGGGGCCGGGGCGGCGACCGGCAGGGCCGGTGCGACCTGACCGAAGCGATAGACGGCGGCCACGGAGAGCAGGCCGTTGTCCATGCGCAGGCCGGTGTCATCTCGGCTGCCATAGGGGGTGCTGTACTGGTATTCGAGGCGGGCGGCCCAGTCCAGGTTGAGGGCATATTCGGCCCCGAGGGCGCCGACGAAGATGCCACGGCTGTCATTGTCCAGCTCGTCGCTGCTGCTCCAGCCATAGCCACCCCCGACGCGGCCATAGAGATCCAGGCTCTCGGTGACCGGGAAGCCGAGTTTTAGAGAGAGCTGGGCCATCTGGGCCTCGACGGCATCGTTGAAGGCCGCGCCGTTGCGGGTACCGCTGTATTTGTATTTGCCCAGATAGTCGTAACCCAGTTCGACCCCCAGATTTCGGTTGATCTGGTAACCCACGAAGGCACCGGCGCCGACTTCGTCGTCATCCTTGTCCGTGGTGGTGATGGTGTTGCTTTCGTCGAAGTTGTAGAAGTTGGACCAACCCAATTTGGCACCGCCATACCAGGTATTGTCTTGTCCGGCTGCCTGAGCGTTGGCCGCAAGCAAGCCTGAAACCAGCAAGGTAATCAGTGTTTTTTTCATGTGAAGCCTCTGCAATTTTGTTTGTCGGGAGGCAGGATCCGTATCGCCTCGCCGTATGGGTTGGGCCAGTGGCCGGCCACAACATGTTTAAACGTAGCCCGTTTTTTTTGAACCTCAAGCAACTGATATAAAACATATTGTGATAACTATGCCCATCATAGGGGAGTTATTCGGGAAGAGGGCCAGTATGGCTCCGATTTGTGACAGGGGTCATATGAGTTGCTTGGAGGCTGCTCAAGCGGGCCGACACAAAAAAGGCCGACATGCTGTCGGCCTTGGCACCCTCACTGGGGGATGAACTCGTACTGCTGCTCGATGAAGGCGCCAGCCCGCTCGCTCAGGGCCGCATGCACGGCCGTGGTGGGGTGCACCTGATCCCAGAACATCTTGCCCTCGCAGTTGAGCTCGCTTGCGCTGCGGCGTGCCATGGGGGAGGCGACGGCCTGCGCCAGCAAGGGGTTGCCGGCGATGGCGAGACGCTCTGGCTCGCTGAAAGCCGCGAGCTGGTTGCTGCTGGCCACGCTGCGAGAGGCGAATGGCTTCCACACATAGCCGCCGCCGTAGCAGGCATGCTCGGTGTCGCTCAGACCGAAGTTCTGCGGCTCACGCAGCATCTCGGCGAACTGCTTGTCTATCTCGAACAGCTTCACCAGGCCGGTGGGCGCCAGCTGGCGTGCCAGATTCAACAGCAGCTCGTTATGGTAGGCCGAGACATGACTTGCGGCTTTCACTACATTCTGGCTGCGTGCCGAGGGGTTCTGACCGAGATCCGGCAGGTTGAACAGCAGGATCTGCTTGGCGCCGTTGAGCACCATGCGATTCGCCGAGTCGCTGATGACATCCCGTACCCGCTTGGCATCCTGCTCGGTGTTCCAGCCATAGGCCAGATAATCGTTGGCGCCGACCCAGAGGATCACCAGATCGTCAGGCTTGAAGCTGTCTTTCTCCAGGAACTGGGTGATCTCGTAGTCCAGGTTGTTGATGACCTGATACTTGGGGTTCCAGGAGATCTTGTTGTAGGCCACCGCGGTGGCGCCCCCTTCGGCCTCGTTGGCGATCGTCAGCCCCGGGAACTGCTGGGTCAGCTGCTCCAGCCAGACCGGACCGTTGGAGAAACGGCCCTGATAATAAGGAGGGCTGGAGGGGAGGTAACCGCGCATCTTGCCGTACATCTTGCCGGTGTCGGAGAGGCTGTCACCGAACATGACGATGCGGGAGAAGGCGGGACGCGGCTCAGCGGCCTGGGCCGTCAGTGCGCAGAGTCCCAATAAACACAGAAACCATTTTTTCATGTCGTCTTTCTCATTGGATGCAGGCCTTGCCTGCGGGCTTTTCCTCGATGGCGCCGGGCTGGGGACCCGTTTGCCACACCGCAGGGTATTTGGCCGAATTTAATTTCGCATCCATGGGGTATAATTAAATCGATTTCGGTCACACTCGGCTCCCCCACATGGGGGAAGCTTCACGTTTGTTTCACGGTCAGGGGGGCAAGATAGCCTCATACCGCAACGACAGGAGCATGAGATGAACAAAGCAAGCGTAATCGGCCTGGTGGCCCTGATGTCCGTATCCTCTTTCGCCATGGCGGCTTACACTGGCCCGCAGGAGCAGAATGTCATCACCGTTGCCCAGTTGAAGGATCAGCGTGACGATAGCTGGGTGACCCTGGAAGGCAAGCTGACCAAGCACCTGGGTGGCGAGAACTACATGTTCCGCGATGCCAGCGGCGAGGTTGAGGTGGAAGTGGATGGGGATGTGTGGCGTGGCATCGAAGTGGGCCCGAACGATCTGATCCGCATCCGTGGCGAAGTGGATCACAGCTGGGACAAGACCGAGGTCGAGGTGGAACGCCTGGAAAAAGTCGGCGCAGCGGCCCCGAGCAAGGGGGGGTTCATCACCAAGTAAGCGGCGGAAGCCGCTTCAACGAGAAGGGCGCTCCATGAGCGCCCTTCCTGTTTTGGGTGGTCGTCAGCCGGCCCGGCTGGGCACGCTGCGTTTGAATCCCTTCTCGGCCTGATTGACCTTGTAGAGGTAGCGACGGGCCTCCGCTTTGGGATGCTGCTCGGTCAGCACCTGATAGACCGCCTCGGGGGAGAGCCGGTTTATCATGCCGGGGGCCGCCTTGCGGTCGCTGGAGAAGGTGTTGAGCACCCCGCCGGCCCCGCCGTTGTAGGCAGAGATCACCGCATAGCGCCTCGACTGGGGATCCTGGATATCCGCCAGATAGACGGTCTGCAGCAGGTGCAGATAGGCGGTGCCCACGTCGATGTTGTAGGCCGGGTTGAACAAGTCCTCCCGGGTCGGCTGGCCGTTCTTGCCCTTGACCCGCACATAGACGTCGCGCCCCGCCGTGGCCGGGATCACCTGCATCAGGCCATAGGCGTTGGCATGGCTGACCGCATAGGGGTTGAAGCTGCTCTCGGTCTTGATCACCGCGTAGATCAGGCTCTCGGCGACCCCGTACTTGCGGGAGGCGTCGCGGATGATGCTGGCGTACTTGTAGCCGCGCTTGTCCTCATGGTTCGCCACCATGGGGATGTCGATGAAGAAGATGTTGCGAATACCGAGGGTGCGCTTCTTCATGGCGGTGTTGAGCAGGTAGTCCGCATAGCGCTCTGCGCGCCAGCTGGAGCGGATCGGCTGGCCCTGGTTGTCCAGCACCTGACCGTAGAGGAAGGGCTCGCCGCCGGGCATGATCTCCCGGTCGGAGTAAAGATCCACTTCCGCCGGATCGTCCGGTGTCATCAGGGTTTCGATGATGGCGCGGCGCAGGTGGGCGCGGGGATCCAGTCCGGAGACGGTCTCCACCATGATGTGGCCGCTGGAGAAGTCGATGTGGGCCCGGCTCTTGTATTGATCCGTGTATTTGACGTAGTCAAACTTGCCCGCAAACAAGGCCTCTCGCCCCCAGATCTCGTTCACGTTGTGAGAGAGGGCACTGATCATGTGCTCGAAGCCACGTATGTCCTTGCCGTTGACCAGATCCTCGTCATCTTCGCGGGGGGCGGGGGAGGAGGAGCAGGCAGAGAGAAACAGCACGGCGCACAGCAGCCAAAAAAGTCGACCCATAAAATCCTCAAGCAAGGTGGCCGGGCCACCCGTCATTCATGAACTCTGAGCAAGGAGGGAGGTGGCCGTCGACGGCCCGATGCTGGAAGGCGAACCCCTGCCCAGGGCTAATTGTTACTGGCTGGGAGGGGTGTAGCCGTCGATGGCCACTTCACCCGCTTCGAACAGGTAGCTCACCATCTCTTTTTCCAGCAGCTGACGATGCTCGAGGTTCATCATGTTCAGTTTTTTCTCGTTGATCAGCATCACCTGCTTTTTCTGCCATTCGGTCCAGGCTTCCTTGCTGATGTTGTCGAAGATCCGCTTGCCGAGCTCGCCGGGGTAGAGTTGGAAATCGAGACCCGGCGCCTCTTTCTTCAGACGCTGGCAGAATACGGTACGGCTCATGTTGACCTCTGTGGTTGCAACTCAGGATTGTAAGTCCGGGTAGGCGAGCAGGCGGGCCGTAGCGGCCGCCAACCCCACCTCGGCAGGATGGCGTAAGTTATACCAGAGTCGGGAATCCGCTTCCATGAGCAGCGGGGGCGGCGGGGCAGTCAGTTCGATCAGCAGAGGCTGGATATCCAGGTGGAAGTGACTGAAGGTGTGACGAAAACCAGTCAGTTCCCGGTAGCCGGCGCCCTGCAGTCCCAATGCCTGCAAACGGGCTTCCACCTCGGGCAGTGCCTCCACCTGCGGGAAGCAGTAGAGCCCGCCCCAGATCCCCTGGGGAGGGCGCTTCTCCAGCAACAACTGATCGCCGTTGCGGATGATCAGCATGATGCCGGTGCGGGCGGGGATGCTCTGCTTGGGCTTGCTGTTGGGGTAGGCGGTGGGGTTGCCTTGCGACAGCCCCTGGCAATCGCTTTGGACCGGACAGCGCCCGCAGGCGGGCTTGCTGCGGGTACAGACGGTGGCCCCCATGTCCATCATGGCCTGGTTGTACTGGGCGACGCCGAGCCTGGGAGTGAGGCGAGTCGCCAGATCCCAGAGGGTGTTCTCCACCGTCTTCTGCCCGGGCCAGCCCGGCAGCGCCAGCCAGCGGGTGAGTACCCGCTTCACGTTGCCGTCCAGAATGGCGTGGGGCTGACCGAGCGACAGGGAGAGTACGGCGCCGGCGGTGGAGCGGCCGATCCCTGGCAGGGCCATTACCTCCTCCAGCCGTTCCGGGAACAGGCCGCCGTGCAGGTCGCGGATAGTCTGGGCCGCCTTGTGCAGGTTGCGGGCGCGGGCGTAGTAGCCGAGTCCGGTCCAGTGGTGCAGCACTTCGTCGATGGGGGCATCGGCCAGGGCCAGCACATCGGGGAAGCGTTCCATAAAGCGCTGATAATACGGAATGACCGTCGCAACCTGGGTCTGTTGCAGCATGATCTCGGAGATCCAGACCCGGTAGGGGGTCTTGTCCTGCTGCCAGGGCAGGGTCTTGCGGCCATGGATCTGGTACCAGTCCAGGATCCGGGTGGCGAAGGAGGTGTTGTCTGGGTTGCTCACGATATGCTCATCTTATTGATTAAAAAGGGGAGCTCTCGGGCTCCCTCTTGTGGTCTGTCGATATGGCGGGGTTATCCGCGCCAATCCTGCAGCGCCTTGAGGCTGGCATGCTGGCCGCCGACCTGCAGCACTATATCATCCTGGGCGATGGCGATCAGGGTGACTCCGGGGGCAATCTCGCTCCCTTCATGCAGTTCTCGCCCGTTGAGCACCACGGCCCGCTTGGCCGGATCGGAGGAGTAGTTGTGGGCACCATAGGTCAGCGGTGGCACCTGCTGCTTGATGGCCGCGGGCAGGGCACCGAGGGGAATGGCCCCGGCCGAACGCTCGATCTGGGGCGTCGACTCTTCCACCAGCGGAGTGTTGTTGAGGGCCATCATGATGCGCTCCGCCAGACTCTGGCCATTGTTGGTGGCGCTGGCCGTTGCCTTGGGGGCCGGGGCCGCCTTGGGTTGCACCACGGGTTCCGGCAGCGGGGGCGGCAGGGGGCGGGTGATCATCGGCTTGGGCTCGACCCGCACGAAGGGCGGCGTCACCACCTCTTTCACTTCGATCTGCTGCTCGATGGGCTTGAGGTGATAGAGATGCCAGCCATAGTTGGCGCCCGCCCCCATGACGAGGGCGAGCGGCGCCAGCAGCCACCAGATCCAGCGGCGGTTGGGCTCTTCATCCTGGCTCACGGGCAGCCCCATGAGCGGCATGTGCGGGGTGAATTGGGGTTGATCGGCCCGGCGCAGGGCTTTGAGCAGGGTCGACATCAGGAGGCCTCCTCCATCATTTCATCCAGTTTCACCGGGACATCGGCGCGCAAGGTATCGTCCTCGAGCTTGGGCATGGGTTCACCCGCCTGCACGTTCAGGCGCAGCAGGGTGTTGCTGCCAGCAATCCCGTCCGGGGTCAGCCCCTGCTCGCGCTGGAACTGCTGCAACTTGTTCTTGAGCTCGGCATCGAAGCGGCTCACCTTGCGATCCGGTTGTTGCATGGCGCGGCTGAGGGCATTGTCCAGCCATTGCACCTGGGTTGGGCCGGCGTTGCTGCCGATGAGCGACACGCCTCCCTTGGGCATGCGCCACAGCAGGGTGTAACTCCCTCCCCAGGCATCGGCGAGCCACTGGCGGTCTACCTGCCAGCTCTGGTTGCCGATGAGCAGGGAGGCCTTGTCCGGACCCAGATTCACCAGGGTGGCGTAGTAGAGACCGCCGGTCGCATCGGTCAGGCTGATGAGGGCCGGATGTTGCAAGGCTTGCAGCTCCGCCAGGGTGGCATCCCCCTCCTGGCAGCGCAGACCGGCGCGAGGGGCGTTGTCACAGGTCGCCTCCTCCAGCTCGGCCTGGTAGCCCCAAACCTTGTAGAGATTCTGCATGGCCACATCGGGCTCGATCGCCTGATTGATGGCCCGGGTCAGTTGCTCCTGCTGCTCCGGCGTGTCGTCCACCTTGACCGGGATCTCCACCTTGACCACGGGACGGGTGGGGAAGATGCCGATGAACTGCCAACCCCACCAGCCGGTCGCGACCAGCAGGGCGCCGACCAGCGCCACGGTCAGGCCGGACTGCCAGCTTCCCTCATCACGAATGCCGCTCACCTCGAAGGCCGCCTGGCTGATGTCGCCATGGACTATCTTGTGGCTGCCACGGGCGAAGGCGGCGATGAGGGCGCGATCGCAGATGAGGTTGATGAGGCGCGGGATGCCGCCGGAGAGGCGGTGCAGGGTCTGGATGGCCCTGGGAGTGAAGATGGGCTGGATGCAGCCGGCCACCTGCAGGCGGAAGCGCACATAGGCATCCACATCCTGGCGCGACAGCGGCAGCAGGTGGTAGCGGGCGGTGATGCGCTGGGCCAGCTGACGCAGCAGGGGCTGGCGCAACATTTGTTGCAGTTCGGGCTGGCCGATGAGTACGACCTGCAGCAGTTTCTTCTCGTCAGTTTCGAGATTGGTGAGCAGACGTAGCTGTTCCAGCACGCCTGGCAGCAGATGCTGCGCCTCATCCACCAATACTACAGTGCGTTTGCCTGCCGCCAGGTTGGCCAGCAGGTGATCGCGGATGAGGTCGAACAACGGCTTGAGGCCCGCGTCTTTCTCATAGGACAGCTGGAACTCGTCGCAGATGGCCGCCAGCAGATCCCGCTCGGTCAGGGAGGGATTGAGGATGTAGGCGATCTCGGTGTCGACCGGCAACTGCTGCAACAGGCAGCGGGAGACCGTGGTCTTGCCCGTTCCCACTTCTCCGGTGAGCAGCACGAAGCCCCCCCCATCCTGCAACCCGTAGTTGAGGTGGGCCAGAGCCTCCCCATGGCGTTCGCTCATATAGAGATATTTGGGGTTGGGCGAGATGGAGAACGGGGGCTCCGACAGACCGAAGAACTGTGTGTACATAAGGATCCATTCCATTGTTATGGGCGGCAGGTTAAAGCCTCCCCCCGGGGATGTCAAAGACCCGGATACCATAAGAGGGTCATCCTACCCGGTGGCTCAAATGGCGAGGTTGATCGGGGTCGAATTATCACACCCGCTGACGGAGATGCCGGAATCGGGGACGTCGTCTCCCCGCCGCAAAAGCGGTATCATCGAGGCAGGTTTATTGAGGAGAGTACGCGTGCAGACTTATCTGGTTGGGGGAGCGGTACGGGACCGCCTGTTGGGCTTGCCGCAGGGGGACAGGGATCACCTGGTGGTCGGTGCGACCGTGGAGCAGATGCTGGGTCTCGGCTTCACTCAGGTTGGCCGCGATTTTCCGGTGTTCCTGCATCCCAAGACCCAGCAGGAGTACGCTCTTGCCCGCACCGAGCGCAAACAGGGGCAGGGCTATACCGGCTTTGTCTGCCATGCCGCGCCGGACGTCACGCTAGAACAAGATTTGCTGCGCCGGGATCTCACCATCAACGCCATCGCCGAGGATGAGAGCGGCCAGCTGCACGACCCCTATGGCGGTCTGCAGGACCTGAAGGCCCGGGTGCTGCGCCACGTCTCCCCGGCCTTCGCCGAGGATCCCCTGCGCATTCTGCGGGTGGCCCGCTTCGCCGCGCGCTTCCATGCCCAGGGGTTCGTGGTGGCCCCACAGACCCAGGCTCTGATGCAGCAGATGACGGCGGCGGGAGAGCTGGCCCACCTGACCCCGGAGCGGGTCTGGAAGGAGCTGGAGAAGGTGTTGCTGGGGCCGACCCCCGCCGTCTTCTTCGAGGTGCTGCGCGAATGCGGCGCTCTCAAGGCGTTGTTCCCCGAGCTGGATGCCCTGTTCGGGGTGCCGGCCCCGGCCAAGTGGCACCCGGAGATCGACACCGGCATCCACACCATGATGGTACTGACCCAGGCCTGCCAGCGCTCTCCCGAGCTGGTGGTGCGCTTCGCGGCGCTGTGCCACGACTTTGGCAAGGGGCTGACGCCCCCCGAATTCTGGCCGAGCCACCACGGCCATGGCCAGAAGGGGCTGCCCCTCATCCGGGATTTCTGCGAGCGTTTTCGGGTGCCGAACGATTGCCGGGATCTGGCGCTGCTGGTGAGCGATCTGCACACTCATATCCACATCGCGTTTGAACTCAAACCCGCCACCCTGCTCAAGCTGTTCGACAAGGCGGATGCCTGGCGCAGGCCCGAGCGCTTCGCCCAGCTGCTGGACACCTGCCGCGCCGACTTCCACGGTCGCACCGGCTTCGAGGAGCGGGTCTATGCCGAGCCGGACTATGTGGCCCAGGCACTGACGGCGGCCCAGGCCGTGCCGGTCAAGGAGATAGTGGCGGCAGGCTTCAAGGGGGAGGCGATCCGCGAGCAGCTCGGCAAACGGCGGCTCGATGCCATCAGCCGGGTGCGGGACGAGTGGACCTTTATCGACGAGTGATGAGATCCCTTCGGCGGCTCGATGGGCCAAGCCTGAACGGTTGTTCGAGACAATGGAGATATAAAAAAGCCCGGGTCACTGACCCGGGCTTTTTGCTGCGAGGCGCCTTAAGAGAAGCAGGCCTGCAGCACGTAGAAGATGGCGATGGCCAGGATGGCGCCAGCGGGCAGGGTGATGACCCAGGAGACCACGATGTTGCGCAGTACGCCGAGGTTCAGGGCCGCAATGCCGCGGGCAAGACCCACCCCCATCACGGCACCCACCAGGGTCTGGGTGGTGGAGATGGGCAGGCCGGTGCCGGAGGCGATCACCACGGTGGCGGCGGTGGCCAGCTGGGCGGCGAAGCCACGGCTCGGGGTCAGGTGGGTGATGCCGGTGCCGACGGTCGCCATCACCTTCTCACCCATGGTGGCCAGACCGATGACGATGCCTATGCCGCCAAGGGGCAGGATCCACCAGGCGATGTGGGAGCTGCCGCCGATCTCGCCGCCTGCCGCCACGATGGAGGCGACCGCGGAGAGCGGGCCGATGGCGTTGGCCACGTCGTTGGAACCGTGGGCGAAGGCCATGGCACAGGCGGTGATGATCATCAGGATGCCGAACACCTTCTCCACGTTGGCGAAGTGCATCTTGCTGTCATCCTGCGGGTTGTACTTCTGACCGCGAATGTAGAGCCAGCCGGCAAAGGCCACGGCGATGGAGATGGCGATGGAGAGCAGGATCCCCTCGCCATTGCTCAGGTGCAGGCCGACGTGGGTCAGCCCCTTCTTGATGGTGACCAGGCAGATGACCAGGGCCGTCAGGAACATGTAGAAGGGGACATAACGCTTGGCGTTGTTGAGGGGATCATCGGTGTTGAAGATGAGCTTCTGCACGCTGATGAACATGAAGTAGGCGATCACCCCCGAGATGGCGGGTGTCACCACCCAGGAGCCGACGATGCCACCGAACTTGTTCCACTGCACCGCTTCCGGGCCAATGCTCACCACGGCGAAGCCGACGATGGCACCGATGATGGAGTGGGTGGTGGAGACGGGCCAGCCGAAGTAGGAGGCCAGGATCAGCCACAGACCCGCCGCCAGCAGGGAGGCAATCATGCCAAGCACCAGCAGATCCGGCGTGTCGGCAAAGGCGTTGCTGTCGATGATGCCGTTGCGGATGGTAGCCGTCACTTCGCCACCGGCCAGATAGGCACCGGCAAACTCGAAGATCATGGCGATGATGATCGCCTGACGGATGGTCAGGGATTTGGTACCGACCGATGTACCCATGGCATTGGCGACGTCATTCGCACCAATCCCCCAGGCCATCAAAAAGCCGAACAAGGCCGCCACGAGCACCAGGGTGGTGCCGTAATTTGCGATAATGTCCATTAGTAGTGTTTACCCTGTCAGTCGATTACGAACGAGCCAGCATCAATTCCAGACGGGCGCCAACGCGCTCGGCCTGATCAGCCAGGTCACCTACCCATTCGAGGATCTTGTAGAGGAACATAACGTCGATCGGATTGTATTTGTGCTCAACGGCTTGCAGCTGTTGGCGAAGCCCGATCTGCATGGTGTCAGTATCGTCCTCGATGAGATCCAGCTGGTGGATCATCTCGGCAACCATTTCAACTTCACGTCCTTTAAAGCCGGTTTCGAGCAGCTCATCGAGTTCTCCGATGGCTTTTTCGGCTTGGGCGGTCGCATCGATACAACGTTTGAGATAGGCCATGAAATCGGCACGCATCTCGGAGGGGAATTCCATTTTACGGCCAAGCATGCGGCCGGAGATATCCTTGGCACGGTTGGCAATCTTGTCCTGCTGGGTCAGCATCTCCAGCAGGTCGGTACGGGCGACCGGCAGGAACAGGCCGCGGGGCAGCTTGAGACGGATTTCACGTTTGAGAATGTCCGCTTCTTTCTCCAGCTGGGCAATTTGCTGCCGGATCTTCTCGGCATCTTCCCAGCGGTCTTCGGCAACGGCATCAAAGAACGGAATCAGCTGCTCACAGCACACGTGAACCTTGACGATATGCTTCTGCAGCGGCTTGATGGGGGACTTCGCGAAAAGTCCCAGGATAGTATTTACTGGCATGGCCAAACCTGTGTCGGTGAAAAAACACTCGATACTATTTCATGAGGGGCGCATGGTAACCGAACTATGCCCTCAATAAAACCGTGAATTAATCCTGATGTTTCGCTGGCATTATATCTTCGTGGCGGGGATCATGCCCCCCAAAGTTGCCAGCCAGCCCGGAATGACTATGCAAACTGAGATCGAGATAAAATTTTTCGTCGCCACGGACATCCAGGAACAACTCTCCAACCTGCTGAATAAACTCGATATTATCTCCGCAAGCAGCGCTAGCCTCGGCAACGTCTACTTCGATACGCCAAAGCTTGCCCTGCGCAGGCTCGACATGGGACTGCGCATCCGCCGCAGCGACGATTTCTCCGAACAGACCATCAAGTGCCGGGGTCAGGCGATCGGGGGGTTGCATGCCCGCCCCGAGTACAATGCCCCGGTCAGCGGGGAGTTGCCGACCCTGGCAACCTTCCCCGACGAGATCTGGCCGGATCTCGCCCATCGTGATGGCATCCAGTCCCGGCTAGTGGCCCAGTTCAAAACGGATTTCGTGCGTCGTCACTGGTTGATCGCGTTTGAGACGGCGGGCCAGGCTGCCGAGATCGAGCTGGCCTGGGATCGGGGAGAGATAGTAGGGGAGCAGGGACGCAGCGTCATCGATGAGCTGGAGCTTGAGCTCAAGTCCGGCGAGGCGAGTACCCTGTTCGCCCTGGCAGCCGAGCTGGCCGGGTTGGGGGGCATCCGGTTGGGGGCCCAGTCCAAGGCCCAGCGTGGCTACCGGTTGGCGGGGCTCGGCAAGGCGATGGCGCCGCAATCTCTGCCGGATCTGGAGGGCCGGGATGCCGAGGCGCGCATCGCTCTCGGGTTGCAGCACTGGCAACATCACGAGCAGCTCTGGCTGGAGTCTGACGGCACGGCCAAGGCGCAGGCCCTGTCCGGTCTTCTGGAGGGGGTTACCCTGCTGAAGGATGCGGCAGCCACCTTGGTGGGATCCCCCGCCTGGTTGCCAGCCCTGCTGACCCAGCACGCCTGGTTGGCGCAATGGGGGGGAGAAGAGGACGCACTCCTTGCCCGAGTTCACAGCGCCGACTATGTGCGGCTGCAACTGGCCATCTCGGCCTGGCTGCATCTGGGGGCTTGAGGGCCGCTCGCGATATGGGTTCGTGATGACACAAGCAGCAAAAAGGTGAGCCTTGGCTCACCTTTTTTCGTTTCAGTCGGGCTGCCCTGAGGTCAGTTCACCACGGCCACGTTGATGCTGCCGTTGCCCTGGGTCATGCGAACACGGGCCCCCGGCACAAAGGTGGGGCTGGCTTTTTGCACCACGACGATGGATTCCCCGTTCTCTTTCTTGATCTCGAGTTCCACCCCATCGACCTGATTGAGTTTGTCGCCAGCCGCCTTGCCGGCCGCGGCGCCCGCGATGGCGCCACCGGCGGCGGCGATGTCGCTGCCCCGGCCGCCACCTATGGTGCTGCCTAGCAGGCCGCCGACCACGGCGCCACCTATGGTGCCGAGTACCGAGTTCTCATCGGCCTGGATCTTGACCGGGCGGGTGGACTGTATGGTGCCGTAGCTGACGGTCTGGACCTGCTTGGCGCGATCCTTGGTGTAGACGTCACCGGAGTAAACGTCGCTGTTGGCACAACCAGTGAGGGCGGTGGTCGCGGCCAGCAGGGTGACGATGGCGATACGTTTGAACATGATGAGCCTCCTGGGCGAGCATCGGGTTGATCTCTTCGTTGAGCTTAACTTTACGCCAAGCTAATCGCGCATGAAACTGGCAAAATGTAACCATTTATGTGCCGAGGGCCCGCTGCCACGCTATCTCCTCATGGCAGGGGCTTCTCCAGCAGCAGGCGATCCTCCCCCGGGCCGAAATAGCCGGGCTCCTCTGCCAGCTGCTGGTAGCCGAGACGAAAGTAGAGACGCTGGGCCGGGTTGGCCGGATCCACGGTCAGCCTGACTCCTGTCGCTGCCAGTGCCGCCAGCCCCTGTTCGACTCGCACCATCATCCGTTCGGCGAGCCCGAAGCCACGAGCTTCCGGCAGCACGGCCAGAGAGAGCAACCAGCCCTGCGACCGATCCTGTCCAAGTCCGCCCAGGGCATAACCCAGCAGCTTGCCATCCCGCTCGGCCACGATCAGCAGATCCGGCCACAAGTCCATGGCCTGGCGAAAGAAGAAGGGAGGGTAGACATCTTCTCCAAAGACCTCGACGTCGAGCCGCCCGATGGCGTGCATGTCGGTGTGGCGAGCCACTCTCAATAGGGGGGGCTGGTGCATCCTGACTCCTTGGGACTTGCTGCCGGGCGGCAGTCAAAAAAAGAGCCACAGGGTAGTGAGCCAGCCGGTGCGATGCAAGGGGCAGGGGATTTACGGTGGCAGTGGCCTGCCATGGGGACGCCTGGGTGCCTTGCGGCGGCTGTCCAGCAGGTGGCGCAGGGCGAGCCAGGGGTGATGCCACAGCATACGGGGGCCGCTCCATTTCATGATCTGCTGGATCTGCTTGCGCATGGCGGGGGCATAACAGTGGATATCGCACTTGGCGCAGGTGGGTTTGTGGCCCTGACCATAACGGCAGCGACGCAGCCGCTGGTGGGCGAACTCCCGCAGCTGGCGGCAATGCCGGCAGTCGGGATCCTGATGATGGTGGTTGCAGTAGAGGCGGATCATGGCGCTGACCGTCAACTGCTCCCGTCTGAGCCTGGGGTGATCGGGTGCCTGGCTGGCACGGGCACTGCGACGAGTGCCTGGCTGTTCGGAGTTCATGGCGCCATTGTCCTGACCAGGGCGGCCGGGGTCTTGATACAGGTCAAGGCGGGAATGAAAAACAGGGCCCTTGGGCCCTGTGTCATCAGTGTATCTCGATTGCCTCGATCAGATGAGACTGGTCGCCTGCTCCAGCCAGACGAGATCTTCACCTTCCAGCAGCGGGCTCAGACGGCGGAAGACTTCCACGTGGTAGTCGTTGATCCAGCGGAACTCATCCTGGCTCAGCAGGCTGCGATCGATGAGGCGGATGTCGAACGGCACATAGGTCAGTCGCTCGAAGCCCAGCATCGGCAGCTCGCCCCGCGCCTCCAGCTCGGTCACCACCACCAGGTTCTCGCAGCGAATGCCGAAGGCGTCCTCGCGGTAGTAGCCCGGTTCGTTGGAGAGCACCATGCCTGGTTGCAGCGCCACCAGGCTGCCCTTGGGCGCGATGCGCTGGGGACCCTCATGCACACTCAGGAAGTGGCCGACCCCGTGACCGGTACCGTGGTCATAGTTGTAACCGGCTTGCCACAGGGGCATGCGGGCCAGCACGTCGAGCTGGATGCCGGCGGTGCCGCGAGGGAAGCGGGCCTGATCCAGGGCGATGTGGCCCTGCAGCACCCGGGTGAACATGGCCTTGTGCTCCTCGGTCACCTCGCCCACCCGCAGGGTGCGCGTGATGTCTGTGGTGCCGTCCAGATACTGGGCGCCGGAGTCTACCAGATAGATGCTGTCCTGGCCGAAGGGGCGCGGCACACCGTTGGTGTGGCGGTAATGGCACATGGCGGCGTTGGGGCCAAGGGCCGAGATGGTGTCGAAGCTCGGCTCCACATAGTGATCCTGCTCCTTGCGGAAGGACTCCAGCTGATCCGCCAGGGTACCTTCATCGACGCCCTCGAACTCACCGCTGGCGACCAGACGGTCCAGCCAGGCGAGGAAGCGGGTAACGGCGACGCCATCGCGCAGGTGGGCGGCGCGCATGCCGGCCAGCTCCACGGCGTTCTTGCAGGCCTTGGGCAGCATGGTGGGATCCTGACCGGCCACCAGGATGGCACCGGCTTCTTCCATCACGAGTTGGGTCCAGGCGTTGGCGGTATTCGGGTCGGCCAGCACCTTCTGTTGATCTTCCCCGATGCGCTGCAGCACGTCACCCAGCTTGTCGATGGGGTAGACGGAGACATCCTGCCCCACGTGCTGGCTGAAGGCGATGCAGTCGATCTTGTCGGTATCGACGAAGAAATCCATGGTGGCGTTGGCGTAGAGCACCGCGAAGCCCAGTACCACGGGCAGACGCTCCACGTCGCGGCCACGCAGGTTGAGCAGCCAATTGATGGGCTCGGCTTGAGTCAGCAGCACTGCGTCCAGTCCGCGCTTGCGTAGATCCATCGCCAGCTGTTCGCGCTTGGACTGGCTCGACTGGCCCGCCAGCGCCTCGCTGTAGAGGATGACCGGGCTCTTGGCGGGCACCGGGCGATCGATCCAGAGCGGGTCGATGGGATTCTCGTCCACCCGCACCAGTTCGATGCCACGATCCGCCAGCACCGCCTTGGCGTTCTGGTACCAGGCCAGGCTGTGCAGGCGGGCGTCGAAGCCGACCCGGGCGCCGGCCGGCAGTTGCTCCGCCAGCCACTGTACGTGGGGATCCTCATTCAGATGGAGGAATTCAAACAGTTCGGCGGGTGCCTGCATGCGGGCCTGCACAGTGTAACGACCGTCGATGAACAGGGCCGCCCGCTGCGCCAGGATGATGGCGAGGCCGGCGGAGCCGTTGAAACCCGTGATCCAGTCCAGCCGCTCGGCATGGGCGGGGATGTACTCCCCCAGGTGCTCGTCATCGTGAGGGACGATGAAGGCGTCCAGTTCCTGGGTGGCCAGGGTGGTCCTGAGCTGGGCGACGCGGGTTTCAATAATCTCGAAATGATTCATGTCGTTACTGCCAGATTGTGGTGATGTGAGTGTTCACTGGGATTGACTGCTCGCCAGGATCTGTTTGATCGACTGGCCAGCCGCCTCGATATGTTGCCTGAGCAGGACGACCGCCTCGTGCTTGCGGCGTTCGCGACACAGCGCCAGCAACTGGGCGTGCTCGCGCTCGGCCTTGTCCACGCCACCCTGGGCAAACAGCAGCTCGAAGCGCACGTAGCGATCGCAGCTCAGGTTGATCTGGGCGATGAGCTCCAGCGCCTGGGGGCGATTGGCGGCCTGATAGAGGGTGGCGTGAAAACTGTGGTTCAACTCGGCCCAGTGCTCGACCTGGGTACCGGACTCCAGCGCCAGATCGAACTGGGCCAGGATGGCTTGCGCCTTGGCGAAGGTCTCCTCCGTCATCATGTCGACGGCGTGGAACAGGGTATCGGCTTCCAGCAGGGCTCGCAAATAAAAGAGCTCGTCGATGGCCGAGGCGTCCAGCATGGTCACCACGGCGCCGCGATGGGCCTCGAACTTCACCAACCCCTGGGCTTCCAGCTGCATCAGGGCTTCTCGCACCGGGATCCGGCTCACCGCCAGCTCCCTGGCGATGGCGTCCTGGCGCAGGGGGGCGCCGGCGGGGAACTCGCCGCGCAGGATCCGGCCGCGCAGGTTCTCCATCACCATCTGGGTGCGGGTCTTGTAGGGTGGGCTCATGCTGGGGTCACGGGGCAGGTTGCAAAATTGTATATTGTATAAAGTTTGGCTGAATCTAACGCGCCATCGTCCCGCTGGCAAGGCTTCGCAGGAGTCAAACGCTGCGGTTTGGCCAAAAAAATACCGGCCAGCTGGGCTGACCGGTATGCAATCCTGGAAAGTGGCTGGTCGTTACAGCTGCGGACCCGCCGCCACCAGACGCTTGCCTTCGTCGTTGTCGGTGAAGCGTTCGAAGTTCTTGATGAAGCGCCCTGCCAGATCCACCGCCTTGGTATCCCAGTCGGCCTTATTCGCGTAGGTATCGCGCGGGTCGAGGATCTCGGTGTTCACCCCCGGCAGTGCGGTCGGCACCTCCAGGTTGAAGATTGGCAGCACCTTGGTCTGCGCCTGCTCGATGGAACCGTCAAGGATGGCGTCGATGATGGCGCGGGTGTCCTTGATGGAGATGCGCTTGCCGGTGCCGTTCCAGCCGGTGTTGACCAAGTAGGCCTCGGCCCCTGCCGCTTCCATCCGCTTCACCAGCTCCTGACCGTACTTGGTCGGGTGCAGGCTGAGGAAGGCTGCGCCGAAGCAGGAGGAGAAGGTCGGCGTCGGCTCTGTGATGCCACGCTCGGTGCCCGCCAGCTTGGCAGTGAAGCCGGACAGGAAGTGGTACTTGGTCTGCTCCTTGGTAAGCTTGGCGACCGGGGGCAGTACCCCGAAGGCATCGGCGGTCAGGAAGATCACCTTGGTGGCGTGACCTGCCTTGGAGACCGGCTTGACAATGTTCTCGATGTGGTAGATGGGGTAGGAGACCCGGGTGTTCTCGGTGCGGGAGCCGTCGTCGAAGTCGATGGTGCCGTCGGCCGCGACCGTCACGTTCTCCAGCAGCGCATCGCGACGGATGGCGTGGTAGATGTCCGGCTCAGCCTCTTCGGAGAGCTTGATGGTCTTGGCGTAGCAGCCCCCCTCGAAGTTGAACACGCCGTTGTCGTCCCAGCCGTGCTCGTCATCGCCGATCAGCTGGCGCTTGGGATCGGTGGAGAGGGTGGTCTTGCCGGTGCCGGACAGGCCGAAGAAGATGGCCACATCGCCGTCCTGACCCACGTTGGCGGAGCAGTGCATGGAGGCGATGCCGCGCAGGGGCAGGAAGTAGTTCATCATGGAGAACATGCCCTTCTTCATCTCGCCACCGTACCAGGTGCCACCGATGAGCTGCATCTTCTCGGTCATGTTGAAGGCGACGAAGTTCTCGGAGTTGAGGCCCTGTTCTTTCCAATTCGGGTTGGTGCACTTGGCACCGTTCATCACCACGAAGTCCGGCTTGAAGGTCTTGAGTTCTTCCTCACTCGGGCGAATGAACATGTTCTTCACGAAGTGTGCCTGCCAGGCCACCTCGGTGATGATGCGCACTGCCAGACGGGTGTCCGGGTTGGCGCCGCAATAACCGTCCACCACGAACAGGCGCTTGCCGGAGAGCTGTTGGGTCACCAGGGATTTCAGATGTGACCACACTTCCGGGGTAATGGCCTTGTTATCGTTCTTACCCTGGTCAGACCACCACACAGTATTCTGGGTAGTGCCGTCTTTGACGATATATTTATCTTTCGGGGAACGACCGGTGAAGATGCCGGTATTGACGTTGACGGCGCCCAGCTCGGTGACGACGCCACGTTCGAATCCTTCCAGGTCTGGGCGGGTCTCTTCGGCGAAGAGCTGCTCATAAGAGGGGTTGCGAACGATTTCTTGGCTGTTTTTGATACCGTACTGGTCCAGTTTCAGTTGTTGGGCCAGGGTGGGTTCTGCCACGATAGTCATTATATTCTCCTGGGGTCAGAGGTTTGTAGGGTTCTATCTGACGATCATGCTACCACCTAGGTGGTAGAGTTTAGCGATCGCCATCAAACTTTATAAAATAGGGTATTTTTTTGTTATTTAAGTTAAAGGCGGGTTTTGCCCGCCTTCATTTAGTGTAACTTGTTTGCATCATTACCGGGAGCCCTGCTGAACAGGGTTTCGACGTCGATCCCATCGAATGGGTACTCGGCGCCGCAATAGTCACAGTGCATGTCGATCTTGCCGAGATCCTGCACCATGGCCATCGCCTCCTCTTTACCGATCTGCAGCAAGGCCCCTTCACAACGGGCACGGGAGCAGGTGCAGCGGAACTCGATGGCCTGGGGATCGAACACCCGTACCTTGTCCTGGTGATAGAGGCGATAGAGGATCTCCTCGGCTTCCAGACCAAGCAGCTCTTCATCCTTGATGGTGCTGGTGAGCTGTTCCAGATGCTCGAAATCGGCGCTGTGATCCTCGCTCTGGGCCGGCAGTTCCTGCAGCAGGATCCCGGCGGCGCGGGGCTGGCCTTCGTGATGGCCGGTGCGGATCCAGAGCCGGGTGGCGAGCTGCTCGGATTGGGCGAAGTACTGCTCGAGGCAGCCTGCCAGGGTGTCGGCCTCGAGGGCAATGATGCCCTGATAGCGCTCACCCTGATCCGGGGTGATGGTGATCACCAGCTGGCCGTTGCCGATCAGGCTCTGCAGCTTGCCATCCTCCGGCAACTTCCCTTCATAACGGGCCACGCCGCGCAGTTGCTGGTTGTGATCGCCGTTGATCACCGCCAGGCGCACCGGGCCGTCCCCTTGCAGTTGCACCGTGATGGAGCCTTCAAACTTGAGGGTGGCGGTCAGCAGGCTGGTGGCGACCAGCAGTTCACCCAACAGCGTTTGCACCTGCACCGGATAGCTCTGGGCTTCCACGATGTGGCGGTAGGTGCTGTCCAGCTGGACCAGCTCCCCGCGGACTTCGTACTCTTCGAACAGATAGCGATACAGGAGATCTTGGTTACTCATCATGCATTCCTGGGTTTTCTTGGGGATATGAACAAAAACATTGTTAAACAGCCGGTTAGGAACTAATTCCTCCGCCTGTCGTCATAAAAGGGCCACAAGGGCTGATTAGTATTGTTTGACCTTGATCAGCTGGCGTCGTTCCTGTTTGTCGGGACGGCGCTCCGGGCTTGGGGCAAACTGGCTGTTGAAACGCCGGGCCTCGCTGTTGTCGGCGCGTCGTTTCAGGCTCTCGGCGGTCTCTTCGTAGAGCAGTTGGGCCAGCGGAGCAGATTTGCGCTGCTCGCTCACCTCGAGCACTCGCACCTCCCGCTCGTCCTGGCCCTGCCAGAAGCGGATGAGGGCGCCGACCTCGACCTGCTTGCCCGGTTTACTGCGCTGGCCGTTGTAGTGCACCTTGCCGCCGTCTATCTGGTCCCGCGCCAGACTGCGGGTCTTGTAGAAGCGCGCAGCCCACAGCCACTTGTCGAGGCGAACCTGAGTGCCGGTTTGTGCTGGGTTCGACATGAATCGGCTCCGGATGGCTAAAAGGGTGCCTGATTATACCAGAGGGGAGCCCTGGGGTAGAAACAGGGGACGCCTTGGTGTGACGGGATCTGTATTTTCACCGCTTCACCTCATCCGGTCGGTTGTCTCTGGGTCCATTGCCGTACACAATAGCCAACCGATTTGGATGTCAGAAAATTTTGATCACGATGACGCTACCGCCTAGGGATGACTTGTTGAACTCCCTTCTGGCCCGTTGCAAGACGGTGCCACTCGCTCGTTTGAGCCAGCCTCTGTTCTGGCTGCTGCTGCTATTGCTGGCCCAACAGTGTGCCGGCCTTACCTGGCGTCTGTTCGGCCTGACTCAACCAATTAACTCCCAGCCCTGGCAGCCCTCGGTCACCGCGAGCCAGGGAGCAGGGTCGGCGCGTCTCGATATCAGCGGGGTCAGCCGCCTTTCCCTGTTTGGCAAGGCCCCCCCGGCCAATGCTGGCCAAGTGGCCCAGACGGTCGCGGCCGATGCCCCCAAAACCCAACTCAATGCCCAACTCAACGGTGTGCTGGCGAGTTCTGATCCCGCCAAGTCCATCGCCATCATCGCCCATAACGGGTTGCAGAATTCTTACGGCATCGGTGATTACATCGATGGCACCCAGGCCAGGATCCGTCAGGTCTTTGCGGATCGGGTCATCATCGCCCGGGATGGTCGTGATGAGACCCTGATGCTGGACGGGGAGGAGTACGGCAAACCCTTGCCCAAAGCAACCCAGCCCCAGAGCAAGCTCTCCACGGTACGCAGCGAGCTGATGAGCAACCCCGGCAAGATCACCGATTACCTCAATATTTCCCCGGTACGGGTGGATGGCCGCATGGTCGGCTATCGCCTCAATCCGGGCAGCAACCCGGAAATGTTCAACCAACTCGGGCTGGTCGCCAACGATCTGGCGGTCAGCATCAATGGCCTGGATCTGCGGGACAACGCACAGGCCATGCAGGCTATGCAGCAAGTGGCGGGCGCCACTGAAATGACCGTCACCGTCGAGCGGCAAGGACAGCTCTACGACGTGTATGTCGGCTTGTCAGAATAATGATTGGAGTAGCACCAAGAATGAGAAATAAAGGGAAAGGCTGGCGTCTGGCCACGGTCGCGGCAGCCTTGATGATGGCAGGCTCTGCCTGGGCCACCGAGTATTCCGCCAGTTTCAAGAATGCCGACATCGAAGAGTTCATCAACACGGTCGGCAAGAACCTGAACAAGACCATCATCATCGAGCCCTCGGTGCGCGGCAAGATCAACGTCCGCAGTTACGACCTGCTCAACGAAGAGCAGTACTACCAGTTCTTCCTGAGCGTGCTCGACGTCTATGGCTTCGCCGTGGTGCCCATGAACAACGGGGTGCTCAAGGTTGTGCGCTCCAAGGATGCCAAGACCTCCGCCATTCCGGTGGTGGACGATAGCAACCCCGGCATTGGGGACGAGATGGTGACCCGGGTGGTGCCGGTGCGCAACGTCTCGGTGCGCGAACTGGCCCCGCTGCTGCGCCAGCTCAACGACAACGCCGGTGGCGGCAACGTGGTGCACTACGAGCCCTCCAACGTGCTGCTCATCACCGGCCGTGCCGCCGTGGTCAACCGCTTGGTGGAGGTGGTGCGCCGGGTGGACAAGGCCGGTGACCAGGACATGGACGTCATCAAGCTGAAATATGCTTCCGCCGGCGAGATGGTACGGCTGGTGACCAACCTCAACAAGGATGGCAACAACCAGGGTGGCAATGCCCCCCTGCTGCTCTCCCCCAAGGTGGTGGCGGATGAGCGGACCAACTCCGTGGTGATCAGCGGTGAGCCCAAGGCCCGTGCCCGCATCATCCAGATGGTGCGTCAGCTCGATCGGGATCTGCAGAGCCAGGGCAATACCCGGGTCTTCTACCTTAAGTACGGCAAGGCCAAGGACCTGGTGGACGTGCTCAAGGGGGTCAGCTCCAGCATTGAGGCGGACAAGAAAGGGGGCGGTGCGGCGGCGACCGGCGGCGGTGCCAGCATCGGTGGCGGCCAGCTTGCCATCTCGGCGGACGAGACCACCAATGCCCTGGTGATCACCGCCCAGCCGGACGTCATGGCCGAGCTGGAGCAGGTCATCGCCAAGCTCGACATCCGTCGTGCCCAGGTGCTGGTGGAGGCGATCATCGTCGAAGTCTCCGACGGTGACGGCATGAACCTCGGCGTGCAGTGGGCCAATACCAACGGTGGCGGCACCCAGTTCACCGATACCGGCCTGCCCATCGGTTCCCTCGCCATCGCTGCCAAGGATTACGATGACAATGGCAACACCGACGGTCTCGCGTCGCTTGCCAGCAACTTCAGCGGTATGGCGGCCGGTTTCTACAAGGGAGACTGGGCCATGCTGGTGACGGCCCTCTCCACCAACAGCAAGAACGACATTCTCTCGACTCCGAGCATCGTCACCATGGACAACAAGGAAGCCTCCTTCAACGTCGGCCAGGAAGTGCCGGTGCAGAGCGGCTCCCAGAGCTCCACCACCAGCGATCAGGTGTTCAACACCATAGAGCGCAAGACGGTGGGCACCAAGCTGGTGGTGACGCCCCAGATCAACGAAGGGGACTCGGTACTGCTCAACATCGAGCAGGAAGTCTCGAGTGTCGCCCAGAAGCAGGCGACCGGTACCGCGAACCTGGGTCCCACCTTCGACACCCGTACCGTGAAGAATGCCGTGCTGGTGAAAAGCGGCGAAACCGTGGTGCTGGGGGGCTTGATGGATGAGCAGACCCAGGAGCAGATCTCCAAGGTGCCGCTGCTCGGGGACATCCCCGTGCTGGGCTACCTGTTCCGCTCCTCCAAGACCTCGACCTCCAAGCGCAACCTCATGGTCTTCATCCGCCCGACCATCTTGCGCGATGCCAACGTCTACTCCGGCGTCTCCAGCAACAAGTACACCCTGTTCAGGGCCGAGCAGCTGAACCGCGCCGCCGATGAAGGCTATGCCACCTCGCCGGCTCGCCAGGTGCTGCCTGCCTACGGCCAGGATGTGATGATGTCCCCCGAGGTACAACAGCAGATCGAGCGGATGAAGGCGCAGCAGCAGGCGACCGCCACCGGCGTCAGAACCCAGGTGCAGCAGCCCCAGAGCCAACCCTTCGTGCAGAGCAAGCCCTGATGGCGTATCAACTGGACAACAGCGAACTGCCGGCTGAACTGCCGGAGTTGCCGTTCGCCTTCGCCCGCAACTTCGGGGCCATCCTGACCGAGCGTCAGGGAAAGCCCCTGCTGCTCTGCCGTCAGGGGATCAGCCCCCAGACCCTGCTGGAGGTGCGGCGGGTGGCCGGTTGTGGTTTTGCCGTCGAGCAGCTTGGCAACGACGAATTCGAAACCCTGCTGATGGCCCACTATCAGCGCGACTCCTCCGAGGCACGCCAGCTGATGGAGGACCTCGGCAACGAGATGGACTTCTTCGCCCTGGCCGAGGAGCTGCCCCAGAGTGAAGACTTGCTGGATGCGGATGACGACGCCCCCATCATCCGCCTCATCAACGCCATGTTGAGCGAGGCGATCAAGGAGGAGGCGTCCGACATCCATATCGAAACCTTCGAGCGGGCCCTGGTCATTCGTTTTCGCATCGATGGCGTGCTGCGGGAGATACTGCGTCCCCATCGCAAGCTTGCATCGCTCTTGGTGTCGCGCATCAAGGTCATGTCCCGCATGGACATCGCCGAGAAGCGGGTACCCCAGGATGGCCGCATCTCCCTGCGCATCGGCGGCCGGGCCGTCGACGTGCGGGTCTCCACCATGCCGTCCAGCTACGGCGAGCGGGTGGTGTTGCGACTGCTGGACAAGAACAACGTGCGCCTCGAGCTCAAGCAGCTCGGCATGACGCTGGCCAATCGCAACGTCATCAGCGAACTCATCCGCAAACCCCACGGCATCATCCTGGTGACCGGGCCGACCGGTTCGGGCAAGTCCACCACCCTCTATGCGGCGCTCTCGGAGATCAACTCCCGGGATCGCAACATCCTCACCGTCGAAGATCCCATTGAATATGACCTGGAAGGGGTGGGGCAGACCCAGGTCAACAGCAAGGTGGATATGACCTTCGCCCGCGGCCTGCGCGCCATTTTGCGTCAGGATCCGGACGTGGTGATGGTGGGGGAGATTCGTGACCTCGAGACCGCCCAGATCGCGGTGCAGGCCTCCCTCACCGGTCACCTGGTGATGTCGACCCTGCACACCAACACCGCCATCGGCGCCATCACCCGGATGCGGGATATGGGCATAGAGCCCTTCCTGCTCTCCTCCTCCCTGCTGGCGGTATTGGCCCAGCGGCTGGTGCGCACCCTCTGCCCGGATTGCCGTGCACCCCATCCCATCAGCGAGCAGGAACGGCTCGCCATGGGCATGTCACTGCCGCCGGATCAGCAGATCTGGCGCCCGGTGGGATGCGAGCAGTGCAACCACACCGGTTATCGCGGCCGGACCGGGATCCACGAACTGGTGGTGATCGACGACGCCGTGCGCGAGGCCATCCACGGCGCCAGCGGCGAGCTCGCCATCGAGCGGCTGATCCGGGGTCATACCCCCAGCATCCGCCGGGATGGCATCGACAAGGTGCTGCTGGGGCAGACCAGCCTCGAAGAAGTGCTGCGCGTGACCCGGGAAGACTGAGATGGCTGCGTTCGAATACAAGGCTCTCGACAGCAAGGGACGCAACAAGAACGGTGTGTTGGAGGGCGACTCCGCCCGCCAGGTGCGCCAGCTGCTGCGCGAGCAGGGGCTGACCCCGCTCGAGGTGAACGAAACCACCGAGAAGGCGAAGCGGGAAGCCAATCGCTTCGTGCTGTTTCGCCGCGGGGCCTCCACCTCAGAGCTGGCCCTCATCACCCGCCAGCTGGCGACCCTGGTGGGGGCCGGTCTCACCATCGAGGAAGCCCTCAAGGCGGTGGCCGAGCAGTGCGAGAAGGCCCACCTGCGCAGTCTGGTAGCGACGGTGCGCAGCAAGGTGGTGGAGGGTTACTCCCTTGCCGACTCCCTCGGCGCCTTCCCCCATGTGTTTGACCAGCTGTTCCGCTCCATGGTGGCGGCCGGGGAGAAATCCGGTCACCTGGAGAAGGTGCTGAACCGGCTTGCGGATTACACCGAGCAGCGCCAGCACATGCGCACCAAGCTGCTGCAGGCGATGATCTATCCCATCGTCCTCACGTTGGTGGCGGTGGGAGTCATCTCCATACTGCTCACCGCCGTGGTGCCCAAGGTGGTGGCCCAGTTCGAACACATGGGTCAACAACTGCCCGGCACCACCCGTTTTCTCATCGGTACCAGCGAGTTGCTGCAGCACTACGGGCTCTGGTTCCTGCTGCTGCTGTTCATTGGCGGTCTGATCTGGCGCTGGTGGTTGGGGGATGCGACCCGCCGTCGCCACTGGCACGCCGTGCTGCTGCGTCTGCCGGTCATCGGTCGGGTCAGCCGCGGCCTCAACACCGCCCGTTTCGCCCGCACCTTGAGCATCCTCAACGCCAGCGCCGTGCCCCTGCTGGAGGGGATGAAGATCGCCGGTGAAGTGCTCTCCAACGACTTTGCCCGCCACCGCATCGGCGAGGCCACCGAGCGGGTGCGAGAGGGGACCAGCCTGCGCAAGGCGCTGGATGAAACCAAGATTTTTCCGCCCATGATGCTGCACATGATCGCCTCGGGCGAGCAGAGCGGCGAGCTCGACAGCATGCTGGAGCGGGCGGCGGACAACCAGGACAGGGAGTTCGAAACCCAGGTGAATATCGCACTCGGGGTGTTCGAGCCCATGCTGGTGGTCTCCATGGCCGGGGTGGTGCTGTTTATCGTGATGTCGATCCTGCAGCCGATCCTCGAGCTCAACAACATGGTGAATCTCTGATGCCGGCGTGACCCGCCGGTTTGAATGCCACAACAAGGTTAATCATCGATGGCGCTGGCCATCTTATTCGTTAGGGAGTCATAGCAATGCACAGTCGTCGTCAACGGGGTTTCACCCTGCTGGAAGTCATGGTGGTCATCGTGATCCTGGGGATCCTGGCCAGCCTGGTGGTGCCTAACCTGATGGGCAACAAGGAGAAGGCGGATCAGCAGAAGGCGGTGTCCGATATCGTCGCGCTGGAGAATGCGCTGGACATGTACAAGCTGGACAACAACCGCTACCCCACCACCGAGCAGGGGCTGGATGCCCTGGTCAACAAGCCGACCGCTTCCCCGGAGCCGCGCAGCTACCGGGAAGGGGGCTACATCAAGCGCCTGCCGCAGGATCCCTGGGGTAACCAGTACCAGCTGCTGAGTCCGGGCCAGTTTGGCAAGATCGACATCTTCAGCATGGGGCTGGATGGGGAAGCCGGTACCGATGACGACATCGGCAACTGGAACCTGAAGGACTTCCAATAAGTGTTTGAAGGCGCCCTGATGCCTGTCGGGCCTGCCGCCATCGGGCAGGCCTTGTCTCGTTCATCCGCCATGGCCCGACCATGGAGGTAGTGCTCGTGACATGCCGTCATCAGTCAGGAGTCTCTGTGCCGGAGTGCCGCCATCTTGATGGGGGACAGCTGGTGAGGCGCCGTCACCAATCGGGGTTCACCCTGCTGGAAGTCTTGCTGGTCGCCATGTTGATGGGGCTTGTCGCCACCGCCGTCACCCTCAGCATGGGGGGCGCCCGCGGAGACAGGGAGCTGGACAAGCAGGCCCGCCGCTTCATGGCGACCCTGCAGCAGGCACAGGAGTATTCGGTGATGGATGGCCGGCTGCTGGGACTGCGGACCGAGGCCAACGGCTGGCAGTTCATGTCCCGTAACCCGAAGGATCGCAAGTGGCAGGCGCTGGAGGGCGACAAGATCCTGGGGCCGGTACAACTGCCCGAGGAGATGGTCCTGACCATTGAACTGGAGGGATTCAGCTGGCGTACCGACACCGATGACAAGACGGAGCAGAATCGCGACGAGCGGGAGCGCACGCCCCAGATCCTCATCTTCCCGGGGGGAGAACTCACCCCCTTCGTGCTGACCCTGAGCCAGCAGGTGGATGACGAGAAATATCTGCGCACCGTCAAGGGGGACGAGTTCGGTCGTCTCTCCCTGCAAGAAGACGAAGAGGAAGAGGAGTGAGGCGCCAGGCTCCCAGGGTGCGCGGCATTACGTTGCTGGAGGTCATGGTGGCGCTGGCGGTATTTGCCATCGCCGGCCTCGCCGTGATGAAGACCGCCAGCGAGCATCTCTCCGGTCTCAACTATCTGGAAGAGAAGACCCTGGCGACCTGGGTGGTGGAGAACCAGCTGGTGCAGCAGAAGCTCGAAGCCAAGTGGCCCGGCGACAGCTGGGTGGAAGGGGACGAGGAGCTGGCCGGTCAGACCTGGTACTGGCGCTATCGCGGCGTCGCCACCAGCGATGCCAACTTCAAGGCGCTGGACATGGAGGTGCGCACCGCGCCCAGGGCCGAGAGCCCGGTGGCCACGATCAGGACCTATATCAGCCGATGAGCGGGACTCAACGAATCCAGAGGAGCCCGAGCCAGGATCGGCGAAGGACGTCCCTTGTGACCCACCCCCGCCATGGCGGTGTCACCCGGCGGGAGGCGTCGACGGTGCCATCGGCCAGACGGTGCCGCGCTGTTTTGAGGGCGCGCGGCTTCACCTTGCTGGAGATGCTGGTGGCCATCGCCATCTTCGCCACGCTGAGCCTTGGCGCCTATCAGGTGCTGCAGGGGGTGCTTACCAGCGACGAGGTGGCGAAGAAAAAAGAGACCCGGCTTGCGGAGCTGCAGCTGGCCTTCAGCCTGCTGGAGCGGGATGTCAGTCAGATGGTGCCCCGCAGCGGGCGCATCGACGGGGAAAACAACAAGGTGCTGCTGGCGGCGTCCCGCTTTGGCCAGCAGAGCGATGACTGGGGCATGGCCTTCATCCACGGCGGCTGGCTCAATCCGGATGGCATACTGCCACGCTCCGGTTTGCAACGGGTGGGCTGGCGTCTCAAGGATCAGACCCTGGAGCGGCTGAGCTACCTCTACCCGGATCCCGTGATAGGCACCGAGCCGCGCATCCAGCCCGTGCTCAAGGGGGTGACGGCGCTGCGCCTCTACTTCTACGACAAGGGGATGTGGAAGGAGGAGTGGACCCAGCGAGACCTGCTGCCCCATGGGCTGGCGGTGGAGCTGGATCTGGAGGATTACGGCACCATTCGCAGACAGTTCCTCATCGGAGCCGGTGGTCAGAGGGCTGAGAATGGCAACTAAGCGTCGCGCTTCGCCCACTCGCCAGGGGGGCATGGCCCTGCTGGTGGTGCTGCTTATCCTGTCGGTGATGGTGATCATCGCCAGCAACATGAGCGGCCGCTTGCAGCTGGAATTGCGTCGCACCAGCAACCTCACCATCGGCAAGCAGGCCTGGTGGTACGCCATGTCGGCGGAGGCCCTGGTGATCAAGGTGCTCAACCAGGACTTCAAGGACGATCCCGATGTGGTGAACCTGGGGCAGAACTGGGCGCGTGAGGACGGGGTCTTCCCGGTGGATGATGGCACCCTAGCCGGCCGGGTACGGGATCTGCAGTCCTGCTTCAACCTCAACAGCCTGAGTGTGGCGAAGAAAGAGGGTGAAGACGGGGACAACCTGGAGTCTCAGCCCTATGCGGTGAAGGCGTTCCGCGCCCTGCTGGAGGCGCTGGAGGTCGAGGAATATGAGGCGGTGCAGCTGACCGATGCCATCCGGGACTGGACCGACAAGGATACCCAGCTGGTGTCGAGCTACGGGGCCGAAGATGCCTACTACGAGGGGCTCCAGCCCCCTTATCTGGTGGCCAACCAGTGGATGCTGGGCACGGATGAGTTGCGGGCGGTGCGGGGCATGACGGGGGCGCTCTATGCAAGGCTGGCCCCCTATGTCTGCACCCTGCCCAACGACAAGCTGGTGGTGAACATCAACACCATCAAGCCCGAGCGGGCGGCCCTGCTGGTGGGCCTCTATCAGGGCAAGATTGGGCTGGACGATGCCAAGCAGGTGTTGACCAGCCGACCCAAGAAGGGCTGGAAAGAGAAGAAGGCCATGACGGATCAGTTGCCGGTGCAGCCGGGTGCCGTCAGCGGTCTCGACGCTGCCCTGGACATCAAGAGCAGCTACTTCGAAGCCAGCCTGCTGGCCGAGGTGGGGGACGCGCGGGCCCGGCTCAAGACGGTGTTCCAGCGCGGCAAGGACAACAAGCTGGTCATGTTGCGACGTCTGAGCGACGGCGCAGAATAACCGGGACGGGCGACCACTGGCGTCGTCCGTCCCGACCCCGTATCGATACCGCAGCCCAGGCTGCGTTCCCGCCCATCGACGACGATGGCGGGCATGGCAGGAGAACGATTAGTGAGCGAGAGTCTGGTCATCCGTCTGGGGACCAATGCGCAGCAGCCGGTACACTGGCTGGTGTGGTCGACACAGGAGCAGGAGATCATTGCCTCCGGCACCCTGGCCTCGGCCCATGCCCTCGGCGAGTTGCAGGAGCGTGCCGGTGGCCGCCCCGTGGTAACCCTGGTGCCCGGCAGCGATCTCATCTTCCGGCGGGTCAGCCTGCCGGGCAAATACAACCGCCAGAGTGCGGCGGCGCTGCCCTATCTGCTGGAGGAACAGATCGCCTCCGATGTGGACGCCCTGCACCTGGTGGTGCTCGGCCATCAGGGCAACGAGGTGGATCTGATGGCGGTGGACAAGGCCAAGATGCAGGCCTGGCTCGGCTGGCTGCAACAGGCAGGACTCAAGACCCTGCAACTGCTGCCGGACGTGCTGACCCTGCCGCTGGCCACCGAGGGCTGGTCCGCCCTGCAACTGGGGGAGGAGTGGCTGCTGCGCCAGGGGTCTCGTCAGGGCATAGTGGCGGAGGAGCCCCTGTTGGCCATGTTGCTGGCCACCCAGGCTGAGCCCGTGACCATCCACAGCCACACGCCGCCACCGGCCATGGCCGGTTCCAACTGGCTGCCGGCGGATCCCGAACTGCCCATGCTGCTGCTGGCCAAGGGGGCCCTTGGCTGCCAGGCGAACCTGCTGCAGGGGAAGTACCGTCCCCAGACCGAATACGCCCGTCACTGGTTGCAGTGGCGCAAGGTGGCCGTGGTGGCCGGTTTGCTGCTGCTGGTGGCCCTGACCCAGCGTGGCGTACACCTGTATCAGCTGGCGGAGCAGGACAAGGCGCTCAAGGCCGAGATCCGGCAGGTCTATACCCGGATCTTCCCGGGGGAGAGCCGGATCGTCAACGTGCGCAGCCAGATGACCCAGCACCTCAAGCTGCTGGGACAGGCGCCCCAGGACGGGGTCCTGCTGCTGTTGACCGAGCTGGCCCCGGTGTTTGCCGAGGTGCCCGGTCTCAAGCCCGAAGTCATGCGTTTCGATGCGGCCAGGGGCGAGCTCAGGCTGCAGGTCACCGCACCCGGTTTCACCGAGATAGAGCGTTTTCGCGAGCTGGCGGGCAAGCGCTTCGAGGTGCAGCAGGGAGAGGTGCGCAGCACCGAAGGCAAGGTCGAAGGGGCACTGGTGCTCAAGGGTAAATCATCATGATGGACAAACTGCAAGGCTGGTGGCGTGGCATCAGCACCCGTGAACAGCGGCTGGTGGCGGTGGGGGGCGGCATCTTGCTGATCGGGCTCTGTTACTGGGCCATCTGGCAACCCGTGGCCAACCGCATCGCCGAGCGCGAGCGGCAGGTGATCAACCAGCAGCAGACCCTGGCCTGGCTCAAGGAGAAGGGTCAGGAGGTGCTGGCGATGCAGGGTAGCCAGGGTCGTCAGATAGACACCAGCGGCACCCTGGACGGGGTGGTGAACCGCACCGCCTTCAACCAGAAGATCAAGATCGCTCGCCTGCAGCCACAAGGGCAGGAGTTGCAGGTGTGGATCGACACCGTGCCTTTTGACGATCTGCTGCTCTGGCTCGCGACCCTGTCGGATCAGCACGGGGTCCAGGTGCAGATCATCGAGGTGGCGCGGGAGAATCTGGCGCCGGGTCTGGTCAAGGTGAGACGTTTACAGTTGAGTCGTCCCGAATGAAGCATAGAGTTCTAATCCCAGTCATTTTTTTGGTGACTTATCTCGTCTTTTTACTGGTGCAACTGCCCGCTACCCTGGTGGTCCGTTACCTGCCTCTGCCCGCCAACCTGGTGCGGCTGGAGGGGGTGAGCGGCACCCTCTGGAGCGGCCAGATAGCCAGGCTGCAATACGCCAGTGAATCCCTGACCCAGTTGCGCTGGGACCTCAACGGCTGGTCCTTGTTGCGATTCGCCCCCGAGGTTTCGGTGCGCTTCGGGGACAGGGCCGGTTTCAACGGTCAGGGGATCGTCGGCTGGAATGGCGCCGCTTTTGGCCGCGACATAACCCTCAACGCGCCGGCCCCCTGGCTGCTGGAACGGCTGCCCATGCGGCTGCCCTTCCCGTTGACGGCGGCGGGCCAGTTGCAGCTCAAGGTGGATCAGTTTGCCCAGGGCAACCCCTGGTGCGAACAGCTCTATGGCAATCTCTACTGGTATGGGGCCGAGGCCGACACCCCGGCGGGCAAGCTGGCGCTGGGGGATCCCGAGGCCAAGCTGACCTGCCTGGATTCGCACTTGGTGGCCGAGCTCAAGCAGGGGTCGGAGGCGGTCCAGGTGATGGGCAAGCTGGAGCTGCAGGCCAATCGCCAGTACCTGTTCCAGGGCAGTCTCAAGCCGGGGCCTGAGCTGCCGGATCAGATGAAACAGGGGCTGCCCTTCCTCGGCCAGCCCGATGGTCAGGGGCGCTTCCCCCTGCGCTACCAGGGCAGGATCTGACTCTTTGCTCGATGCAGAACACCCCGCCACGGCGGGGTGTTCTGTTATGGGGGGGAAGAGGCGTCGGTATCCGGTGTCGGGGTCGTGATCAGGTGATTGAGGAAGTAACCGAACAGCTCCGCCTGTGAGCCGATGCGCAGCTTGCCGTAGAGGTGCTTGCGGTGATTCTTCACCGTGCCGCTGCCTATCCCGAGCGTGGCGGCGATGGCCTCGGCATCCTGGCCCTGCAGCAGCAGTTCGGCCACCTGCCGCTCCCGCCGGGTCAGCAGCTCGGCTCCCAGACTCTGCATCCCCTCATCGATCACCTGCCTGAGGCGGGCCCCGTCCAGCCTGGCACCATCGTCCTTGGTGGCGTCCTGTGCCAGCAAGGGGGCAGCTTGCCGCCAGTGCTGGCGACAGAGGGCATGCAGCAGGGGGAAGAGCTCGTTCAGCCTGGCCCGCTCCCCGGTACTCAGCGCCCGGCGCTTGGCGAGCCGGCCGAGAAACAGCACCAGGGTGAGATTGGGACGGATGGGCATGATCAGCCCCACCTCCTCCTGCCAGCCGGTCGCCTCGTAGAAGCGCTGGCGATAGTCGGGATCCAGCGGGCCACGGGTGACCTCGGCCAGGGTCCAGACCCCGGCGCCGAGCCCGTTTTCCAGTGCCTGCATGAAGGGATCCTGGCCGAAGTGGCCGGCGAGGTAGCGATCGAACAGCAGTGCCCGCTGATGGCTCAGGTTGTCGTAGAGGTAGACGGGCCGCCTGCCCACCCCGAGCAACAGGGCGCAGTCGAATGCCACCCGCTGCTGGATGAGACGCACCAGGGCGGCCGGAAAGGCCGGGCCATGAAGGGACTCGACAGTCTGGGTCAGGGCGAGGGTATGGGCGGCGCTGTTCATCTGAGGACGGGATCTCTGCAGGGGCTGGGCCCGATAGGCCCCATGCTAGCACGGCAGTGATAAAACTGTCCCCAGAGGGACATATCCGCGGGAAGGCGGCGGAGGGAGGATAGGGGCTTTTCCTCTGCCGCTGGAGCACCCATGACAGACCCCCACCTGCTCGATGATCTGATGGCCCGCGGGCTCATCGCCCAAAATTCCGATCCCGAGGCCCTGGCCGCTCACCTGGCAACGCCGCGCACTCTCTATTGCGGCTTCGATCCCACCGCCGGCAGCCTGCACATCGGCCATCTGGTACCGCTCCTGATGCTACGCCGCTTCCAGCTCGCTGGCCACAGGCCGGTGGCCCTGGTGGGGGGGGCCACCGGCCTCATCGGGGATCCCAGCTTCAAGGCGACCGAGCGCACCCTCAACAGCGGTGAAACCGTGCAGGGCTGGGTCGCCAGTCTGTCGGCCCAGATAGCCGCTCTGCTGCCGGCCAGTGACGGCTTGGCGGCGCCGCAACTGGTCAACAACGCCGACTGGATGGGGCAGATGTCGGCCCTGGATTTCTTGCGGGACGTGGGCAAACACTTCTCCGTCAACGCCATGCTGGCACGGGAGTCGGTACGCCAGCGCCTCGCCCGCCCGGATCAGGGCATCTCCTTCACCGAGTTTGCCTACGCCCTGCTGCAATCCCAGGACTTCGCCGTGCTGCACGAGCGGCTCGGCTGCACCCTGCAGATAGGCGGCAACGATCAGTGGGGCAACATCACCAGCGGCATGGATCTCACCCGCCGCCTGCACCGGGCCCAGGTGTTTGGCATGACCCTGCCCCTCATCACCAAGGCCGATGGCACCAAGTTCGGCAAGACGGAAGGGGGGGCCATCTGGCTGGATCCGGCACTTACTTCCCCTTACGCCTTCTACCAGTTCTGGCTCGGCACCGCGGATGAGGATGTGTACCGCTTCCTGCGCTACTACAGCTTTATGCCGCTCTCAGTCATCGCGGCGCTGGAGGCGGAGGATGCGGGGCGTCAGGGTCGCAAGCGGGCACCCCAGGTGCTGGCGGACGAACTGACCGCCCTGGTGCACGGTGAGGCCGCGCTCGCGCAGGCGCAGGTCATCAGTGAGCAGCTGTTCAGCGGTCGGGTGGCAGAACTGGGCGAGGCGCAACTTGCACAACTCGCCGCCGGTGGCCTGCCGACCTCGACCCGGCAGCCCGAGGACGATCTGGTGGCGCTGCTGGTGACGAGTGGACTCGCCGCTTCCCGGCGGATCGCCCGCGAACTGCTGGCGGCCGGTGCCATCAGCCTCAACGGCCGGCTGGCCGAGGGGGTGGAACTCGCCGAGACCGACTGGCGTTTTGGCCGCTACCTGCTGCTGCGCCGGGGCAAGAAGCAGTACCACCTGGTACTGCAATCCTGATGGTGGGATGCCTCATGTCCGGCTTGCTCGTGGAGCATGTTGTCTAGGGTGTGCGTGACGAGGGCCGGGTAGGCGCGACGCCGGTCAAAGCGTCAGGTGGCTGATTGTTCCGATGATGCCGAGGGTCCGCCGAGTTCGCGGATCACGTAGTCGAGGGCGCGTGTGACGAGGGCCGGGTAGGCGCGACACCCGGTCAATGCGTCAGGGGTCTGATTGTTCCGGTGATGCCGAAGGCCCGCCGAGTTCACGGATCACGTAATCGAGGGCGCGTGTGACGAGGGCCGGGTAGGCGCGACACCGGTCCATGCGTCAGGAGGCTGATTGTTCCGGTGATGCCGAAGGCCCGCCGAGTTCGCGGATCACGTAGTCGAGGAAGTGGGTGATGAGCGCCGAGTCCGCCCGCCGCTGGGTATAGAGGGCGTAGAAGTGCGCACCCTTGGGCCGATAGGCGGGCAGCACCTCGCACACAGTGCCTGCCGCCAGATCCTCGGCCACCAGATAGCGGGGCAGGCGGGCGATGCCGAATCCCTGGCACATCGCCATCTGGATCGACTTCTTGCTGCTGAAGGCGAGCTCACCCGTCACCTCGAGGGGAATTTCTCGACCCTGGTGGAGCAAGGGCCAGGTGTCGTGGCGGGCATAATCCTGGCTGCGGGTGATGAGGCTGTGGCGCAGCAGATCCTGGGGCTGCGTGAGGGGCGGATGCGCGGCCAGGTAGGCCTCGCTCGCGCAGAGCACCAGATCGTCAGGGGCGATGGGGCGCGCCAGATAGGGTTCACTGTGCAATATCGTGCTGCGAAAGGCGACGTGCAGGTTGTCCCGCAGCAGATCGGCGACCTCGTTGGAGAAGTCGGCGATGATCCGCACCTCGGGGTGACTGGCGCGAAACCGTAGCAACACCGGGGCCAGCACCACCTCCCCCCAGAGATCCGGCGCCGTGATCCTGAGCTCACCGCAGAGGCTATGGCGACGCCGTTGCAAACCGTCGAGCAGTTCTTCGTGCAGGGCTATCATCTGGTCGGCCTGCTGGCAGGCCAGCTTGCCTGCATCCGTCAGTTGCACCCGGCGGGTGGTGCGGCTGAGCAGCACGGCCCCCAGATTCTGTTCAAGGTGGCGCAGATCCTTGGAGGCCTTGCTCGGGGTGATGCCGAGGTGGCTGGCGGCCGCGGCGAAGGAGCCGAAGCGGGCGATGGCGAGCAGCAGCCGCATCAGGTAGAGGGTATCGAGTTTGTGGTTGTCCATGGGGTTCTTTATTGCGTCCTGTTGGGAATGAGTGTCTTTCTTTCAGGTCTGATTATGTCTTGTCGGGCTGGGATTATAGTGGCGTCAACGAGGCACAGATGCCAGGAGAAAGACCATGATCCCGATGTTGAATGACGAGTTCCACTTTGTGCGGGCCGGGCTGCGGCTCAAGAATCGCGCCGTACTGGCCCCGTTGACCCACAACATGAGCGAGGAGAACGGGGATCCCGGCCGGGCCGAGCTCGACTGGCTGGCCCGCTGCGCCGAGGGGGGCTTTGGTCTGCTCATCGGCGCCGCCACCCAGGTACAGGCTGGGGGGCGCTGCTGGCCCGGCCAACCGGCCCTGATGACGGATGCCCAGCAATCGGCCTTTGCAAAGCTGACGCAGAGCGCCGAGGAAAACGGCGCCCTGGCGCTGATCCAGCTTCACCACGGCGGGGTCCGCGCCCAGCCCGAGCTGAACGGCACGGCCCCGGTGGGCCCCGGCGCCATTCCCCCGGGGGGACGTTATCCGCTCGGAGTATCGGCACTGACGGGGCCGCAGATCCTGCAACTGATCGACGCCTTCGTACTGGCCGCCGAGCGTGCCCATGGCGCCGGTCTGCACGGCATTGAGCTGCACGCCGCCCACAACTTCCTGCTCTGCAACTTCCTCAATCCCCTGCTGAACCGGCGGGAAGATGGCTGGGGAGGGAGTCTGGCCGGGCGGGCACGCATGCTGCTGGCCATAGTGCGGGGCATCCGGGAGCGTCTGCCGAGAAGCTTCCTCATCGGGGTGCGGCTCTCGCCGGAGAGCTATGCCCACATAGAGGGCATCCAGCTCGCCAACCAGCTGGCGCTGGTCGAGTTGCTGGTGGAGGAGGATGTCGACTACCTGCACTTCTCCATGGGGGACAGCTTCAAGGCGGCGAGCGAGGATCCCGCCGGGGGTTCCCTGCTGGCCGCGGTGCGCGCCGGAGTCGCGGGGCGGGTGCCTCTCATGGTGGCGGGCAAGATCTGGGATGCCGAGTCCGCCAGGCAGGCCCTGGCGGGCGGGGCGGATCTGGTGGCCATAGGGTCGGCGGCCATCGGCAATCCGGACTGGCCGAAGAGGGTGAACTGCGATCTTCCCCTGGAGCAACCCCCCTTCGAGACAGCCCGGCTGACGACGTCCGGCTTCACCCCCCGGGCCCAGGATTACCTGCGCAGCTTTCCCGGTCTGGTCGCCCAAGCCTCTTGAGGTGAAGGCCGGGCGCCCGGCGAGGGAGGTCAGGCCGTGAGGGGCAGCAGGTCGGCGTAATCCTTGAGAGCCGGGAAGCGCTGGAACCGCAGGGGTGGCATGGCGCTGTCGGGCTGGTGGATGCCAAGCTGGTGGGCGATGCCGTAGTCGGCGGAGGCCGTCAGGATCCGCTCGCTGTCGTCGATGAAGAGGGTGCGGGCGGGATCGAAGGGCAGGCGTTCGGCCAGCGCCTGCCAGCAGTGCTGGCTCTCCTTCGACCAGCCGAGATCATGGGTGCTGACGATCTCGTCGAGATGCTCATCGAGCCCAAGCCGTTCGATCTTGACCGCCAGGCTGGCGGGATGGGCGTTGGTGAAGAGAACCCGGCGCTTGCCGGCGGCCTTGAGGGCGGCGAGAAACGCGACGGCATTGGGGCGCCACTGAATTTTCCCCAGGATCTCCTGCTTCATCCCCCGGATGTCGAGCCCCAGTGTCTGGCTCCAGTAGTCCACGCAGTACCAGTCGAGGGTCCCCGCTACCGCCTCGTAGTGGGCGTCGATGCGCCGCTTCGCTTCGTCCGGTGCGAGATGGTGGCGTTCGGCATAGCGTGCCGGCACCAGGATCTGCCACAGGTGGCTGTCAAACTGCAGGTCGATCAGGGTGCCATCCATGTCGAGCAAAACGGTATCAATCTGGTGCCAGGGGAGGGAAGCGGGCATGCATCATCCTTTCGTATCGCGTAGCGAGGGAGAGTGGAGTGGAAAGGGCGGGATTATAACGGATTTTTCAGACACCTTTAGCACACTTGCCCCGTGGTGTTCATTCGGTGAGTCGTTTACTCTTGAAGCACGATTTTTGATGAGCAGCCAGCCCCGATGAGTGACAGTCACAAGTGCAACCCCGTACACCTCAGTGTCGATGCCCTGGCGCAGGACAAGGTCAAACCGGCGATCCTCAAGGCCGAGATCGTGGCCGAGAGCCGGTTGTTCAAGGTGGAATCCCTGCACCTCCAGTTTTCCAACGGGGAGGAGCGGGTCTACGAGCGGATGCGCGGCGGCAACCGGGGGGCCGTCATGGTGGTGCCCCTGCTCGATGCGCATACCCTGCTGCTGGTGCGGGAATACGCGGCGGGCACCCACTCCTATGAACTGGGCTTCCCCAAGGGGCTGATCGATCCCGGCGAGAACGCCTTCGAGGCGGGCAACCGGGAGTTGATGGAGGAAGCGGGCTTCGGGGCCCGGGATCTGGTGTCCCTCAAGCAGGTCTCCCTCGCCCCCGGCTACTTCTCCAGCCGGATGGACATCCTGCTGGCACGGGAGCTCTACCCCGAGCAGCGCGTCGGCGACGAGCCGGAGCCCCTCGAGGTGATCCCCTGGCCCCTCGATCAGATCGATGAATTGTTGGCGCGACCCGACTTTACCGAGTCGCGCAGCATCAGCGCCCTGCTGCTGGCCCGCAAGTGGCTGGCAGAGCAGGGAAACGAGCGCCCCTGAGGCGCAGAGTTTGGAAAGTAGAGGTAGCGAGATGCAGGAGCTGTTGTCCTGGGTGCCTGGGGTCAAGGAGATTGCCCGCGAAGCAGGCAGGATCCTTCACGAAATCTATCACGGCGGTCAATTCGAGCGTCAGCTGAAGGAGGATGCGACCCCGGTCACCAGTGCCGACCTTGCTGCCGATGCCTACCTCAAGGAAGCGCTGTCGGCGCTGACTCCCCATATCCCCGTGCTGACCGAAGAAGCAGCCGACGTTCCCTTCAGCCTGCGGGCCGCCTGGCGGCAATACTGGCTGGTGGACCCTTTGGACGGCACCGGCGAGTTCATCGCCGGCAGCGGTGACTTCGCCACCCTGATCGCCCTGGTGCGGGACAACGTGCCCGTGCTCGGGGTCATTTATGCCCCCGAATCCGACGTGCTCTACTGGGCGGTGCGTGGCCACGGTGCCTTCAAGGAGACGGGGGGTGAGGTCTATCCCATCAGCGCCATGCACCACGAGCACGATCAGCCGGATGCCCTGGTGGTGGCCATCAGCCGTCGCCAGAAGCTGGAGCGACTGACCCGCCGTCTCAACCCGGCCATCAACTATGAGCTGATCCCGCTCGGCTCCAGTTCGCTCAAATCCTGCCTGGTGGCGGAGGGGGCCGCCGACTGCTACGTGCGCCTCGGCCCCACCGGCGAGTGGGACACCGCCGCCGCCCAGTGCATCGTCGAGGCGGCCGGGGGACGCATCCTCAGCCTGGCGCTGCAGCCTCTCAGCTATAACGAGACGGAGTCGCTGGAGAACCCGGACTTCATCGTGATGGGGGATCCGGATCTTGCCTGGGGCAAGATCCTGGTCAGCTGAGGGGCGGGATCCCGCTGCCAACATCGCAAAGGGCGACCTCAGGGTCGCCCTTTGCGTTAGCGCAATCATCTGCCTTCATGCATGTTAAACAGGGATATACGCTAGCCATTGGCGTGAATGGCAGTGGATCATCACAACAAGCCATGATTGTCTGGTCTGTCATTTCATGTAATTCTGCAATCCACTGATTTATCAAAGTAAAAAATCAAATTTATCTATAATTTTGGTTTTATATATCGCCAAATCTATCTTGGTCGGTATTTCTTGAACATCAAGGCCGCTTCCCCCTTCCCAATCACACTGGCTAGGTCGCGCTTTGGTAGTGAGATCTGCCAGCCACCTTTTTTGAGAATTAAATTCTGAAAGAGCACAATCGTTGCAGTTTTAAATACTGACAATAAGTGAATTATCGATGAGTTTATCTGCAGAGGTCACCGCGGAGCTGTCCGGTTCCCAAGCTGTCGTCGCCCACACCGGCTGGCGCCGTCACGATACCCACTGGGTCATCAGCCTGTTTGGCACCGCGGTCGGTGCCGGCATCCTGTTCCTGCCCATCAATCTGGGGCTCGGCGGGATCTGGCCCCTGGTCATCGTCGCCGTGCTGGCCGGTCCCATGACCTTCCTGGCCCACCGTGGGCTGGCGCGCTTCGTGCTCTCCTCCTCCCGCCCCCAGGCGGATTTCACCGAGGTGGCGGAGGAGCATTTCGGCAAGATGGCCGGTCGGCTCATCTCCATGCTCTATTTCCTCTCCATCTTCCCGATCCTGCTCATCTACGGCGTCGGGCTGACCAACACGGTGGAGAGCTTCATGGTGAATCAGCTCGGCATGCTTACCCCAAACCGGGTGATGCTCTCCGGTGTGCTGGTGTTCGCCATGATCGCCGTGATGCTGGCCGGTGAGAAGGCCATGCTGCGGGCCTTCGCCTTCATGGTTTATCCGCTGGCGGCCATTCTGGCGGCACTCTCTTTCTACCTCATTCCCCAGTGGCACTGGCCACAGATGGTGGCATTTGAAGGGGGGAGCTTTCTCAACACCGTCTGGCTGGCGCTGCCGGTGACGGTATTTGCCTTCAGCCACGCCGCCGCCATCTCGGGCTTTGCCAACGTGCAGCGCCGGGAATACGGCGAGCAGGCGGAGGCCAAGAGCGGCCTCATCCTGCGCAACACCACCGTCATGCTGGTGGGCTTCGTGCTGTTCTTCGTCTTCTCCTGCGTGCTGAGCCTCTCCCCGGCCCAGCTGGCCGAGGCCAAGGCCCAGAACGTCTCCGTGCTCTCCTATCTTGCCAACATCACCGACAACCCGGTGATCATCACCCTGGGGCCGCTCATCGCCTTCATCGCCATCAGCTCCTCCTTCCTCGGCCATTTCCTCGGGGCCCGCGAGAGCCTCAAGAGCCTGATCGCTAAGCCCACCGGCCTGTCGCTCGGGAGGGCGGACAAGGTCGGCATCGCCCTGATGTTCTTCGCCATCTGGGGGGCGGCGGTCATCAACCCCGGCATCCTCGGCCTGATGGAGACCCTCTCCGGCCCCGTCATCGCCATGATCCTGTTCATCATGCCGGTGGTGGCCATCTACAAGGTGGAGGCGCTGGCCCGTTTTCGTCAGGGCTGGGTCAACGGTTTCATCCTGCTGACCGGATCGCTCGCGGTGTCGGCGCTGCTGTTCAGCCTGCTGGGATAAGCCGACTGCAAAATCCGGGTAACGGAAAATAATGAAAAGAGAGGCGACCCCGGGGTCGCCTCTCTTGTTTCGTCTGGCTGAGCCTTCTGCTCACGGCGGGGGATTTATCCCAGCTTGGCGCCGTTTTCCACCGCCTGCTCCGGGATGGCCATCACCACGGCGCCGTCCGGCCGGTAGAAACCGGTGAGCAGAAATTCCGACTGGAAGGGGCCTATCTGCTTGGTGGGGAAGTTCACCACCGCCACTATCTGGCGGCCCACCAGATCGTCCGGTTGATAGAGGTCGGTGATCTGGGCGCTGCTCTTGCGCACCCCGATCTCGGGGCCGAAATCCGCCCACACCTTGTAGGCGGGTTTGCGCGCCTCGGGGAAGGGCTCGACCCGCACCAGGGTGCCCACCCGGAGCTCCACCATCTCGAAATCCTGCCAGCTTATGGTCTGCATCTTGGCTCCTCGTATCGCCTGCTCCATCTGCCTGCCAGCATGCCTCATGAGCCCGGCATTGTCTTCGGCGCAGAGCCGATCCGTTATGGCAACTGGCCGTTTTGCTGGCGCCAGAGGGACGGGGTCAGGCCGGTCTCGGTGAGGAAGCGCTCGGCGAAGGCCCCCTGATCCCGGTAGCCGCAGCGGCAGGCTATCTCGCCGATGGGCAGGGAAGTGTGGGCCAACAGGTTGCGGGCCAGCGCCATGCGCCGCTGCCGGATGTAGTGGGAGACGCTCATGCCGAGCTGCTGGCGAAAGGCGTGCTTGAACTGGCTCTGACCGAGGCAGGCGAGGGCGGCGAGGCGCGCGTTGGTGAGGGGCTCGGCGAGGTGGGTCTCGATATGGCGCTGGACCCTGACGATGCGCGGGGGGATGGGGACGGCGATGCTCTGAGGCTCCGCCAGCAGGTTCAGCCAGATCTGATCCATCCCCGCCACGTGGCGATCTTCGGCCACCATCTGGCGCAGGAAGGCAAGATAGTGGCGCTGGGCGGCATCCAGCTCGATAAAGGGGCGCTCGCCCAGGCGGCCCGGCAGCCAGGGGCTCTCCTGCACCAGGAAGGAGAGAGCCGGGTCGGCGGCGTAATCGTGACGCTCACCGGGGGCGATGACGCAGGCAAAGCCGGGGGTGAGGTGTCGACCCCGGCCCTGCACTTCTATCTCGATGGGGCCGTCCAGGGGGATCACCAACTGGGCGAAGTCGTGGCTGTGGCTGCTGATATCAGACTGGTAGCGGCGCAGGCTGAAGGGACTGGCCGATGACAATGACGCGGCCAGGGGCCGCGTCATTGAGGGGGAAGTGCTCTTTGCCATCTGCTCGCAAGCTTATTCGGCGTCGAAGTCTTCGATCTCCTTGCCGAGCGCTTCCATGATGGCGCGCGCCTCGGCAGGGACGCTGTCCGGGTGATCCTTGCGCAGATCCTCGTCACCGGGCAGCGGCTGGCCGGTAAAGGCGTGCAGGAAGGCTTCACAGAGCAGCTCACTGTTGGTCGCATGACGCAGGTTGTTCACCTGGCGACGGGTGCGCTCATCGGTCAGCACCTTCAGCACCTTGAGCGGGATCGAGACGGTAATCTTCTTGACCTGTTCGCTCTTCTTGCCGTGTTCCGCGTAGGGGCTGACGTAGTCGCCGTTCCACTCTGTTCCCATGATCCACCTGTTCTCATTTGGCCGTGAGCGCGGATTTTAACCCTTAAGGAAATCAATGGCAATCCAACAGCAAAGCCATTTAGACGTCCAGAAGTGTTGACGGCTTTTTTAAGCTGGCGTACTGTGGTTCACCATGGGCCTTCGCTATGGCCGACCGAGAGGGATGACGTGGGCGACTGACCGCCAGCACGGTCCCCAGACAGATCAAATGGAGAGTGACATGACCCACAAGGCCACCCTGGCGGTACGTACCGGCATTGAGACAGACACCCAGCACGGCGCCGTGGTGCCGCCCATCTATCTCTCCAGCAACTACACCTTCGCCGATTTCGGCGAGCCGCGCACCTACGATTACGCCCGCTCCGGCAACCCGACCCGCACCAACCTGGCGGATGCCCTGGCTGCCCTGGAAGGGGGCGCCGGCGCCGTGGTGACGGGTACCGGCATGGGCGCCGTTCACCTGGTGACCACGGCCCTGCTCAAGGCCGGCGACCTGCTGATCGCCCCCCATGACTGCTACGGCGGCACCTGGCGCCTGTTCGAATACCTGGCGGCCAAGGGCCACTACCGGGTGCTGTTCGTGGATCAGGGAGATGCCGTCGCCCTGGCCGAGGCGCTGGCCCAGAAACCGGCGCTGGTGTGGGTGGAGACCCCCTCCAACCCGCTGCTGCGGGTGGTGGATGTGGCCGCCATCGCCACCGCGTCTCACGAGGTGGGGGCCAAGGTGGTGGTGGACAACACCTTCCTCTCGCCGCTGTTGCAGCAACCCCTGGCCCTCGGCGCCGACCTGGTGGTGCACTCGACCACCAAATACATCAACGGCCACTCCGACGTGGTGGGTGGGGTGGCGATCGCCAAGGAGGCCGCCCTTGCCGACTCCCTGGTGTGGTGGGCCAACTGCCTGGGGCTGACCTCGGGGGCGTTTGATTCCTACCTCACCCTGCGGGGCCTGCGCACCCTGGCGCCGCGCCTGCGCGCCCATCAGGAGAACACGGACCGGATCCTCGCCTTCCTGCAGCAGCAGCCCCTGGTGAAGACCATTTATCACCCCAGCCTGCCGAGTCACCCCGGTCACGAGATTGCGCGCCGTCAACAGTCCGGTTTCGGCGCCATGCTAAGTTTTGAACTCGATTGCAGCGAAGCAGGCCTGCGTGCCTTCCTGGATGCGCTGACCTTCTTCTCGGTGGCGGAATCCCTTGGCGGGGTGGAAAGCCTGGTGGCTCACCCCGCCAGCATGACCCACAGGGCCATGACCCTGGCGGCGCAGCAGGCGGCGGGCATCAGCGCCCAGCTGCTGCGCCTGTCGGTTGGCATAGAACACGGTGAAGACCTGGTGGCCGATCTGGCCCGGGCATTTGAACAAGCAGCATTGGCAGAGCAGGTGAAGTAAATGGAACAGCAGCAAGGAGAGGTAGCGGTGGCAGCAGAAGCAGCGTTGAAGCGGCGTCATGTGCACAAGTTCGGCGGAAGCAGCCTGGCGGATCCGGTCTGTTATCGCCGGGTGGCCAGCATCGTCGAGCAGCAGACGGGCGGTCATGAACTGGTGGTGGTTTCCGCCGCCGGCAAGACCACCAACCGGCTGATCCAGCTGGTGGAGCTGGCTGAAGCGGGGGATGAGGCCGCCGGGGAAGCCATCACCGCCCTGCACGCCTATCAGCAGAGCCTGATCGACGGCCTGCTGGAGGGCGAGCTGCAACTCTCCCTGAGCAAGCAGCTTGCCGATGATCTGCAACTGATCGCCAAGACCCTGGAGGGGCAGTTCGATCGCTTCGAGCGCAACGGCCTGCTCGCCTTCGGCGAGGTGTGGTCCGCGCGTCTGCTGGCCGCCCTGCTCAGCAGCCGTGGCGAACCGGCCATCTGGCTCGATGCCCGCAGCTTCCTGCGGGCCGAGGACGGCGCCCTGGTCAAGGTGGATACGGCGCTCTCCAGCGAACTGCTCAAGGCTCGTCTGGCGGAGCACGCCGGTCGCATCGTGGTGACCGGTTTCATCGCCGCCGACCTGGAGGGGCGCTCCCTGCTGCTCGGCCGCAACGGTTCCGACTACAGCGCCAGCCTGCTGGCAGCGCTGGCGGACGGCGAGTCCACCACCATCTGGAGTGACGTGGCCGGGGTCTACAGCGCGGATCCGCGCCGGGTGAAGGAGGCGCGCCTGCTGGAGCGTCTGAGCCTGGCCGAGGCCAACGAGCTGGCCCGTCTCGGCTCCTCCGTGCTGCATTCGCGCACCCTGCAGCCGGTGGCGGACAGCCGCCAGCGCCTCACTCTGCGCTGCAGCTACAACCCGGATGAGGGGTGCACCCACATATTGCGCCGTGCGCCGCGCTCCGGCGGGGCCCGCATCGTCTCCTCGGTGGATCAGATTGCGCTGATCGAACTGAAGGTGCTGCCCCAGACCGGCTATGACCAGACGGTGGCGGCCATCGAGGCCCATCTGGCCCGCCATCGCCTGCACCCTCTCACCCTGCAACGCCAGCCGGATCGGCGGGTGCTGCGCCTCGCCTACACCCTGGAGGTGGCCGAGGGGGCCTTCGAGGTGCTGCGGGACTTCCAGCTGCAGGGCAACTTCACCGGCCTCATCCAGAAGGAGGGCTACAGCCTGGTGGCCCTGGTGGGAGCCGGGGTGACCGACAACGCCGAACAGTGTCACCGCTTCTATCAGCTGCTGGCGGATCAGCCCCTGGAGTTCGTGCAGGTGGCCAGAGATGGGCTGAGTCTGGTGGCCGTGCTGCGCCAGGTGGTGCTGGAGCCTCTGCTCATCGCCCTGCACAGCGCCTTGTTCAGCCGCCCGACCCGGGTCGGTCTGGTGGTGTTCGGCAAGGGCAACATAGGCGGCCACTGGCTTAGCCTCTACGCCCGGGAGAAGGCGCGTCTCGAGCATGAGCTCAACTTGGCGATCACCCTCTATGGGGTCTTCGACTCCAAGGGGGGCCTGCTGGACGAGGAGGGGCTGGATCCCCTCAAGGTGCGGGACAAGTTTGATCCCAAGCCCCTCATCTGGCCCGAGCTGCTGGGCCAGCTGGAGCAGCACGGCTTCGATGCCCTGATCGCGCTGGACATGACGGCGAGCGAGACGGTGAGCCGCTACTACCCGGATTTTGCCCAGCTCGGCATCCACATCATCGCCGCCAACAAGTTTGCCGGTTCGGCGGAGAGCGAGTTCTACCAGCGCATCAAGCAGAGCTGCCGGGATCATCAGGTGCAGTGGCGTTACAACGCCACCGTCGGGGCGGGCCTGCCCATCCAGTCCAGCATCCAGATGCTGCGCCAGAGCGGCGATCGCATCCAGGGGGTCTCCGGCATCTTCTCCGGCACCCTCTCCTGGCTGTTCCAGCAGTACGACGGCAGCCGCCCCTTCTCCGAGCTGGTGGACGAGGCCTGGCAGCACGGCCTGACCGAGCCGGATCCCCGCGAGGATCTCTCCGGCCAGGATGTGCGCAGAAAGCTCTTGATCCTGGCCCGTGAGGCGGGTTTTGAACTCGACTCCGCCGACATCGAGCTGGAGAACCTGGTGCCCGTTCCCCTGCGCAAGGTGACCACGGATCAGTTCATGGACCGCCTTCAGGAGCTGGATGCCCCTATCCAGACGGCGTTTGAGGGGGCGCGCCGGGTCGGCAAGGTGCTGCGTTACGTGGCCCGCTTCGAGCACGATGGCAAGGCGCGGGTCGGGCTGGAGGCGCTGGAGCCCCATCACCCGTTTGCGAACCTGCTGCCCTGTGACAACGTGTTCGCCATCGAGAGCGACAGTTACCGCACCAATCCCCTGGTCATTCAGGGGCCGGGGGCGGGGCGCGAGGTGACGGCGGCGGCCATCCAGTACGATCTGTGGCAGATCTGCGCCAGCTTGTGACGGCCAGCAGCAATGAAGAAGAGGCGCCCAAGGGCGCCTCTTCTCGTTTCATGTCGCAAGCGTGGCCGTATTACCAGAACAGCCTGCCCAACAGGGGGGCGAGCAGCACGGTCGCCATGCCGGCGATCATCATCACCATGCTGGAGACCACGCCCTCCTCGTTGCCCATCTGATAGGCCCGGGCGGTGCCGGCACCATGGGCGGAGGCACCGAAGCCTGCCCCCTTGCCGAGGCGGCTGCGAATGGCGAGCACCGCCAGCACGCTCTCGCCGACCGCCATGCCGATCACCCCGGTCAGCACCACGAACAGGGCGGTGAGATCGGCATTGCCTCCCACGGAGCGGGTCGCCTCCACCGCGAAGGGGGTGGTGATGGAGCGCATGGCCATGCTGCGTTGCAGCAGCTCGGACAGGTTCAGCCAGCGGGCCAGCAGCACGGTACTGCCCACCGCCATGATGACGGAGGCGATGACCCCCACCGACAGCGACAGCCAGTGGCGGCGCATCAGCTGGCGGTTCTCGTAGACGGGCACCGCGAAGGCGACGGTGGCAGGTCCCAGCAGCCAGAGCAACCAGTGGGATTCGGCCATGTAGTCCTGATAGGGGATGTGGAACAGCATGACCACGGCCACCAGCAGGGCGGGGGCCAGCAGCAGGGGCATCAGCGGCAGTATGCGTTTGCGGGCATAGAGCCACTTGCTGGCGTAGTAGAACAGCAGGGTGAGGGCGAAGCAGAGCAGGCCGAGCAGGGTATCAGACATGGCGGCGACTCCGGCGGGCCAGCATGAGTTCGAAGCGATAGACTCTGTCCACCACCAATGCGGTAGTACCAAGCACCAAAATGGTGCTGATCACCAGCACGACCATGATGCGCCACCCCTCTTCAAGCAGCAGATCCTGATAGTTGACCACGGCCACCACGGCGGGCACGAAGAACAGCAGCATCTCCGCCAGCAACCAGCGGGCGCCGGCGCTGAACCACTGGGCCTTGACCACGCCCAGCAGAATGCAGACAAGCAACAGCAGCATGCCGGTGAGGTTGGCGGGCAAGGGCAGATGCAGGGTGCGAACCGCGGTATCCGCCAGCAGCCAGATGGCGGCGAGCAGGGCAATCTGGAAGGGCGTTTGCAACCAGCGAAGGCAGAAGGTTTTCATGATGGATGTCTGTCTGTGAACTTGATCACAGTATAAGAGGGAGACAAACCTGCAAAAAATGAATTTAAATCATGAAAAACATGCCATATTGGCATTGTTTGAACGTCATCATCTCGAGCCCCGCCATGGATATCCGAGCCCTGCGTTACTTCGTCGAACTGGTGCGTGAGCAGAGTTTCACCCGCGCCTCCGAGAAGCTGTTCGTCACCCAACCCACCATCAGCAAGATGATCCGCAACATGGAGGAGGAGCTGGGCCAGCCCCTGCTGAGTCGCTCGGGGCACAGCTTCACCCTCACCGACAGCGGCCAGGTGCTGTTCACCCATGGTCAGCTGGTGCTGGCCCAGATGCAGCAGATGGAGGCGGAACTCGCCGACTTGCAGAGTCTGCAGCACGGTCGCCTCGCCCTCGGCATCCCCCCCATGGTGGGCCACGTCTATGCGGATCTCATCCGCGCCTATCGCAGCCGTTACCCCAAGGTGGAGCTCTCCATCGTGGAGTACGGCGGACGGCGCATCGAGCAGGCGGTGCTGGAGGGGGAGCTGGATCTCGCCATCACCATGCTGCCGACCAAGGAGGAGGGAACCCTGAGCACCCTGGAACTGGATTGCTATCCCATCCAGGTGGTGCTGCCGGACGTCCCTCGCTGGCGGGCGCGGGCCGAAATCCGGCTGGGGGACTTGAGAGAAGAACCCTTCCTGCTCTACACCCAGGCCTTCACCCTGAGCGAACGGCTGGAGCAGGCCTGCCTGCAGGCGGGCTTCACTCCCCAGGTGGCGGCGCGCAGCAGCCAGTGGGATTTCCTTACCGCCATGGTGCGAAGCGGCATGGGGGTCGCCTTCCTGCCCGAACCCATCTGCCGTCGGCTGACCCCGGACGGCCTGGTGCTGCGGCCCCTGAAGCCTGAACTCAGCTGGCGGCTCGGGGTTATCTGGCCCGCCAGGCGTTACCTCTCCCGCACCGCCGAGGCCTGGCTCGAATTGTGCCGGGAGAGTCAGGAGCAGATCACGACTCCCTGAGTCTGTCGGCTCGGGGTGGACGGGGGAGAGTGCTCGCCAGTGTCGGGAGCGGATTGGCCCTCATCAGCTCCCCCAACCGGCGACAGAGCCGACGCAGGGTCTGGTTGTCGAGACAACCGAAACCGAGCAGCCAGCCTTCCCGGCTGGGGGCCCCGAGGTGAAACTGGCCCAAGGGGCGAACGCCCAGCCCCAGGGCATTGGCGGCGTCTGTCCAGCGCGCCTCGCCACCGGCGGGCAGCAGTACGGCGCACTGCAGGCCGGCACCACTGTGGATGGGGGTGAGGGTGGGGCAATGCTCGGCGAGCTCGCGCAGCAGCAGATCCCGCCGACTCTGGTAGACGAGCCGACTCTGGCGCAGGTGGGCGGCGAAGTGACCGGCGCGGATGAAATCAGCCGTGACCGCCTGCTGCAACTGGTTGCTATGGCCATCGATGGCGGCGCGGGCCCGGCTGAAGGCCTCCATCAGCGGACGCGGCAGCACCAGATAGGCGAGACGCAGGGAACCGAACAGCACCTTGCTGAAGGTGCCCACATAGATGACCCGCCCCTGTCCATCCAGCCCCTGCAGGGCGGGGAGCGGGCGCTGATCGTACTGATACTCCCCGTCGTAATCGTCCTCCAGCACCCAGGCTCCCTGCCGCTCGGCTTCGGCCAATAGCGCCATGCGCCGCGTCAGGCTCATGGGCACCCCCAGGGGATACTGGTGGGCGGGGGTGCAGTAGATAAGCCTGGGTCTGGGGTGTTCTCCGATTGGATTCATCCCTTCTTCATCCACCGGCACAGGGTGGATGCGGGCGCCGGCGCTCTCCATGGCGGTGCGCGCCCCCGGGTAGCCGGGATCCTCCATCCAGACGCACTCTCCTGCGTCGATCAGCAACTGGGTTGCCAACATGATCCCCTGCTGGGAGCTGGTGAGGATCAGGATCTGATCCGCCTCGCACACCACGCCCCTTGACTGCACCAGATAGCTGCTGATGGCGGCGCGCAGCTCCGGCAGGCCCTGCGGCTCCCCGTAGTTCATCCAGTCGCCGGCCCGCTGGCGCCATTGCTGCTGCATCAGACGGCCCCAGAGAGCCTGGGGAAAGAGACGGGGATCCGGCTGGCTGGAGGCAAAGGAGCTGCCCACCTCCGGCACCTCCGGGCAGGCGCTGCCTGCGGCCATCTCCTGGCCCCGGCGCGAGAGCCCCGCTGCCGACTGGGGCGGGCGCGGGGTGGGTCTCACTGCCGCCAGCGCCACGAAGCTGCCAGCCCCGACCCTGCGTACCAGATAACCCTCCGATTCCAGCCGGCCGTAGGCGAGCTCCACCGTGCTGCGGGAGATGCCGAGATCGCTCGCCAGCAACCGGCTCGCGGGCAGTCGGCTGTGCTGTGGCAGGTGGCCCGCGAGGATGGCTTCTCGCAGGGTGCGCACCAGCTGCTCATGAAGCGGCAGATCCCCATGGCGATGGTGAGCGAACAAGGTTGGCAGGACCGTCATGGCGGGCTCCAGCTAGCGATCGAAATTGGTCTGCTTATATTGGCAAAATTGGTCGGGGTGGCAAGGCCATTGTGCCGCTACATTGGAACCATCATCGGGATATCAGCCACCATAGGGAGTCGTTATGTCGGAGTTTGGCGCCATCATCAGCTGGCAGCGGGGGGAGGATGAAGCCTTCGTGGATCAGCGTTACAGTCGGGCCCACAGCTGGGAGTTTGACGGCGGCGTGCGGGTGCCCGCTTCCTCCTCTCCCCATGTGGTGCCCTTGCCCTATTCGGTGGCGGACAATGTCGACCCCGAGGAGGCCTTCGTCGCGGCGCTCTCCAGCTGTCATATGCTCACCTTCCTCTGGCTGGCGGCCAGGGCGGGCTATCGGGTGGAGAGCTATCAGGACGAGGCGATCGGCATCATGGCAGCGGACGAGCGCGGTCGCCAGTCCGTCACCCGGGTCAGGCTGCGTCCGCTCATCGTCTTCGGTGGCGAGCGACAGCCGGGTATGCCCGAGCTGGAGCAGTTGCATCACCAGGCCCACGAGGAGTGTTTTATCGCAAACTCGGTGCGCACCGTCGTGACCACCGAGATCAGGCGTTAATCGGCGGTGAGAACCACCGTTACCACAGAGATCAAAACCTGGTCGGCGCGGGCAGCCGTCATGGCCGGGATCAGACACGAGTCGCAAGGAGCAGGCAGTATGAGTCAGGTAATGAGTACCGGGGTCGCGAGCCCGATGGAGGCCAGTGCGTTTTTCGAGGCACAGTTGAAATACCGCACCGATCCGGCGGACCTGGCCGCGGATCTGCTGAGCGGGGAGGCGGGTGAGGAGGGGAAGATAGTGGTCATCGACACCCGCTCCCCCGCCCACTACGCCGAAGGGCACATTCCGGGAGCCGTCTCTTTCCCCCATCGCACCATGAACGCCGCCAGCACGGCCGACCTGCCGAGGGACAAGGTCTATGTCTGCTATTGCGACGGCATCGGTTGCAACGGCTCGACTCAGGGAGCCTACAAGCTGGCGGCGCTGGGCTTTCAGGTCAAAGAGCTGATCGGTGGTCTGCACTGGTGGCGTCAGGACGGCTTCGCCGTCGCCACCGGCAGCGAGGCCGGTGTCTTGTTGGAAGGAGGGATTGCCTGTGCCTGCTGAGCCATTTCTGAACGAATTCGATCAGCCCGTTGGCGCCCTGGTGCCGGGCTGGGCGGGAGCCGAGTTCCCCCCCAAGGCGGTGATGCGCGGCTGGGGTTGCCGCCTTGAGCCGCTGGATCCCGCGCGTCACTGTGGCTCGCTCTGGCAGGCATTTGCTGCCGACAGCGGGGCCATGTGGACCTATCTTACCAGCGGTCCCTTCGAGGATGAGGCGGCCATGCTGGCCTGGCTGCAACAGAGCGCCGCCAAGGCGGATCCCCAGTTCTACGCCATTGTGGACGAGGAGAGCGGCAAGGCGCTGGGGCTGGCCAGCTATCTGCGCATCGACCCGGCCGCTGGCAGCATAGAGGTGGGTTGGCTGCACTTCTCCCCCGCCATGCAGCGCACCCGACTCTCCACCGCCGCCATGGCGCTGATGATGGGCAACGCCTTCGCGCTCGGCTACCGGCGCTACGAGTGGAAGTGCAACGATCTCAACTGGCCCTCCCGTCATGCGGCGCTGCGCCTTGGCTTCAGCTATGAGGGCACCTTCCGTCAGGCGCGGGTGGACAAGGGGCGCTCCCGCGATACCGCCTGGTTCTCGGTGATCGACGGCGAATGGCCGGTCCTGAAAACGGCTTTCGAGCGCTGGCTGGCGGATGAGAACTTCGACGAAGCGGGGCACCAGAGAGTGCGCCTCTCCGATCTCACGGCCGCCGTACGAAACGGCGACCAATAGGCATCCAGAGCTATCAGCGTGGTTGGTGATGACACGAGAGAGGCCCCGATATCGGGGCCTCTCTTCATTCACGCCTTGATCTAGTCGTGATGCTCGCCGATGGGGGCGGCAATCCACTTCATCAGGGTCAGCATGTCCTGAGGCGCTACCCCCACCGAGAGGCCGCGCTTGCCGCCGCTCACCAGGATCTCGTCATACAGCATGGCGGAGTCATCCAGCACGGTGGGCAGCAGCTTCTTCTGGGCCAAGGGGCTGATGCCGCCCACCTTGTAACCGGTCAGCTTCTCGGCCTCCGCCGGTTTCATCATCTCCACCTTCTTGAGCCCCGCCGCCTTGGCGAGTTGCTTGAGGCTGCACATGCCCGATGAGGGGACAATGGCCACCACCGCCTGCTTGTCGTGGTGGGCGATCAGGGTCTTGAACACCTGCGCCTCCGGCAGGCCGAGCTGGGTCGCGGCATGTTTGCCAAAGTCGTCGTGGGCCTCGCACTCGTAGGGGTAGAGCTTGTGGGGGATCTTGAGCTTTTTCAGCAGGTTGATAGCGGGGGTCATCGGGGTTCCTCGAGCCGGGACAAGGCCAGACAGTCTGCGCCCGAGATGTCGGCATGGCAAGGGGTCAGGTCAATTCACCGCCATGCCGGGTGAGTGCGGGAATGCCGTCCCGCATCTCCGCCGGGCTCTGATGCCTATACTGGAAGAGTTGCAATCCTTGCGAGCGAAAGGAATCCCGGCCCGTGATGAATAGTTCAGTGATGAATCTCCCCAATGCAGAGCCCTTCGGTCGTCACGATGACCAGGCGCGTTTGACCGCTCTCGATCGTGCCTATGGCATCGTCGAGTTCGATCTCGATGGGCGCATGGTGTCAGCCAATCCCTTGTTTTGTGCCATCCTGGGCTACAGCTTGAAGGAGCTGATCGGCCAATCTCACCGGCTGCTGGTGCCCGCCGAGTTGCAGGAGGGCCATGAGGCCTTCTGGCAGGGGGTGCTGGGGGGCGAGATCCACGGCGGGGCCTTTCGCCGGGTTCTGCGAGACGGCAGCAGCCTCTGGATCCACGCCACCTATACGCCGATCACCGATGAGAGGGGGACCCCGCTCGGGGTGATCAAGCTTATCCACGACATCACCCAGGAGGTGCTGGCGGAGCAGCGTGTGGCGTTGCAGAGCCAGATGTTCGACATCATAGTGGCAGCCCATCAGAGCTTTCTGCTGGATCGCAATCTGGGCTCGGCCTGCGACACCATCTTCGAGCGGTTGCTGAGCGTGAGCATGAGTGCCTACGGCTTCATCGGCATCGTCCAGCACGAGGAGGGACAACCCAGCCTCTATGTGCCTTCCATCTCCAATCTCTCCTGGGACGAGGCCACCCATGCCTGGTATGAGCAGCAGCGCCAGAGCCGGGGAGGGCTCATCTTCAACAAGCTCGACAACCTGTTTGGCCATGTGGTGACCCACAACACGCTAGTGTGTTGCAACGATCTGCCGAGTCACCCGGCCAGTCGCGGCTCGTCCCCCCGCGGCCATCCCCACCTGTACAGCTTTCTCGGCATTCCCATTCGCCACAAGGGAGAGGCCATCGGCATGATCGCCCTGGCCAACCGGCCCGGCGGCTTCGATGAGAGTCTGGTGAGCCTGCTCGAGCCCCTCACCACGGCCCTGGGTACCCTTATCCATGCGCGCAACCTGGAGGAGGAGCGCAGCCGGATGGAGCAGGAGCTGCGCTTCAACGCCGAGCACGACTTCCTGACCCATCTGCCCAATCGCAGTCATTTCTTCAATCAAGGGAAGCAACTGCTGGCCCATCTTCTGGCGCATGCGGAAGAAAGAAACTGCTGCCTGGCCCTGATCGATATCGACTTCTTCAAGCAGATCAATGACGAGTTCGGGCATCTTGCCGGCGATGCCGTGTTGCGGGAGCTGGCCCGGCTGCTGATGCAGGAGGCCAAAGACAAGGATCTGGCGGCCCGTTTCGGTGGGGAGGAGTTCATCTTGCTGCTGCGTAACGTGGCTCTCCAGGAGGCGACGTCTCTCATGGAGCATCTGCGCATGCAGATAGAGCAACACGCTTTTCGCTATAAGGGGATGGGTATCCCGGTGACCATCAGCATCGGTCTGTCCCCCTTCCTGCCCGATTATCACTCCATGGATGACTGGATCCAGTGCGTGGACCAGCACCTCTATGAGTCCAAGCGGCGGGGGCGCAACCGGGTGTCATAGCCTCCCCGTCTGGTGGATGGTCATCGTCAGCCGATACGGGATGCCACGTGGCCGGGGTGGTTGCGTTCCTGGATGGCCTGGGCGAGTCGCTTGACAGGCATTGCTTTGTAGAACACCCAGCCCTGGATCAGGGCATGTCTGTCGAATGACTCGATCAGCCTCAATTCGTGGGGGCTCTCGACCCCCTCAAAGACGATCTGCTTGTTCAATTTGGTGATGCCTTGCAGCATGGAGGTGAAGAGATCTTTCTTCAGTTCCTCGTGCAGGCCATTAATGAAGATCTTGTCCAGCTTGATTTCATCGAAGTCGATGGCGGTCAGCCAGAGAATATTGGATGAGCCGGTACCAAAGTCATCCAGCGATATCTTGAACCCTTTCTCTCGTGCCGAGGTGGTGAAGTCCGCTATTTTTTGATGGTATTCATTGATGCGCTCGGTGATCTCCAGCTTTATCTGGGTGGGTTTCAGATCATATCGGAGAGCCTGGGCCTGCAACCGGTCGAGATAATCCGGGGCGTTGATTTCATAGGTGCTGACATTCAATGAAATCGTCAATTTTTCATCTTTTTCAAGCAGCTCATGCACCTCAGCCAGCGCCCTGCTGACAATGAAGGTGGATATTTTCCCATAGATATCGAGCTTGGTGGCGACCGGAATAAATAACTCGGGTGAGACCTGACCATACAGATCATCCTTCCACCTCAACAGGGCTTCCATGCCAACGATATTGTGCTGGTGGGCATGCACCACGGGTTGGTATTCCAGATAGAGCTCGTTGCGCTGTATTGCCCGTTTGAGCCTGAATTCGAGGGATTTTTTCTCTTCCTGAAAACTGGTTGTGGCAAAGGCGATGAGCCCCCCGAGGCACAGGGAGAAGAGTATGTAGAAGGTGAGGGGGGCCGCCTTGTAAGCCAGCAGGCCGGCACGTTCATTGTGGGTGATGACACAAAAATCATACTGCTCGCTGCACAGCCTGGTGGACAGGGTGGTCAGACTATTGCCGCCGGCAGGCATGTCGAGCAACTTGAAGAAGGCGTTCTTCCCATCCTGGGTGACCAGTTCATAGGTGACGCCCTCCGGCCCCTGGTAGACCTGATGAGTGAGCAATTCGGAGGTGAAGGCGACGGCATTGCCCAGACGGGTCATGTCCCTGACCACATTGGATGGCAGCAGTGAGGTGGGTTTAATGTAAATTTCAAAACCCGAGGTGGTCAGGAAACTATGGCGGGGCAGAGACTCCGGGTTTACCAATATTCCCCAGTCTGCGCTGCAAGCCAGTTTTTCATCCTGGATGATGCCGATATCCCCCACATAGGGAAATCGGGAAGCAATGACCCTTATTTTATCCAGAACGGGTTTTGTGCACTCGACGAGTCCAGCCTGATTCACCGCCCGCAGTGAATCGGCCAACTGTTGCGATATTCTCTCCGAGTTGTCGAGGACCAGCCGGGAAAAATCCAGTTGTTGCTGTCTCTGGTTGGATAAGGCCAAGTAATGGCCGATGGCGACAAAAAACAGCAGGGAAAGAATGCTGCCGAGATAGATCCATTTATTGCTCGCTACCGACTTTAACATATAAAGCCCAGCCATCCCTTTTGACACCCAGAGTCCAATATATCAGCCTGAGTTCAGCTTGTAACGGCTTGTGATACAAGCAAATTTTCCCCGAGGCGGGTTATTGCTCCGAGCTGTTGATGAAAGGCTTCGTATGACTTCATCCTCGCCTTGCTGGTGGGGCATGATGCCGTGGTGAGCGGTTGGCTCCTGTCAGTGGATCAGGGGATCTTCGCGGCCGGAGGGACAGGCTGGTTTGAGGCATATAAAGAGGGCGCCCGTGGGCGCCCTCTCAATCTGATGGGAGTGAGGTCGACAGCGCGTTCTCAACCCGTGTTGCGCATGCCGGCGGCGATACCGGCGATGGTGACCATCAGCGCCTGATCCAGCTCGGGATGCAGGGTCTCGGCGTGGTTGCGCGAGCGCCCCAGCAGCTCGACCTGCAGCACGTTGAGGGGATCCGTGTAGGGGTTGCGCAGCTTGATGGACTCCTGGATCCAGGGCTGATCATCCAGCAGATCGCCCTGGGGACGCAGCTCCAGTACCACCTGAATGGAGTCGGAGAGCTCCTGGCGCAGCTGTTTGCCCAGGGCCCACAACTCGGTGGGGACCAGACGGGTGTCGTAGTACTCCGCCAGCCAGAGGTCGGCCTTGAGGAACACCATCTCCAGCATCTCGAGACGGGTGCGGAAGAAGGGCCACTGGCGGCTCATCTCGTCCAGCACCGCCTTGTGACCGTCATCGATGGCCTGCTGCAGCCCCTTGTGGGCACCGAGCCAGGCTGGCAGCATCAGCCGGTTCTGGGTCCAGGCGAAGATCCAGGGGATGGCGCGCAGGCTCTCGACGCCGCCGTTCGGCTTGCGCTTGGCGGGACGGGAACCCAGCGGCAATTTGCCGAGCTCCATCTCCGGGGTGGCGGCGCGGAAGTAGGGCACGAAGTCCTGGTGGCCACGCACGATAGAGCGGTAGTGCTCGCAGGAGGACTCGGCGACCTGCTCGATCACGGCACGCCAACTCTCTTTCGGCTTCGGCGGTGGCAGCAGATTCCCCTCCAGAACGGCGCTGGTGTAGAGATTCAAGCTATTGATGGCGACCTTGGGCAGTCCAAACTTGAAGCGGATCATCTCCCCTTGCTCGGTCACTCGCAGGCCGCCGCGCAGGGATCCCGGCGGTTGGGACAGGATCGCCTGGTGGGCGGGGGCACCGCCGCGACCGACGGTGCCGCCACGGCCGTGGAACAGGGTCAGTCGCAGATTGTTGGATTCAGCCAGCGCCACCAGGGATTCCATGGCGGCGTACTGGGCCCAGCCCGCGGCCATCATGCCCGCGTCCTTGGCGGAATCCGAGTAGCCGATCATCACGTACTGACGGCCCTGGATGTAGCCGCGATACCAGTCAACGGACAGCAGGCGCTCCATCACGGCGGTGCCCGCCATCAGATCTTCCTGGGTTTCGAACAGCGGCGCCACCGGCATGCGGAACTTGCAACCGGCCTCTTTGAGCAGCAGCTGCACCGCCAGCACGTCGGAGGGGGCGCCGGCCATGGAGATGATGTAGATGCCGAATGCATCCGGATCATGCTCTGCGATCACCCGGCAGGTATCGATGGTCTCGCGGGTATCGGCACTCGGCTCCCAGTCGGTCGGGATCAGCGGGCGGCGGGAGTTCAGTTCATTGAGCAGGAAGGCCTGCTTGTCATCCTCGCTCCACTCGGCGTAATCCCCCATGCCCAGATAGCGGGTCAGCTCGGAGAAGACTTGGCCGTGACGCTCGCCGTCCTGGCGGATGTCGAGCTTGACCAGATGGATGCCGAAGCAGGCGAGCTTGCGCAGCACGTCCAAGAGCATGCCGTCGGCGATGTTGCCCATGCCGCAGGCGTGCAGGGAGTGGTAGCAGAGCTCAAGGGGCTCGCGCAGCTGGGCCGTGGTCTTGACCAGATCCCGGCTCTCGCTCACCTGGCCCTGCACCTTGGCGGTCAGGTACTCCTGAGTCTCGCGCAGCTGTTCGCGCAGCTCGCGCACCAGGGCGCGATAGGGCTCGGGGTTGTCACCTACCTGTTTGCGCAGCTCCTCGGTGCAGTCGGCCATGGAGAGCTCGGAGGTGAGCTCCTTGATGTCGCGGTAGAAGAGGTTCACCGCCATCCAGCGGCCCAGCTCCAGTACTTCGGCAGTCACCTTGGCGGTGACGAAGGGGTTGCCGTCGCGATCACCGCCCATCCAGGAGGTGAACTTGACCGGCGCCGCATCCAGGGGCAGCCGCACACCCAGGTGGTGTTGCAGGCGCTCGTCCAGATTGCGCATGAATTCGGGAATGGCGGGCCAGAGGCTGTTTTCCACCACGGCGAAGCCCCACTTGGCCTCGTCCACCGGGGTGGGACGCTGCTCGCGGATCTCGTTGGTGTGCCAGGCCTGATTGACCAGCTGTTCGATGCGATTGAGGATCTTGTCCCGCTCACGGGGCAGCAGATCGGACAGCTCCAGTGCTTCCAGACAGTCGTTGAGCTGCACGTGCTTGTGGATCAGGGTGCGACGGGTCACCTCGGTGGGGTGAGCGGTCAGTACCAGATCGATGTCCAGCTCGCGCACGGCCTGGATGATGGCTTCCTGGGACAGGTTGGACGCTTTCAGCTTGGCGAACATCTGCTCCAGGGGATCCGGGGTGCACTCCTGCTCTTCGCAGCGGCGGGAGATGGTGTGGAACTGCTCCGCCACGTTGGCCAGATTGAGGAACTGGCTGAAGGCGCGGGCCACGGGCAGCAGCTCGTCGTCGGAGAGGGTGCGCAGGGTCTCGAGCAGGCGCTCCCTGTCTGCCTCATTGCCCTTGCGAGAGGATTTGGCCAGTTGACGAATGGTTTCGATCTTGTCGAGGAAGGCTTGTCCCTGATGATCTTTGATGGACTTGCCCAGCAACTGGCCCAGCATGCCTACGTTGGCGCGTAGAGCGGCGTACTTTTCGTTCATTCCACATCCTTATTTTTGTTGGTGCCTCCTGACCTTCCTAGGTGAGAGGCTGCCCCATTTATTGTTGTGCGATTACAACATATGCTCCGTCATCTTAGGGGGACAATCTACCCAGATTGTCTGCGCAAGGTCAAATAACAAGCCGATTCAGAACATGTATTTCCCTCACCTGTCCCGCCTCGGCATGTCATGTAACTTACTTACATTCCGCTCCCGTCAGACGCAGAAACGCCGGATCAGATGTTGCAGCACCGCCGTGGTCGGTTTGACGAACGACAGATCCAGATACTCATCCGGTTGGTGGGCCTGGGCGATATGGCCTGGGCCCAGCACTATGGTTTCACAACCGAGCTGCTGGATGAAGGGGGCCTCGGTGCAATAGTTCACGGATTGCGCGGCCTGGCCGCTCGCCTTCTCGGCCTCGCGCACCAGATCCGAGTCATCGGTGCAGGCATAGGCGGGGATGGGCTCGTGCAGGTGCTGCAGGTGCAGGCAGCCCGGCTGGTGGATTTCGATGGGGGAAAGCGCTTCTTTGAGCATGCCCATCAGCTCGTCCGGCCCGACCTGGGGGGTGGGCCTCATGTCGATGTGCAGCTCGCAGCAGCCGCAGATGCGGTTCGGGCTGTCCCCCCCCTGGATGTAACCTAGGTTCAGGGTGGGCTGGGGCACGGCGAAGCGATGATCCGCGTACTTGTCCTTCAGATCTTGCTGCAGTTTCAGCACCTGGCCCATGGCTTTGTGCATGATCTCCATGGCGTTGACCCCGTTGGTGGGATCCGAGCTGTGGCCGCTCCTGCCGGTGATGCGAATGGCCTCCGACATGTGGCCCTTGTGGGCGACCACGGGCACCAGGCCGGTGGGTTCGCCTATCACCGCATAATCCGGTTTGAGCTCGGCGGCCGCAGCGATGGCGCGGGCCCCCGCCATGGTGGTCTCTTCGTCCGCCGTGGCGAGAATGCGCAAAGGCTTGTTCAGGGTCTTGAGATCGATCTCCTTGAGCGCCTCCACGATGAAGGCGAAGAAGCCCTTCATGTCGATGGTGCCGAGCCCGTACAGGCGGTTGCCCTCCTCGGTCACCTTGAAAGGATCCTTGCGCCAGGCCCCCTCATCGAAGGGCACCGTATCCGTATGGCCTGCCAGCAGCAGGCCTCCTTCACCCTGACCCATGGTCGCCACCAGGTTGAACTTGCCCGGCAGATCCGGCAGCGCCGTCACCTCGCAATGAAAGCCCAACTGACCGAACCAGTCAGCCAGCAGACGGATCACCCCCTCGTTGCTCTGATCCCAGCGGGGATCCGTGCTGCTGATGGAGGGAATCGCAATAATATTCTTATAAAGTGAAAAAAAATCCAGATTGGCCATCAGCTCCTCCTTGCGTCCCCGGAATGTTTCTGTTAGAAAATACAAATGCAAAGTGAGTGCATGAATATTCTTTTCGAGTGCTCATCGACAAGGCTTCTAGTTGTAAGGGAAAGTTAATGTTCTGTCACCTGATCTGTAACCGACGACACACACCCGCCTGAATTGCCCCTCCGCACACGGTGCCAAAGGGGCGATAGCTGACCCTTTGCACCACAGCATCGCGCTGTGAACTTCAAACCCAGACTTGGAATACTCAACAATGCTTAACACCGTTATCGTCGGTGCCAGTGGCTACGCGGGAGCCGAACTGGCCGCACTGGTCCAGAACCATCCACAACTCAAGCTGTTCGGCCTCTACGTCTCCGCCGGCAGCCAGGATGCGCACAAGCGCTTCTCCTCCCTCCATCCCCAGTGGGTTGGCGCGCTGGATCAGCCGTTGCTGCCCCTGGACGAGGATGGCATGACCCGGATCCTGACCCAGGCCGATCTGGTGCTGCTGGCGACCGCCCACGAGGTGAGCGCCGAGCTCGCACCCAAGTTCCTGGCCAAGGGGCTGCCGGTGTTCGATCTCTCCGGCGCCTTCCGGGTCAAGGATCAGGGATTCTACGCCTCCTTCTACGGTTTCACCCACCAGAGCCAGCAGTGGCTGGATCAGGCGGTCTACGGCCTGGCGGAGTGGAATGCCGATGCCATCCACAGCGCCCAGCTCATTGCCGTGCCCGGCTGCTACCCGACTGCATCCCTGTGTGCCCTCAAGCCGCTGCAACAGGCGGGCCTCATCGCCAAGGAGTGGCAGCCCATCATCAACGCGGTCTCCGGCGTGTCTGGTGCCGGTCGCAAGGCGGCCATCAATACCAGCTTCTGCGAGGTGAGCCTGAACCCTTACGGCACCTTCAATCACAGACACCAGCCGGAGATCAGCCATCACCTCGGCAAGGGGGTGCTGTTCCAGCCTCACCTTGGCAACTATGTGCGCGGCATCCTGGCCACCATCTATGTACAGCTCGCGGATGGCGTGACCGGCACCCAGGTGGGTCAGGCCTACCTCAAGGCGTATGAAGGCAAGCCTCTGGTGCGGCTCACCGGCCAGATGCCCTCCATTCGCGGGGTGGCGAACACCCCTTACTGCGACATCGCCTGGCAACAGCAGGGCAACATGCTGGTGGTGGTCTCTGCCATCGACAACCTGCTCAAGGGTGCCGCCTCCCAGGCCATGCAGTGCATAAATATCAAATTCGGGTTTGAACCGGCCACCGGCCTGATTTAAGGACTTAAGGAAGGATTGTGACGATGGACAAGCAGACTCTGGTAATCAAGTTGGGTGGGGCATTGATCGAGAACGACGAGGCGCTGACCGCCCTGTTCGCCACCCTGAAGACCTTCCTGGATGAACAGCACCGTCCCCTGGTGCTGGTGCACGGCGGCGGCTGCCTGGTGGATGACCTGCTCAAGGGGCTGGGGCTCACCTCCACCAAGAAGAACGGTCTGCGGGTGACCCCGTTCGACCAGATCCCCTTCATCGCCGGTGCCCTGGCGGGGACCGCCAACAAGATGATGATGGCCAAGGCCATCGCCACCGGTACTCCGGCGGTGGGGCTCTGCCTCGCCGACGGCGGCCTCTGCCAGGTGACCCAGCTCGACCCGGATCTCGGCGCGGTCGGTGACTGCCAGCCGGGCAACCCGGCGCTGGTGCAGGGGATCCTGAGCCAGAACTTCCTGCCCGTGGTGAGCTCCATCGGCATCACCGCCGAGGGTCAGCTGATGAACGTCAACGCGGATCAGGCGGCCACCGCCATCGCCGAGGCCCTGGGGGCCGATCTGGTGATGCTCTCCGACGTGAGCGGCATCCTGGATGGCAAGGGCAAGCTGGTGCCGCAACTGGACAAGCAGAGCGCCCTGGATCTGATGGAGAAGGGGGTCATCCGGGATGGCATGGCGGTCAAGGTGAAGGCGGCGCTGCACGCCGCCGAAACCCTGGGCAAGCCGGTCTGCGTCGCCAGCTGGCGCTACCCGGATCAACTGCTCAAGCTGCTGGCGGGCGGCGCCGTCGGCACCCAGGTCTGCCTCTGACATTCACCGGGACAAGGACAATCCGATGCAACACCTTCTGAAAGACAGTGATTTAAACAAGGCCCAGATCGAGGCGCTGATTGCGCTGGGCAAATCGGTCAAGGCCGATCCGAAGAAATACGGCCAGGCCCTGGCGGGCAAGAGCGTGGTGACCCTGTTCGAGAAACCCTCCCTGCGCACCCGGGTCACCTTCGATATCGGCATCGCCCGCCTCGGCGGTCACAGCGTCTACCTGGATCAGCAGAATGGGGCGCTCGGCAAGCGGGAATCCGTGCAGGATTTCGCCGCCAACCTGTCGCGCTGGTGTGACGCCATCGTCGCCCGGGTGTTCGATCATCAGACGCTTGTTGGACTCGCGGAGCACGGCAGCGTGCCGGTGGTGAACAGCCTGTGCAACCTTTACCACCCCTGCCAGGGGCTGGCGGACTTCATGACCATTGCCGAGCATTACAGCGATTTGTCGAAGGTGAAGCTCGCCTATCTCGGCGATGGCAACAACGTCAGCCACTCCCTGCTGCTGCTGGGGGCGACCCTGGGCACCGACGTGACCCTGGTCTGCCCGAAAGGCCATGGCCCGGACACCCAGATCTTCCTGCAGGCTCAGGCCCTGGCCGCCCAGTCCGGCGCGCACATCCACATCAGCGATGACGTGGGCGCCATCGAGGGCTTCGACGTGGTTTATACCGACACCTGGGTCTCCATGGGTGACAACACGCCAATGGAGCAGGTAAAAGATATCTTCATGCCTTATCAGATCAACCAGGCCCTGCTCGACCGGACCGGTATCCAGCACGTGCTGCACTGCCAGCCGGCGCACCGGGAGCTGGAGATCACCTCCCAGGTGATGGACGGCCCAGCCTCCCTCATTCTGGATGAGGCAGAAAACCGGATGCATATCCAGAATGCCGTGCTGTTGACCCTGCTGGGTCACAAGTAACGCGGCGACCGACCCTGAATCAACATCTTATCGAATCATCACGGAGAGAAGTAAATGAGCGGAATCAACAAGATAGTACTGGCTTACTCGGGCGGACTGGATACTTCGGCCATCATTCCCTGGCTGAAAGAAAACTACGATGCGGAGATCGTCGCCTTCGTCGCCGACGTGGGTCAGGAGCGTGACGATCTGGAAGGGATCGAGCAGAAGGCCATCGCCTCCGGCGCCACCAAGTGCATCGTCAAGGACCTGCGCGAAGAGTTCGTCAAAGAGTACGTCTACCCGACCCTGAAGACCGGCGCCGTCTATGAGGGCACCTATCTGCTGGGCACCTCCATGGCCCGTCCGATCATCGCCAAGGCCATGGTGGAAGCGGCGCTGGCGGAAGGGGCCGACGCCATCTCCCACGGTTGCACCGGCAAGGGCAACGATCAGGTGCGTTTCGAAGGGGCCGTGGCCGCCCTGGCGCCCCAGTTGAAGGTGATCGCCCCCTGGCGTCTGTGGGACATGCGCTCCCGTGAGGATCTGCTGGCCTACCTGGAAGCCCGCGACATCCCCTGCAAGGCGACCCTGAAGAAGATCTACAGCCGCGACGCCAACGCCTGGCACATCTCCACCGAGGGTGGCGAGCTGGAGAGCACCTGGAACGAGCCGTCCGAAGCGGTCTGGCAGTGGACCGTCTCCGCCGAGCAGGCACCGAACGAGCCGGAATACGTCAAGCTGACCGTGGCCCAGGGTGAAGTGGTGGCGGTGGATGACCAGCCGCTGAGCCCGCATCAGATCCTGATGACCCTGAACGAGCGCGCCGGCAAGCACGGCGTCGGCCGTATCGACATCACCGAGAACCGGATGGTGGGCATGAAGTCCCGCGGCTGTTACGAGACCCCGGGCGGTACCGTCATGGTTGCCGCGTTGCGCGCCGTGGAAGAGCTGGTGCTGGACCGCCCGACCCGCGCCTGGCGGGAAAAACTCGGTGCCGAGTTCTCCCACCTGGTCTATGACGGTCGCTGGTTCACCCCGCTGTGCAAGGCCATCGTCGCCTCCGCCAACGCCATCGCCGAAGATCTCGACGGTGAAGTGGTGCTGAAGATGTACAAGGGTCAGGTCACCGCGGTGCAGAAGAAGTCGCCGAACAGCCTCTACTCCGAAGACTTCGCCACCTTCGGTGCCGACGAGGTGTACGACCAGAGCCATGCCGAAGGCTTCATCCGTCTCTACACCCTGGCGAGCCGGATCCGCGCCATGAAGGAGCAGCATCAGGCCATCGGTGGGGATCACACCCACGGCTAATCCAGCGCGGTGACCGCTATGACCGGTGAGGGGGCTTGGCCCCCTCGCTTATAGATGGCGGCTTGGCCCCTCACTCATAAGCGGCGGTATGTGACGAAAGCGGCAGCGCCTTGGCCGCGGCTGTGAGATAAGTCTCTGTCAGACAAGAGACTCGCAGCCAGACAAGGCAGGATTTCAGCGCGCAGGCCAATGGCCGCGCCAGTACGGCAGGTGCAAAGGCGCCGCCGGCAACGCATTCAAGGAGAGCAGTATGGCACTTTGGGGTGGACGCTTCAGTCAGGGCGTAGACAGCAGGTTCAAGCAGTTCAACGACTCCCTGCGCTTCGATTACCGCCTGGCGGAGCAGGATATTCAGGGCTCCATGGCCTGGGCCCGCGCCCTGGTCAAGGTCGGCGTATTGACCAGTGACGAACAGGCACAGCTGCAACAGGCGATGGAAGTGCTGCAGGCCTCGGTGCAGCAGGATCCCCGACAGATCCTGAGCTCGGACGCCGAAGACATCCACTCCTGGGTCGAAGGGAAGCTTATCGACGCCGTCGGGACCCTCGGCAAGAAGCTGCACACCGGGCGTTCCCGCAATGATCAGGTCGCGACCGACCTCAAACTCTGGTGCAAGGCGCAAGGGGAGCTGCTGCTTTCCTCCATCACGGCCCTGCAGCAGGGGCTGGTCGATTCGGCCCGTGCCAATCAGGCAGCCGTGCTGCCCGGTTATACCCATTTGCAGCGTGCCCAGCCGGTCACCTACGCCCACTGGGCCTTGGCCTATGTGGAGATGCTGGAGCGGGACTATTCCCGTCTGCAGGATGCATTGAAGCGCCTCGACACCAGCCCGCTCGGCTGCGGCGCGCTGGCGGGCACCGCCTACGCCATCGACCGGGAAGCCTTGGCGCTCGACATGGGCTTTGGCGGCGCGACCCGCAACAGCCTGGATTCGGTGTCGGACCGGGATCACGTGGTGGAGCTGATGCACGTGGCGTCGCTCTCCATGGCGCACCTGTCGCGTTTTGCCGAGGATCTTATCTTCTACAACACCGGCGAGGCAGGTTTCGTCGAGCTGTCTGACGCGGTCACCTCGGGGTCGTCGCTGATGCCCCAGAAGAAGAACCCGGATGCGCTCGAGCTCATTCGTGGCAAGACCGGCCGGGTGGTCGGCGCCCAGATGGGCATGCTGATGAGCTTGAAAGCATTGCCGCTGGCCTATAACAAGGACATGCAGGAAGACAAGGAAGGGCTGTTCGATGCCCTGGACACCTGGCACGACTGCCTCGACATGGCGGCCCTGGTGCTGATCGACTTGAAGGTCAACGGCGAGCGCACCAAGGCGGCGGCCCAGGGTGGCTATGCCAATGCCACCGAGCTGGCTGACTATCTGGTGGCCAAGGGTATCCCGTTCCGCGAGGCGCACCATATCGTCGGCGAGACAGTGGTCTATGCGATCGGTGTGAAGAAGCCGCTGGAGGAGCTGACCATCGGCGAGTTCCAGCGCTTCAGCCCGGTGATCGAGTTCGACGTCTACCCCAATCTGGAGCTGGAAGCGACCCTCGCCAAGCGGGTCGCCAAAGGCGGCGTCGCCCGGGAGCAGATCGAAGGCGCCCTGGTGGCCGCCGAAGCCTGGCTGGCCAAACGCGGCTGATGGCCGAGCGAGAGAAAATGAAGAGGGCTCAGGCCCTCTTTTTTATTGCTGCGCCATCGCCAGCCAACTTCGATTGCGCAAGAATGGGCCTTCGCACGGATGCGTCACCATCGACCAAGGAGCCCTTATGTATCTGCCAACCCATTTTGCCGCCACCGATCCCGAGGCCCTGCACGCGCTGATGCGGGCCCATCCACTGGGGGCCCTGATCACTCATGGCGAGTCGGGGCTGGATGCCAATCATCTACCGTTCGAGTTCTATGCCGGGGAGGGAGAGCATGGGGTCCTGCGCGCCCATGTGGCGCGCAACAACCCGCTCTGGCAGGAAGTGACGGACGGGCAGGAGGTGCTGGTGATCTTCAAGGCCGCCGACGGCTATGTCTCCCCGAACTGGTATCCGAGCAAGCAGGAGCACCACCAACAGGTGCCGACCTGGAACTACGCCGTGGTCCACGCCCACGGTCGCATCCGGGTGCGCGACGATGCCCGTTTCGTGCGCCGCCTGCTGGCGAGCTTGACTAGGTGCCACGAGGCGACCGAGCCCAGCCCCTGGAAGATGGCGGACGCACCGCGAGACTATGTCGAGGCCATGGTGGCAGCCGTGGTCGGCATCGAAATCGAGATAAGCGCCCTGGTGGGCAAGTTCAAGCTGAGTCAGAACAAGGAGGCGGCGGATAGGCAAGGGGTTGTCGATGCCTTGCAGGAACGCGGGAAGGGGGCGCTGGCAGCGGCCATGCAGCGCCGGCCTGTTTGATAGAGGTAGTGATAATCACTTCTTTTTGTTGTTAAGTGAAATATAAATCTACAGAACATCCATCAAGCAGCGTGTCGAACTGCCCATGGACGGAATGTCGTCGGCCAGCAGGGTTTATAGCTCCTTGAATGGCCGGCGTTTCTCTTCCTCGATGACGATGGCCTCCAGGTTGGCGACCCGCTCCTGCAGCTCCTTGATGATCATGTCCTGTTTGCCGAGACGGTCGGTGATGCGACCATCCCCCAGCTTGTAGCGGGCGCGCTTGCCGAGATAGCCAAACAGCAGACTGAGAAAGACGATCAGGACTATGCCTGTCCACAGATTCATGAATCATTCCCTGTTGCTTCAATCATGATGTTCAATGAGCATTATCGACACCCCACGCTGTCATATCAACAGAATCCACGGAATATGAAAATATCACTCTACTTAAGGGTTGGGTTTTAAAACTGCCATATTGAACAATATACAATAAAGCGACATAGATGTTTTCATGGATCTATGCTTGCCACCAGTCGGGGATAGCCTATTCCTTACGCTATATTAAGGCGGTCTGAGAAACTGAGATGGCCATTTATTTTAACCTTGAGCAATTTTCTCTCCGGGAAGGATGACGTAAATACCATGACTCGCCTCCCATTCATCAAAACGTGCAGATCAGAAACACGAAACTGCTGCAGTATATTGGTTCTCGGCATTGACAGGTGGTGAGGTTTGTTCATCAGGGGCATCGTGTCCTGATAGAATTTAAAGATGACAATGCTATTCATAAAACTGATCTGAAGTCCTTTCGTAAGACGTCGTTCATATTTGTCCAATGCATAATATGTCAGAATTCCTTGCTGACAACTTCCCTTGTATGCTCGCCCATTTTGCTCATCGATACCTTCCACTTTGTAATTACAGCCTGCGCCATTCGCAATACCAAACAGCAGCAATGAAATGGACATCATGGCCAGGATGGAGAAAACCTTGATAAATTTGGTTGTCAATTTATGACTCCTCAAATAAATGATGAATGAACGCTTCGATATCGAATTCTATGGGCGTGCTAGAAAAATAGAAATCGGGATCATCACTGGTGCAAACAATGACATCTTGTTTTGAAACGCAGATGGTTGGTGAGGTTTCATATAAATAAACCATCATGGTTGATATGATGAATGCAGCTGCAGCCGACAATAGTAAAAACCACATCAGGTTTCTTATGAACGGCTTGAACTGCCACATCCATAGTCGAGATGAGATGCCATGCAGCATACCCACATGTCCTGTGGATTGCTGATCATTATGTTCTTCACCTAAAACAAGTTCTGGGCCTGCGTTATGACTTTCTTCTTCCTCCTCTTTAGTTGCCTCCTCTCGCGCGACATGAACATTGGCAAGGTTCATGATATAGCCTAGCCTGGGGATGTTTTTTATTTCAATACCTGCGCCTTTCAGCGCACTCCTGATGTTGCTAATTGCCACCGTCAGTGCACTTGAACTGACAGGTTTGCCAGACCAGCCTATCGATATAAGTTGTTCCTTCTCAATGACGGTACCTTTTTTTGCGAAAAGTGCAGAAACGATTCTCACTTCCGCGATGGACAACGTTACATCAAAAAGCAGATCACCAGCAGGGCCGATAACCATGATGTTGTTGCCATTCGCATCCAGTGAAAATTCAGATGATGGGTTCATGTCATTACACCAAATCATAGATACATTGCGTTATCTATAGACGCCAATATTTAACTCTGTGATTACCAAGGATTAACCATGATAAGGAAATCACTCATGATATGAATGGCTTAGTATATATAGTTTCCACCTTTACTGCAGGAGATAGGCATGACTATTGGTCATGTAAATAGGGGGTTTAGTAACAAATAGTGACAGGGGAAATGCCAGTTTGCTAGTAGTTACTATTTATCCCTACTTGTTTATAGGGGAGGAGTTGCCTGATGTTAGCATCACCTATGACAGCAATCCATGCTATGGGTAAAATTTCATATGATTAATAAATCTGCTGTGGATTAATTTTATATAAATGAAATTAATATGTATGACTTGATATTTGGAACTTTGATATGGGCGCATACACCTTAACATTCTCACAGCGTAATGTACTCATCATTGATGATGCACAGGCAGTTATCTCGGTAGTGAGAAGCATGTTGAGAGCCATGGGCTTTTCGGATAACTGCATTGATTATGCCAAAGAAGGAAAGTCTGCGCTCAACTGCATCAAATTAAAAAAATATGATGTCATTATATGTGATTACAACTTGGGTGACGGCCTCAACGGAAGACAACTTTTGGACGAAATAAGGCATGGGAAGTTATTAGGGCCTGATAGTGTCTTCATCATGATAACTGGGGAGTCATCCAAGACGATTGTCCGTTCAATAATAGAACTAAGACCGGATGATTATATTTTGAAACCATTTAACCAACAACAATTGCAACGAAGATTGAGGGTTGCGTTGAGTAAAAGAAGTCAGTATCGCGCACTTTATGAAATAGACCATCAGCATGATGCTGCTGCCGGTATTGCCCTGTGCAATGAGTTGCTCTGTAATGAAAGTGTCGATCAATTGTTGGTCAATCAATTTAAAGGTCAGTTTTTGCAGTCATTACGGAAGTATGACGAGGCACAAAATTTATATTGGGAGCTTGATAAGAAGCATGCCGATGCATGGATCAAGATCGAACTTTGCAATGTTCTTGTCGAGCTGGGGGATTATGATGAAGTGGAATCCATCATGGCTCATATGAGCAATGACATTTCAGTGTCATCGCTGCCAGAATTGACTGTGATGAGTAAGCTTGAAATATATAAAGATAATATTCCAGAAGCAATTTCTCATCTCACACTAGCATCCAGCCTTGCTCCAGGAAACCCTGATAGAGAGTTAGTCATTGCAAATCTGTGTCTTTCTGAAAGTGATTACACCAATGCGGAGCGTCGATACTCAATTTATCGGGCATGCTGCAAAGGAACTTTTAGGGATGATCTGACATCCTCTATCAATGTCGTCAGGGGCATGTTGTTATCAATCGAAGAAGAGGATTATAACGCCGCCCGGGACAACGATCTTAGAAAGATAGAATCTTTTATTTTCACATTATACAGTGCAGCCTCATCAGCAGATGAGAAAGTGAGTGTGGAAATATTATACATTCACTCCAGAATTCTACGTGGCGAGTTGGGAAAAGCCATGCTGCTATTTTATAAAGTGATGAGTGTCGTGGCTAATATCGATTTCTATTCCCGTTATCACTTATGCAGAATATGCAGTCTGTTAATGTTTGATGCTCGATATAAAGAGAACTTTCAAATAGCATCCGAGATGTCTTTGAAGATGGATAATCTGCTTGTATCGAAGAGTTGCATGATCATGCTGCACTCATTAGATATGAACCATGCCTGCCAGAAGAGGCTTTATCAGGAGAAATATGATGCATCTCTATTGCATCGTGTGCAGCACCCCCAAAAAGAACTTGCTGCTTTGATACAGCTTCATCAAATGAACCCATATCTGCAGCAAGTTGCCATCAGAATAATTGAACTGCTTGGGATGATATGGCCAAGAATGCTTAACAAGATGGAGGTGTTAAGCCTCATTGAATCCTGTGACAACACTGTATCCACTATCATGTCATTGTCACAGCAACAACATAATAATTATCAAGGAACATTGTCGGCTGCCAAGCAACATACAGAGAATAAAAGGGCATAGGGTATGAAGCTCTCTATCGATAACAGGAAATTCATGCTGTTCATTACGCTATCTTTGGCATTGATGATATGCATTTTTATTGCGAATAAACCTCACCCAATATCTACCCTTTCGGAAAGAGATTATGAGGCCATGTTGCGTGAACAGATGCTGTTGATGACAGATGTCTTTAATGTTCTCGGCAGTAAAGTGGATGGAAACTGCGATCCATCGATGAAGTCAGAGTTGCTCGCCACGGTGATGAAACATTCTCTTTTGTATAGTTTGACGTTACTCAAGAATAATCAACCCTACTGTTCATCACATCATGGTGATGAATCGTATTCGGTAGACGTTTCCACTGGCTTAGCGGATAAAAATATCGGTAAAGTGCTGAGCTATATCAATATTGACGAGGAATTCACAATCCAAGCCGAGATGAAGTCCCTTGTTCACCAAGTGCTCACTCATCATTATTTGTTGGCATTCATGGTGGTGAAAGGGGATGGCAACGAATATCTTCATGACCATCTCAATGTCAGTCACCCCCATGACCATTCTAATCTGGTTAGCCCATATATTGATCTTCAGCTCGGCAGTGAGTCCCGCCATAGGCTCATCTTTTCAAGCCCAATCATGGGGTTGCTAATTTTGTCTACGCTGATGAGCATCTACTTATTTATGCATGGCGGCCAACCTCAGATTGAGTATGTCTTCAAGAAATACTTGTTGAAGAAAGCGATCATCCATCATGAACTGAAGCCGTATATGCAACCGGTTGTCTCATCAACAGATGGCCGTATCATTGGCGGGGAGGTCTTGCTGCGATGGATTCACCCCAAGAAAGGCATTGTTTACCCAGCTGATTTCATCTGTGTTGCGGAACGTTCTGGATTGATCGTTCCCATTACCAAGCAGTTATTCGAGCGGGTGAAAAATGAGCTGCTTGAGATTGTCCCGCATCTACCAAGTGGATTCAAGGTTGGCTTCAATATTAGTGCCACTCATCTCGGAGATCCCGAACTGGTGCAGGACTGTGCTGATTTCATCGATGCATTCGAACCGGGCAGCATAGTGATGGTGCTGGAGATAACGGAGCAGGAAGCTATTGTTTATACCGATAGGGTATATACCAATATTGCCGGGTTACGCCAGGCTGGCATAGAACTGGCGATAGATGACTATGGCACCGGTAATTCAACATTGCAAAATATTCAAAAAATCCCTTTTGATTACATTAAGATAGATAAATCATTTGTTGCACTTGCCGCTACCGACAAGATAAGCAGAGATATATTAATAAATATAATTTCACTGGCGGTGAGCATTAATGCAAAGACAGTCGCAGAGGGTGTCGAGACAGCTGAGCAGGCTAAATTGCTTGCGTTGTCCGGTGTACATTTTCAGCAAGGTTGGCTGTGGAGCAAGGCTATACCTATATCTGATGTAATATCTTTACCGAGACTCACCCATGCACAAAAATCTTAAAAGAAATTACATGTTCGCTAGTTTTATCATAGCGTTCATTGTATCTTCTTGGTTATCTTATTTATATGTGAGAACCATATTTAATGCCCATGCGAAATTCGACTTTGATGTTGTTGAATATTTGTACTTTGATATGGCAGCATTCGATCTCGACTCTCTGTTACATGGGAATGATATAAAAGATGTTGATGCATATAAAGATCAGAACATTTTCTTTAAAAAATATGCTAACGAAAAAGGTAATTACCAGTATTTCGTCTATAACAATAACAATGACAGTGGCGAGTTGGAGTCTAATCGGGTGCTGCATATAAGGGAGGCGCAATGGCTCGCACCATATGGGATGTTATTGAATAGCAGCCTTGTCAGCAGTATTTACTTGATTACCAATGACTACAAGATCATTGGATTGACAGAGCAGCAACTTTCAGTCCCGGTCCATCTTCATCCATTGGATAAAGATGTCAAAAAAACTGAGTATTGGGAAAGTTTTAGTGCATGTTTCAATCCAGACCCTGGCTCAGAGTGCAGCACCAATCCCTATGTGACAAACCAGTATACTGACATGTTATCAAAAGATGACATTATTACATTATTGTTCCCCTACAAATTAAACAACCAGTTTTTCGGGGTTATTGGCTTTGATATAAGGACCAAGATCCTCTTTGAACGTTTTTTTGACACCAAAGATGTTATTAAACCGACAAGTTTCAAAATTACGGATATGAATGTAGCCTGTAATGGATACACAATCTGTTTCAATAAAGAAATATCATTGCTGGATTCAAGGCATTTCACTCTGTTCTGGGAGTACAATTATGTTGATTTTATACAAGCTATTGTATCAACCCATCGATTCATTTATACATTCCAGGTTATGCTGGTTTTGATGTCATTTATTTATTTCCTTATAACTCTCTGGGGTGACAGTCAGTCCCGAGATGGCTTGACTGGGGTTTATAGCCGTAAGGCTATTTATAATGTAAAACGCCATGGACGATATTCATATGTTCTGATGATGGACATAGACAACTTCAAGGCAATCAATGATACCTACGGTCATGATATTGGCGACAAAGTACTGGTTGCATTCGCTAATCATCTCAGGAAACACACCAGAAGTGATGATCTCTTGTGCCGTTGGGGAGGGGAAGAGTTCGTGGTGATGTATCGTACGGGGGCAGATGAAAACTGCATGCTGGATATTGTCAGGCGACTGTGGTCTTCGCCCGTGACGATCCTGGATTCTACTCTGAATATCACGTTTTCCGGTGGTCTGGTCAGAATGGGCAAAGATATTTCCAGTAGTATCAATGTCGCCGATCGGCTGCTTTATCAGGTGAAGCGAAACGGCAAGAACAACGTCATGCTGGAGATCAATGGTGAGCATTCGCTATTGATGGCCAAATCCCTCGCAGGGCCACCGGCCTGTACAGGCAGCAGCATGGTTTGTACAGAGCCCCTCCTTTGTCATGGATATGGCCATAGCGGCTAGCCGGGGCCTCTGCCTTGCCATGGCAACTGATTCTGGACCTGGGCCCGTCATTCAGCCTTTCCCCTTCCGACCTTAGCGGCACCACTCGCTGTACTGGGCGATACCTGGTGGGGTTTGCTTGTGACACGGGGAAGTCTTGCCCGGTGATCGGAGAGGTTGGCGCCAGTGTGTCGGCATCTGATTATAAAGAGTCCGTGAATTGGCCAGACCCGGGTGTGCTGGCCCTGGGTAACCACTGACGCGCCATCTCTGGCACTCGATCCGATAGCATCAAGACCGAGATGTCAGTGGCGCTGAAGGTCTAGGTGCCGGGCGTGGCGGCGAGGCAGTTAGCGGGTTGTGGCTTCGGCCACCTTCATTTCTCTTTTGGCGTCAGGTTGGGGTCAGGTCAGCCAGAGCGGGCGGCTCACCCAGATCCCGAGCAGTATCAGCTGACCCCAGACGATGGCCCAGAACACCCGCCGGTAGCTTCCTTTCTGGGTCTTGTGTCGCAGCCAGTGGCGGGCGAGCAGGGCGCCGGGCCAGCCACCGAGCAGTTCCAGCAGATGCAGACGGGCTTCCGGCACACGCCAACCGCCGCGCACCGCCTGGCGCTTGTCGTGGGCGTAGGCCAGGGCAGTCAACAAGCTCATGGTGGTGATGAGGGCGAGTGGCCACCAGTTGGCGTCCACCATACCGAGCCAGCTGCCCCACAGCAGGGGCAGAAGGGCGAGCCAGATCATGATGTCAGTTCCAGATCTCGCGGCTCGTCCGGGTTCAAGGTGCGAATGACTTTGGCCGGGTTGCCGACGGCGAGGGAATCGGCCGGGATGTCGCGGGTGACCACGGCGCCGGCTCCGATGATGGAGCGCGCCCCTATGGTGACGCCGGGGCAGATGATGGCGCCGCCGCCAATCCAGCAGTCATCGCCGATGTGGACCGGCTTGTTGTAGGCGGTCCAGTTGCGGCGCTCCAGGTGGTTCAGGCTGTGGGTGGCGGTGTAGATCTGCACATTGGGGGCCAGCAAGACGTTGTTGCCTATGTGTACTTCGCCCACGTCGAGGATGGTGACGTTGAAGTTGAAGAAGGTCTTCTCGCCGATGTGGATGTTGCGGCCAAACTCGCAGGTGAAGGGGGAGCTGATCCAGCAGGTATCCGGGCAGGTGGCGAACAGTTCGCGGCAGAGCGTCTGCCTGGCGTCGTGATCCCCTGCCGGGGTGGCGTTGAACCTGGCCAGCAGGGCCTGGCCGCGAATGCGATCGCCCGCTATCTCCTCGGTCTGGGTGAGGGGGCCACCCGCCAGAATATCGTCCCAGTCGCTTGCCATGCTCTTATCTCCTCATGTGCCAAGAGGCGCCAGTATACGCAAGTTGCCAGGAGGCGTCAGGGGGCTCGCCCTGGCTTGAGGGACGCGCTCACAAAAAAAGGCGCCACCGGAGGGGGGCGCCTGCAAAGCCAAACCTTGCGGTTTGAGGACCAACGGAACCAAAGATCACACACACTCAGTACTTCTTCGGGATGGCGGGGGTCAACCCTGCCACTTGCCTCCTTCCACTATCACGTCGTTGGGATCGGTATCGGCGCTCAGGCGATCTCGCACGTACTGGTCATAGAGTTTGAGCAGGTATTTCTCCTCCCCCAGCTTGGCGAGGCGAGCGTTCACCCAGTCACGCAGCTCGACGTTGCCCTTCTTCACCGCCGGTGCGATTGGGTCTTCCGAGCCCAGCTTCTCGGGCAGCACCCGATAACCCGGGTTCTCCTTGGCCCAGCTGAACAGCACCAGGTTGTCCTGGGCGTAGGCGTCACCACGACCCTGGGCCAGGGCCTGCAGGGATTCGGAGTTCTTCTCGAACTTGATCACCTTCCAGTCCGGGTGATTGCGGGTCAGCCAGATGTCGGCGGTGGTGCCGGTGGTGACGATCAGGGTCTTGTCCGCCAGATCATCCAGCCCCTTGGCGGCGCTCTTTTCGGGTACCAACACCTGTACCGCGACCTTGAGGTTCGGGTTGGTGAAGTCCACCACCTCGCGCCGCTCCGGGGTCACCGTCATGTTGGCGAGGATGAGATCCACCTTGTCACTCTGCAGGAAGGGGATGCGGCTGGCGGGTTCCACCGCCACGAATTCGACCTTGTTTTCGTCCCCCAAGAGATCCTTGGCGAAACGGCGGCCGAGATCGGTATCGAAGCCGACGTAGTTGCCCTTCTCGTCCACATACCCGAAGGGGGGCTTGTCGGTGAAGACCCCGACGATGAGTTTGTCGCGGGCCTTGATCTTGTCGAGGGAACCGTCCGCCGCCTGGGAGGTGCCGCTGGCGATCCCGAGCCCAATGAGGGCGCTGAGCAGAACAGAGGTGATTTTTTTCATGCTGACTCCTTTCGCTTGATGACATGGGTATAAGAAAACTTGTCGAGGAACTGGCGGGCACGCTGGCTCCTCGGATTCTCGAAGAATTGCTGGGGGGCGGCCTGCTCCAGGATGTGGCCGCCGTCCATGAAGACGATGCGATCCGCCACCGCCCGGGCGAACGCCAGCTCGTGGGTGACGATGAGCAGGGTCATGCCGCTGCCGGCGAGATCCCGGATGACCGCCAGCACCTCCTGCACCATCTCGGGATCCAGGGCGGCGGTGACCTCGTCGAACAGCATCACCTGAGGGTTCATGCACAGGGCCCGAACTATGGCGATGCGCTGCTGCTGGCCGCCGGAGAGCTCGCGCGGATAGGCGTGGCGCTTCTCCCACAGGCCCACTCGGTTCAGCAGTTGCTCCACCTGCAGCAGGGCCTCGGCCCGTTCCCGCCTCTGCACCCGGAGGGGCCCGAGCAATACGTTCTCCTGCACGGTCAGATTCGGGAAGAGGTGATAGCTCTGGAACACCATGCCGATGCGCTGGCGCAGCCGCTGCCAGTCGGTGTGGGTATCGAGAGCCTCGCCGTCGAAGCGGATCTCGCCGCTCCCGATGGACTCGAGGCCGTTGAGGGTGCGCAGCAGGGTGCTCTTGCCGCAGCCGCTCGGCCCCAGGATGACGATCACCTCGCCGGGGTTCACGGTGAGGCTGACCCCGTCCAGCACCCGGTGCTGGCCAAATTGTTTGCTGATGGCATTGAGTTCAAGCAGAGGTGTCATACCGCATTACCCCATTTTTGCTCCAGCCGGCGCGAGGCGAGCGAGAGCGGATAGCAGACCAAAAAGAAGAACAGGAACAGCAGGCCGTAGATGAGCACGGAGGCATAGGTGCGCTCGATGATCTGCTGGCCCACCTTGATCATCTCCACCACCCCGATCAGCACCGCCAGCGAGCTGGTCTTGATGATACGGGTGTGAATGTTGATGGTCGGCGGCGTCAGCCGTTGCAACGCCTGGGGCAGCAAAACGTAGCGATAGAGCTGCCAGCGGGAGAGGCCAAGGGCCAGTCCGGCCTCCTGCTGACCACGGGCGAGAGATCTCAGACCGCCGCGCACCACTTCCCCCACCTCGCTCGCCCCCCAGAGGGAGAGCACCAGCACGGCGCACCAGAAGGCCGGGATATCGAGGCCGAAGACGATGGGTAGCCCGAAGAAGAACAGATAGAGCCACACCAGCACGGGCACCACCCGAAACAGTTCCAGATAGACCCGTAGTACGCCCTGGGTCAGCCGACTCTCCTGCTGGGCCAGCACGCCGTAACCCAGGCCACCCAGGGTGGCGAACAGGATGGCGAGCAACGAGATGGCGAGGGTCTGGCCCGCGCCGACGATGAGCAGAGGCAGGGCCTGGCCCAGCAACTCAGAAACCGGAGTGGTCACAGTCATCCCTCCCTTCCAATGCATGCAGGGCTGGTGACGGCAGCGGCAGAAAGATCCGTGCCCACATAGGGATCCGCGCCTGCATCAGCGATTCAGTGACCGAACTGACCATGTTGCAGCCTCCTCTCCAGGGCGCGCAGGGCGAGGGACAGCGGCAGGAAGATCAGCACGCACATCAGTGTCAGCACCGCCAGCATCTCGTAGGTCTTGTAGTAGAGGGCGATGTAGTTCTTGGTGGTGTAGAGCAGCTCGGGCACCGCTACCGCCGAGGCCACGGTCGTCTCTTTGAGCAGGAAGATGAAGTTGGCAAAGAGCGCCGGCAGGCTGGCGAGCCAGGCCTGGGGCAACTGCACGTGGCGCAGCAGTTGCCAGCGGGAGAGGCCGATGGCCTGGCCCGCCTCCAGCTGACTCGGAGGCACCGCCTGCACCCCGGCTCGCAGCGCCTCTGTGAGGTAGCCACCGCCCAAGAAAGTCATGGCGATCACCGCCGTGGTGAAGCCGGAGAGGGAGAGCCCGAGCGCAGGCAGCCCGAAGTAGAGAAAGAACAGCTGGATCAGCAGCGGCGTGTTGCGGGCCAGCTCCACATAGCCGCGGATCACCCCGTTCAACCAGAGTTTGTGCAGGCCGAGCAGCGCCACGTTGATCAGGGCCACCGCGAGGGCGGTGACGATGACGATGGCGCCGAGTTGCAAGGTGACCCAGACCGATTTGCCAAAGGCAGGCAGGGTGGAGACGACAAAGGCCCAGTCGAAGGTCATGTGGGGATCCTCCCGTCACGGCGCAGCCGCTGGGGCACCACGGTAATGGCGTCCGGGTACTTGATACCGGCGCCGGTGTTGAGCACCACCACCCGCTCCCCTCCTTTTATCCAGCCCGATTCCCGCAGCTGGCGGGCGGCGGCGAAGGCGGCGGCCCCCTCCGGGCAGACGAAGCTGCCCTCCTGGGCGGCGAGCTGGCGGATCTCGCTCTGGATGGCTCTGTCGTCCACCGCGATGGCGCAACCCTCGGTGCGATAGAGGGCGTCGAGCACCAGAAAGTCCCCTAGTGCCTTGGGCACATTGATGCCAAAGGCCAGGGTCTGGGAGTCGGGCCAGAAGGTCGATTCTGACGCTCCCTGCTGCCAAGCCTGGACGATGGGGGCGCAGCCGCTCGATTGCACCGCCACCAGTCGGGGGAGGGGGCCCTGAACCCAGCCCAGCTCCTGCAATTCCCGCAGCGCCTTGTAGATGCCGATGAGGCCGACGCCGCCACCGGTGGGGTAGAGGATGGCATCCGGCAGGGTCCAGCCGAGCTGCTCGGCGATCTCCAGCCCCATGGTCTTCTTGCCCTCGATGCGATAGGGCTCCTTCAGGGTGGAGGCGTCGAACAGGGACTGTTCCGCCACCGCCTGGGCCACCTGGCGGCCGGCGTCGCTGATGAGGCCATCCACCAGATAGAGGCGGGCACCGGCCAGCGAGGTCTCCAGCCTGGTAATGGCGGGGGCCGCCTGGGGCATGACGATGGTGCTGCGCAGGCCGGCGCGGGCACCGTACAGGGCCCAGGCCGCGCCGGCGTTGCCGTTGGTGGGCATGGCGAAATGGGCGATGCCGAGCTCGCGGGCACGGGAGAGGCCGACCGCGGCGCCGCGGGCCTTGAAGGAGCCGGTGGGGATGATGCTCTCATCCTTCATCCAGAGATCCGGGATGCCGATTTGCTTGCCGAGGGTCGGCAGGGGCAGCAGAGGAGTGAAGCCCTCCCCCAGGGTTACTACCTGGGCGGGATCGCGCACCGGCAGCAGCTCGTGGTAGCGCCACAGGCTGGCGGGGCGGCCGAGCAGGGCGGCCGGGTGCCAGGCCTTTTTCAGGGCATCGAGATCGTAGCTGGCGAGCAGCGGGGCCCCGACCCGGCTCAGTTGCTGGGGCTGGTCGGCATCATGGATTTCGCCTGTCTTGCTGCAACGCAGATGTGAGAGATAGCTATAGGGCATGGATTATCCTGAGCGGGTCGTCTGGCGTGGTCTGTTATGCCATCCTGTGACCCAAGTGCCGGATAACAAACAAAATAAAGCGGCAAACCAAAGTGAAAAGATGGCTATGAGGCGCGCCGAACTGGCATGGCCGTTATGCGGGTCTGGGGGGTTGGGGCTGCCGCCACTCTTTGCTAACCTGCCTGTTTCATTCGAACAGCAGGGAGTTGCCTCGATGCGATCCATCGTCAGTCTGCTGGCCCTGTCACTGCTCGCCGGTTGCAGTGGCCAGTCTGACCCCACTCAAGAGGATGCCATGTCAGGGAAAGCGCGCCTTCACTACCCCGTCACCCGCCAGAGCGATCAGGTGGATCACTATTTCGGTCAGGCCGTGGCCGACCCCTATCGCTGGCTGGAGGATGACCGCAGCCCCGAGACCGAGGCCTGGGTCAAGGCCCAGAACGCGGTGACCCAGGACTATCTGGCCCGGATCCCGTTTCGGGAGGCGATAAAGAACAAGCTCGCCGCCTCCTGGAACTATGCCAAGGAGGGGGCGCCGTTTCGTGAGGGGCGCTACCACTACTTCTTCAAGAACGATGGCCTGCAGAACCAGAACGTCTTGTGGCGCCAGGCACCGGGCAAGCCCGCCGAGGTATTCCTCGATCCCAATACCCTCAGCACCGACGGCACCACGGCGCTGGATCAGCTGAGCTTCTCCCGGGATGGCAAGCGGCTGGCCTACTCCCTGTCACTCGCCGGCAGCGACTGGCGCGAGATCCACCTGATGGACGTGGAGAGCAAGCAGCCCCTGGAGGCGCCCCTCAAGGACGTGAAGTTCAGCGGAATCAGCTGGCTTGGCAACGAGGGCTTCTTCTATTCGAGCTATGACAAGCCGGACGGCAGCGAGCTGTCGGCCAAAACGGATCAGCACAAGGTCTACTTCCATCGCCTCGGCACGGCCCAGGAAGATGATCGGCTGGTGTTTGGCGCCATCCCGGCCCAAAAGCACCGCTACGTGGGGGCCAGCGTCACCGAGGATGACCGCTACCTGCTCATCTCGGCGGCGAACTCCACCTCGGGCAATCGCCTCTATGTGAAGGATCTGACCCAGGACAATGCCCCGCTCCTGACCGTGCAGGGGGAGCTGGATGCGGATGTGAGCCTGGTGGACAACAAGGGCAGCACGCTTTATCTGCAGACCAACCGCGGCGCCCCCAATGGCCGGCTGGTGACGGTGGATGCGAGCAACCCGGGACCCCAACAGTGGCGTGACCTCATCCCCGAGCGGCCCCAGGTGCTGACGGTGCACAGCGGCGCCGGCTATCTCTTTGCGGAATATATGGTGGATGCCACTGCCCGGGTCGAGCAGTTCGACCATGACGGCAACAAGGTGCGGGATATTGCACTGCCTGGCCCCGGTAGCGTCAGCGGTTTCAACGGCAAGCACGATGACCCGGAGATCTACTTCGGCTTCGAGAACTATGCCCAGCCGCCGACCCTCTACCGACTGGCCCCCAGGAGCGGTGACATCAGCCTCTACCGCGCCTCGGCGGCGCCGTTCAATCCCGCGGATTATGTCTCGGAGCAGCGTTTCTACCAGAGCAAGGATGGCACCCGGGTGCCGCTCATCATCAGTTATCGCAAGGGGCTCAAACTCGACGGTAGCAACCCCGCCATCCTCTATGGCTACGGCGGTTTCGATGTGAGCCTGACTCCGAGCTTCAGCGTCTCGGTGGCGAGCTGGCTGGACCTGGGGGGTATCTACGCGGTGGCGAACCTGCGCGGTGGCGGCGAGTACGGTCAGGCCTGGCATCTGGCGGGCACCCAGATGAACAAGCAGAACGTGTTCGACGACTTCATCGCGGCGGCCGAATACCTGAAGGCCGAGGGCTACACCAGTACCGACAAGCTGGCGGTGCGTGGCGGCTCCAACGGTGGCCTGCTGGTGGGCGCCGTCATGACCCAGCGCCCGGATCTGATGCGGGTCGCCCTGCCGGCGGTGGGGGTGCTCGATATGCTGCGCTACCACACCTTCACCGCCGGGGCGGGTTGGGCCTATGACTACGGCACCAGCGCCGACAGCGAGGCCATGTTCACGTACCTGAAGGGCTACTCCCCCCTGCACAATCTGCGCAAGGGGGTGAGTTATCCCTCGACCCTGGTGACCACGGCGGATCACGACGATCGTGTGGTGCCGGCCCACTCCTTCAAGTTCGCCGCCACCTTGCAGGCGGACAACGAGGGCCCTCACCCCCAGCTCATTCGCATCGAGAGCAATGCGGGGCACGGGGCGGGCACGCCGGTCACCAAGCTCATCGAGCAGAGCGCGGATCTCTATGCCTTCACTCTCTATGAGATGGGTTACCGGCAGCTGCCGTTGCAACCCTGAGCAGGGTGAGAGGGCGGGCATCCGCCGCGCCGACCATGACCAAGGGCCCTGCGGGGCCCTTTTCGTTGCGTGGGCTCCACCAAGCGGGCGGGCGCGACCATCCCTGTCTCGCCATTTGCCGGTTTTGGTTCCGCCTTGCCCTCTGTTATCCCCCCGATGGTATAGTCGGCGACAGGATCTGCATTGAGGACATCATGGTGAAGAAGATCATCTACATAGTGCTGGGGTTGGCGCTGGCCGCCCTGGTGGCCATCGTCGCCCTGGTCAGCCTGATCGACCCGAACCAGTTCAAGCCCCAGCTGGCTGAACAGGTACGCAAGAACACGGGCCGCGAACTGGTGATGGAAGGGGACATCGGCTGGCGCTTCTGGCCGAGTCTCGGTCTCAGTTTCGAGCGGGTGGCCCTGCGTAATCCCGCCGGTTTTGCCGAGCCGGATCTGGTGCGGGTGGCGCAGGGAGAAGCCTCGGTCGCCCTGCTGCCTCTGCTCTCCAATCGGCTCGACATCGGTGAGGTGACGCTCAATGGTGCCCACCTCTTCATCCAGACCAAGGCTGACGGCAGCAGCAACCTGACGGATCTGGTCAAGGATGAACGCAAAGCAGCGCCGGCAAACGAGGCGGTCTCCGCCAGCCCTGCTGATGCCGCTACCCCCTGGCAGGTCTCCCTCAAGGGGGTCTCCCTCGAGCAGGCCAGCGCCCTGGTGCAGGATGATCGCAACGGCCTCGTCTCCCGTCTGGAACGGCTGGATCTCACCCTGGGTCAGCTGACCCTGGGGCAATGGGTCCCGGTGACCCTGGCCGCCAAGGGCGCGCGCGGTGATCTGCTCTTCGACATCAAGGGACAGGCCGAGATCAAGCTGGCGCAGGATGAGAAGGAGAGCGAACTCAAGGGGCTGGCGCTGAGCGGCAGCCTAGGGGCTCCCGGCCAGCGGCTCGATGCCTTCAATCTCAAGGCCGACAGAGTGGCACTGGGTGAGTGGAGCAGTCTGACCCTGAGCCTGAACGGCGCCCAGGGAGAGGCGGCCAAACCAACGTTGGCAGGCTCTCTCGAGGGGACCCTCAAGGCGAAGGTCGACCAGAGCCTCCAGCTGGTGGAGGTGTCGGATGCGGTGTTGTCCGCCAAGCTGGACGGGGAAGGCCTGCCCCGTGCGCCTCTCTCTCTCAAGCTGGCTGGCTTTGCCCGCGCCGAGCTGGACAAGCAGACGGTGACCCTGAGCAACCTGGTGATGGGTGCCGATGATCTGCTGCTGAGCGGCAACGGGACGGTCAGGCTGGGGGCTGTGCCCAACGTCGATTTTGATCTCAAGGGCAACAAGCTGGATCTCGATGCCTGGCTGGGTCAGCCGCAGGGCGCCAAACCGGCTGCGGCCACTGCCACTGCCGCTGCACCGGCGCCAGCTGCCAGCAGCGGGGCCGCCAAGGGGGCCCTCTCCAGTGCAGAGCCTGATTTGAGTGCCCTCAAGAAGGTGGATCTGGCCGGTGAGCTGCAATTGGACGGTCTGAAGGTGAAAGGGCTGGATCTGAGCGCCGTCGATCTGCAACTGGCCCTCAATGGTGGTCAACTCACTCTCAAGCGCTTCGTCGCCGGAGTGGCCGGAGGCAAGGTCAGTGCGGAAGGGGTGGTCGATGCCCGTCAGCAACCCGCCAGCTACCGGGTACACAAGCAGATCCAGGGGGTGGAAATACGCCCGCTGCTGCAGACCCTGGCCCAGAACGACAAGCTGGAGGGCAAGGGGGATCTGGAGATCCAGGTGCAGGGGCGCGGCCTCTCCGAGCAGGCCCTGCGCAGCCAGATGCAGGGCACGGTGAGCCTGAAGCTGAGCGATGGTGCCTTGCATGGCATCAACCTCGCCCAGATGATCCGCGAGGCGCGGGCCACCCTGACCGGCAAGGGCGCCGAGCAGGTCAAGGAGGTGCGCAAGACCGACTTTAGCGACCTTAGCGCCCGCTTCCAGATAGCGAACGGCATCGCCAGCAGCAACGACATCCAGCTGGCGGCCCCGGCGCTGCGGGTGAAGGGGCAGGGGCAGACCGCCCTGGTGCCCGAGACCCTCGACTTCCTGTTCCTCACCTCGGTGGTGGAGAGCAGCAAGGGGCAGGGGGGCAAGACGGTGGATGAGCTCAAAGACATCACCATACCGGTGCGCATCGGCGGCCACTGGCAGGCGCCGAGCTACCAGCTCGATGTGAAGGCGCTGCTCAGCAACAACAAGGTACTGGAAGAGAAGGCCAGGAAAGAGGCCGAGCGGGGTCTCAAGAAACTGCTGGGAGACAAGGCCGGCGACGAAGGGATCAAGGGTGCGGCGGATCAGCTGCTCAAGGGCTTGTTCAAGTAACCTCTTGTTTCATCTGACGATCACGAAAACGGGCCCAGTGGGCCCGTTTTTTTGTCTGCGCAGCTCAGTCCTGCCGATACCCGCCGATCAGCCCCTCGGCGAGCCAGAGCTGCAGGAAGCAACCCGCCCGAAAGGCGGCGACCTCCTCCCCCAGCCGCTCCCCAAGGTGGAGGCAGAGATCGGCAAAGGTCGCTATTCGGAACAGATCCTGCACCGCCGCCGCCTCATCGGGCTCCAGGCTGCGGTAGCGGCTGAGGCGCTCGCCGTCCCGCCAGATGAGGCAGAGACTCGCCTGCTCCTGACGACCAGGGGGGGGCGGGGCCTGCTCCGCCTTGAGCGCCTTCCACACCGCCAGGGTGTTGAAGTACTGGGGGTGCAGGTCGGCTGAAGGCACCGGCACGAAACGCATGCCGGGCCAGGACTCGGCAGGCTGTTGCTGGATGTCGGTCAGGGTCAGGGGGGCGGTATCGGCGGCGTCGAAGGCGGCCCGCAGCCGCCATTCGAACTCGGCGAGCTCCGCCACCTGGCGATGCTCGTCGAGGACCTGCTCGAGATAGTGGGGGAAGCCGGCGCCGAGTGTGCGCAGGGTCCAGCCGTGGGGCGGATGCTGGGTCAGATAGCCGAGGCAGCACTGCTCGAACAGGTCATCCCCCACATAGGCCCAGGTCTGTTCGAAGTCTTCTTGCAGGCACTCCAGCAGCCGGCTCTGGTAGGCGTTGGCATAGATGTGCCAGCGCAGCGAGGTGGGCAGATGCCCTTCGACCAGGGGGACGGGGGCGGATTCCGGCTGCTGCTGCAGGCCTTGCATGAAGGCCAGTTGCAGGGCTTGCAGTTCAGCGGGCACCGGCATGGGGCACCTCGGCACGGGCTGATGCCGCCTGGCTGGCAGCGGGCCAGTGGGGGGCGGCGATGGCCCTCGCCTGGTTCAGCTCCGCCACCAGATCACTGAAGGGGGGAATGTGATCGTCGCGCTCTATCATGGTGCTGACGGGGCCGAAGCGGCGCACCGCCCGCTCGTAGAGGGCCCAGACCGGGTCGACGATGGGGTGGTCGTGAGTGTCTATCACGTAGTCCCCGTAATCGCTGTGACCGGCGAGGTGGAACTGCACCACGGCCTCGGTATCTATCTCGTCCAGATAGGCGTTGGCATCGAAGCCGTGGTTGCGGCTGCTCACATAGATGTTGTTGATGTCGAGCAGCAGTTTGCATCCGCTCTGGCGGCTGAGCTGGTTGAGAAAGTCCTGCTCCAGATACTCGTCCCCCGGGAAGGCGAGATAGGTGGAGGCGTTCTCCAGCACCAGGGAGCGGCCGAGGTAGTTTTGCACCGCATCGATGCGATCGAGCAGATGGGTCAGCACTGCGTCCGTCAGGGGCAGGGGCAGCAGGTCATGGCTGCTCTGGCCGCCCGCGCCGGTCCAGCAGAGGTGATCCGACAGCCAGACGGGCTCCACGCTGCGCATCAGCTCCCGCAGACGGGCGAGGTAATCCATGTCGAGGGGATCCGCCGAGCCGATGTTCATGGAAACCCCGTGCATGACGATGGGGTAGTCGGCGCGCACGCGATCGAGATAGTGACGGGGCTTGCCCCCCGCCACCATGAAATTTTCGGACAGGATCTCGAACCAGTCGACGCCCCTGGCGCCATCCAGCACATCCTGAAAGTGAGGGGGTCTGAGGCCCAGACCAAAACCTAGCCAGGGAAAGTGATCCATCCAGACTCCTTGGGCGAAAAGGCCGTTAAAAAACAGGCCGGTAACCCTTTACAGGGGCCGGCCATGGCAAGAGCGTGTGGTCAGCTTAGCGGACTTTTCCACCCTTGGCGTTGCACTCTTCCCGGGTCATGCTGAGGAAGCCTTGGCCCTTGCAGGATCCTTGCCCCTTGCAGCTGTTCTTGGCAGTCTTGCAATCGTTGTGGCCCTTGCAGCTGTTCACTCCCCAGCAGTGCACCTGGTCTTCACCGTGTTGCCCGGTATTGGCAGCCATGGCGGTGCCAGAGAGGGAGACGGCGGCCATGGCCAGTGCGGCGCCGGCCAGACAGTTGAGGGTTTTGCGGGTTGCGTGCATGTCGTTCTCCTTGGGTCATGCCGTCACTCTGCCCGTATTGGCCGAGTGTCCGTGTGACGTCATCTGGTGAGGCGCGGCCTCCGGTACTGTGTTTTGGAGGAGTGGCTCACTGACCCTTCATTACGATCCGGTTCTCATGCCTGGATCACTGGGGTCGCGATGACGACGCTCATTGAACAAGACCGTGGCGAGCGCCATTTACATTCAGGCAACATGCATCTTTTTTGAAAAAAATCCTGCAGGCCCCGCCAGTACTGGGCTGACGAGCAGCGCCGGATCCCCAGGAAGGGCGGTGTTTCCCTTGCCGCTACAGCTTCATGGAGTAGTATCACAGGCCGGATGGCCATCAATGAACAGGGAGGGGGAATGAGAGGCAAGGTATTGATCACCGGCGCGAGCCGGGGGATAGGGGCCGCGACGGCCCGCCATCTGGCGGAGCAGGGTTATGGGCTCTGCCTCAATTATCATCGCAATCGTGCCGCCGCCGAGGCGCTGGCGGCGGAGCTTGGCGAGCGTTGCGGCGTCCCCTGCATCGCCGTGCAGGCGGATGTCAGTCAGGAGGCCGAGGTGGTGCGGTTGTTCGAGGAGATGGACGCGCGACTTGGCCCCCTCACCCATCTGGTCAACAACGCCGGCATCCTGCAGCCCCAGATGAAAGTGCTGGAGATGAGCGCCGAGCGCATCAACAAAACTATGAGCACCAATGTGACCAGCTATTTCCTCTGTTGCCGGGAGGCGGTGCGCCGGATGACGGCCGGAGGGGCCATCGTCAACGTCTCCTCCGCCGCCGCCCGTCTGGGCTCCGCCGGTGAGTATGTGGACTATGCCGCCTCCAAGGGGGCCATCGACGTGCTGACCCGGGGGCTGTCGCTGGAGGTGGCGGCACTGGGGATTCGGGTCAACGGGGTGCGGCCCGGGTTCATTTATACCGAGATGCACGCCGACGGTGGCGAACCCGGCCGCGTCGATCGCATCAAGGGGAATATTCCGCTGCAACGAGGTGGTCAGCCAGCAGAAGTTGCTGCCGCCATCGCCTGGCTATTGTCGGATGAGGCTTCTTACGCCACCGGCACCTTTATCGATGTGGCCGGTGGGCGTTGAGTCGGCGGTCGCTGGCGGAGAATCGCAAAAGAGGGGCGCCATGGCGCCCCTCTTTGCAGTGCAGACATGACGTTCACTCCCCCAGCAGTTGTTGCCAGACGGCCTCGACCAGGCTGCGTTCTGGCAGCAACTGGTCGTCACTGACCTTGCGGGAGATCTCCGAGAGGTTGAGGCGATGGCCGAGGTTGCGGATCTCCAGATAGGCGTGCTTGAGCCCCTCCGCCTGCTCCAGGGTCAGCACCCCCGCCATGACGCACTCGTCGAAGATGCGCACGTTATCGGACCAGCGGGTCAGGGCGTCCGGCTCGCCGCTGGCGTGGGCCAGCACCAGGTACTGGGCGATGAACTCGATGTCCACCATGCCGCCGGGGGATTGCTTGAGGTCGAACTCCCCCTCGCTGGCCTTGAGCAGGTGATCCCGCATCTTGTGGCGCATCTCGCGCACCTCCCTGGCCAGGGTGGGCAGATCCCGCTCCCTGGCGAGTACGGCCCGGCGGATGCGGACGAATTCGGCGACCACGGCGTCATCCCCGTAGATGGGGCGGGCCCGCACCAGGGCCTGATGTTCCCAGGTCCACGCCTCCTGCTGCTGATACTGCTCGAAGGCGGCGAGGGAGGAGACCAGCAACCCCGAATCGCCGGACGGGCGCAGCCGCATGTCTATTTCGTAGAGGATGCCGGACGGGGTGCGGGTGCTGAACAGGTGCAGGATGCGTTGGGCCAGGCGCAGGTAGAACTGGCGGCTGTCGATGGGCTTGCGGCCATCGGTATAGCCGTTGGGATCGCCGCCGTGCAGGAAGACGAGATCCAGATCCGAGCCATAGCCGAGCTCGATGCCGCCGAGCTTGCCGTACGCCACCACGGCGAAGCCGCGCCGGTCACTGGTGACCTCGGGGGGCACGCCATAGCGCTCGCTCATCTGGACCCAGGCCTGATTGACCACCTCCTCGGTGATGGCCTCCGCCAGCCAGGTGAGGTGATCGCTCACCTTCATCAGCGGCAGGGCACCGGCGATATCGGCCGCCACGATGCGCAAGAGTTGCACCTGCTTGAACTGGCGCAGGGCTTCCATCTGCTGCTCCACATCCTCCTCGGGAATGCGCAGCAGGAACTGGCGCAGCTGGGGCTTGTACTGATCCAGCGGGGTGGGGTGGTAGAGGTGCTGGGGATCCAGCAGCTCGTCCAGCAAGATGGGGTAGCGGGCGAGCTGTTCGCTCACCAGGTGGCTGGCGTCGCACAGCCGCACCAGCTGGCGCAGGGCGGCGGGGTTTTCCGCCAGCAACTGCAGATAGGCGCTGCGGGTGAAGATGCGGGTGAGCAGGGTGCAGACCCGCTCGAACAGGCGGGCGGGCTCCTGGCTTGCCACTACCAGCCGCAGCAGCTCGGGCATCAGCCAGTCCAGGGCGATCCGCCCCTGGGGGCCGACTTGGCGGCGTTTGTATTCCTCCTTGAAACGCAGCAGGGCGGCGCAGAGGGGGGCTGGCTCGCTCACTCCCTGGCCGGTCAGCAGGCTCGCCAGCTCGGTTGCGTCCAGCTCGGTGCGCCAGAGATCGAGCCAGAGCTGCTCCAGATGGGCGGGCGCCTCTTTTTCCTCCCCTACTACGGCGACGAACTCCAGGTGAACGGCGGCCATCTCCTCGTCCAGGTGCGCCATGAAGGCGGCCCAGTCATCAAACCCCAGAGAGGTGATCAGCCGCAGCCGATCCCGCTCCTCGGTGGGCAGGGTCTGGGTCTGTTGATCGCCAATCTCCTGCAGGATGTTCTCGACCCGGCGCAGGAAGCGATAGGCGCCGAGCAGGCGCTCGGTGCGCTCGGGCTCCAGGGCTCCCCCCTGGGCGATGGCAGCCAGCGCCTCGGGCAGGTGGCGCACCCGCAGGGCGGGCTCACGGCCGCCGCGGATGAGCTGCAACGCCTGGGCGATGAACTCCACCTCGCGAATGCCGCCGGCGCCGAGCTTGATGTTGCCCTCCAGCCCCTTGCGGCGCACCTCGGCGGCGATCATCGCCTTCATCTGGCGCAGGCCGTCGATGACCCCGAAGTCGATGTAGCGGCGGAACACGAAGGGGCGCAGCAGCTCGGTGAGGGCCTGGGCATGCTCGCATTGGGGCCCTAGCACCCGCGCCTTGACCATGGCGTAGCGCTCCCAGTTGCGGCCGTGGTGCTGGTAGTAATCCTCCATGGCGGCAAAGGAGATGGCCAGTGGCCCCGCCTCGCCGAAGGGGCGCAGCCGCATGTCGACCCGAAACACCTGGCCGTCCTGGGTCGGCTGGTGCAGGGCGTTGATGAGGCGCTGGCCGAGCTTGATGAAGAACTGCTGGTTGGCGAGTTCCCGCCGTCCGCCGACCGTGTAGCCGTTCTCCGGGAAGGTGAAGATAAGGTCGATGTCGGAGCTGAAGTTCAGCTCGCCGCCGCCGAGCTTGCCCATGCCGAGGATGAGCAGGGGCTGGGGATCCCCGTTGCCATCCACCGGGGTGCCGAGCTCGCTGCACTGCTTGGCATAGAGCAAGTCGCGGGCCGAGCAGATGAGGGCATCCGCCAGTTTGGTCAGATGGATGAAGCTCTCCTCCACCGCCGCCAGCCCCAGCAGCTCGCGCCAGGCGATCACCAGCATGCGGCTGCGCCTGAATTGGCGCAGCACCCGTTTGAGCGCCTCCTCGTCCTGGATCTCGGCGAGCAGGGAGGCGAGATCCCCCTCGTAGGCGGGCCAGCGTTCGGCCTTGGCAAGATCGCCGCTCTCCAGGGTCTCTTTTAGCAGACTCGGCTGCTGGATAAGGGAATCGGCGATGAAATCCGAGAGCCCGAGCAAGACAAGCAGTGTTTGCTGCTGCCCGGCGGGCAGCTCCCCGTAGGCCGGCACCAGGGCGAGCAGCCGCTGCCACTGGCGGCTGGCCTGCTCGTGCAGCAGGGGCGGGAGAGAGGGGAGAGACGCGGGAGAGAGAGAATCATGCTGGGCCACGGTTGCCGTCCTTGTGATTAACGGGTCTGCGAAGAAAAGGGAAACGCCGGCAGCCAATCTATCATCGCCGCGGGGCTCGGCACAGTGGGATGGGCGATCGGCGTGCCGGCGATCCCATCCGGTGTCGCGGTGACGTACCGTCACCGGTCGGGGGCAAGAGATGTTGACCGGTGAGAAACCGCAGTCCGCGGAGCTCAGGGGCGCCGGTAGATATCGGGGTCGTATTGCTCCATCAGGCTCTCTGGCCGGGCTGGTGCGGTGAAGCCGAAGCCGGCGTAGAGTCCGTGGGCATCGGCGGTGGCCAGCATGAGACGGCGCAGCCCCTGCAACTCGGGATGGGCGAGGATGGCGGCGATCAGCGTCTTGCTGTGGCCCTGACCGCGATGGGCCGGTAGCACGAACACGTCAGAGAGATAGCCGAAAGTGGCCCGATCCGTGATCACCCGGGCGAAGGCGACCTGCTGACCGTCCAGGTAGCCGCCGAAGCAGAGGGAATGGTTGATGGCCCGCTGCACGGTGGCAAACGGAATGCCGGGGCTCCAGTAAGCCTCTTCGGACAGGAAGCGGTGGATCAGCGGCACGTCGAGCCGCCCCTTGTCGTCGCTGATCTCCAGTCTGGTCTTGTCGCAGAGTTGCATCCTGGCTCCTTGCCGTGGCGTTCAAAAAAGAAGGCTCCTTGCGGAGCCTCTCAACATACCAGCATGTGCCGGTCAGGCAAGTTTGAAGGCCTGGATATGGTTGTCCAGCGTCTGGCTGTGGTGCTCCACCAGTTCGGAGGCATCTTTCAGCTCCCGCAGCACCACCACGGATCCTTCCACCACCTGTTTGACCTGCTCCAGGTTGGCGCTCATCTCCTCGGCCACCGAGCTCTGCTGCTCGGAGGCGGCGGCGATCTGGCGGTTCATGTCGGCCACGCCCTGTACCCGCTGCACTATGGTGGCGAGCTGATCGCCAGCCTGGGTCACCTGCTCCACCCCCTTGTCCGCCTGCTGCACGCTCTGGGCCATCAGGCCGACGGCCTGGCGGGCATTGCCTTGCAACTGCTCGATCATCTTCTGGATCTCGACGGTGGCGGCCTGGGCCCGGTTGGCGAGCTCCCGCACCTCGGAGGCGACCACGGCGAAGCCGCGTCCCGCCTCACCGGCGCGGGCGGCCTCGATGGCGGCGTTCAGGGCCAGCAGGTTGGTCTGCTCCGAGATGCTGCGGATGGTGTCCACTACTGAGCCGATACGATCCACCCCGTGCTCCACCTCGTTGACCACGGTGGAGGAGCGCTGGATGTTGTCGGACAGGGTATCGATGGTGCTGACGGTGGCGGCCACGCAGCGGCTGCCCTCCTCGGCCAGGGCACTGGCATCGGAGGTGGCATGGGAGGCCTGCTCCGCATGGGCGGCCACCTCGCGAATGGCGCCGACCATCTGGCTCATGGCGCTCGCCAGCTGTTCAATCTGGGTGAACTCCTCGTTGATCGCCTCGTTGGCCTCTTCCATGCAGAGGGTCACCTGGGAGGCGATGTCGTTGAGCTCCTTGCAGGCGACACGCTGGGTGCCGAACACCTCCTTGAGATTCTCCTGGGAGTGGGCCACCGCCTTGGCGATGTCACCGAATTCGTCGCGGGACTTGAGCAGCACGCTGTGGCTGAGATCCTTGCGGGCGAAGCGCTCGAGCAGCCCCACCAGGTAGTGCACCTGTTTGACCATGAGGCGGGAGCCGGTCAGCAGCAGGATGACGAAGATCACCCCCATCAGGGCCGTCTCCATCAGGCCGGTCCAGAGCAGGCGATCGGAGATGGCATTGGCCTTGGCGGCCTCGATGCCTTCGGCCAGCAGGGTGGCCTCCAGGTTGCTGGCATCGAACCAGAGTTTGACCAGCAACAACAGGGTGCTGAACACCATGAGCAGGACCACTTTGGGCACCAGACGGATATTGCTCATGCGCCGTTCCAGCGAGTTCAACTGCATAATCTTTCTCCTTTCAACGTCCATTTTTCCTTTGTCATCATGGCTATCGGCATTATCTTCCTTTTTGTTACTTGGTACTGCGTTTAAAGTTGGAAAATGTATGCGACATCACTTAAGTCACCTGCGCGCCACGGATCTGCTGATGGCGTTTCTGTCGGTGATCTCCGTCATCCTGGTGGGCGCCCGCTGGTGGGGGTATGGGGAGCTGAGCCCCCAGACCCGACAACTCTTCTATGACCTCGACAGCCTGATCTGCTACTTCTTCCTCGCCCATTTTGCCTATGGCTGGGTGCGGGCATCCGATCGGATGGCCTTCTTCAAGGCCAACTGGTTCTATCTGCCGGGCAGCCTGCCCATGGTGGAGCAACTGCGCTGGGCGCGGCTGATCCAGCTGTGGCGCGTTTATCAACTGCTGCGTGACGGGCCAGATTTGCTCGGCATGTTCCGCCGCGAGCGCAACGAGACGACGATCTCCGGTATTCTGTTTCTGTTCTTCCTGTTGCTGGGGGTCGGCTCTGGCGTCATGTTCTGGCTGGAGTCGGGCCATCCCGGCAGCCAGATAGAGACGCCCTATGACGCCTTCTGGTGGACGCTCGTCACGTTATCTACCGTGGGCTACGGGGACCTGGTCCCCAAGACCGAGGAGGGGCGTTTCGTCGCCAGCCTGCTGATCCTGTTCGGGGTCGGGTTGTTCGGTGCCATCAGTGGTTTCATGGCCAGCCTGTTTGTTCATCCGGGCCGCACCAGCGAGGACGACAGCCAGTGGCGGCGCAGGCAGCACGAGCAGCAGGAGCAGTTGCTGCAAGAGATCAAGGCATTGCGGGAAGAGGTAAAGGCGCTGCAGCAACGCTAGGCGGCCCCATTGAAGCCAATGGGGGGCGGATCCCGGTTCGACCCCCGGGGCGGCGTCTGGAATGGTCGCGTGGGGTTAGGCACAAGATGCGAGCCAGCGCTCAGGGCGGGGGAGGGTATCTTTCTTTGCTTGTCCTTTGACCCGCCAGCAGCTTAACATTCCGCCTGTCACCTAACTCAACGAAGAGAATCGATCGACCATGCGCGCCCTTCTCGGGATTTTGATCTGCTTGTGTGCCCAACAGGCACTGGCCGACACCCGTTATGTTTCAGACAACATCTTTACCTATATCCACAACGGCCCGGGTACCCAGTACCGGATCCTCGGCAGCGTCAAGGCCGGTGAGTCCCTGGAGGTCAAGACGGTCAACAATGAGGCCGGCTTCACCCAGATAGTGGACGGTCGTGGCCGTGAGGGCTGGATCAAGAACAGCGAGCTGCAGAGCCAGATCAGCCTGCGCGAGCGCCTGCCCCAGGTGGAGAAGGAGCTGGAAGAGGCCAAGGCCCGTCTGCTGAACCTCAATGGCGACAACGAGCGCCGCTTCGCCGAAAAAGATGGCAAGCTTGCCGAGCAGACCCAGGAGATCGCCACCCTGAAGGCCCAGCTGGCCAGCCAGGGTGACGAGATGGGGAACCTCAAGGAGCAGAACGAGGCCCTGACCCAGAGCTACGACAACCAGGAGCACGACATGCAGATGGACTGGTTCATCCGTGGCGGCGCCATGGTGGGCGGCGGCATCCTGCTGGGCATTCTGCTCCCCATGTTGCCCCGTCGTCGCAAGAGCAGCGAACGCTGGATGAACTGACGACCATCATGGGTTGGATGAAAGAGGGCCGCGAAAGCGGCCCTCTTTTTTCAAGGGGCGGGTCGCCAGCGGGGATGGGCGGCCGTAAGATGGAGCGCATGCGTCCGTGCCCTGCACCTTCTTCTCAACGAGAGTCTTCATCTTATGTCATCGACCGAACAGGCCCGCTGGTTCGTGCTGGGGGGCGATCACCTCGTCCTGCTGGACGGGCAGGGGCAGATCCCACAGGGTTGTCGTAGCCAGCTGCCCGCCGAGCTGCAGGACGCCCCTTTCGAGCCCTTTGATCACTGGGAGGGCCTGCCCTGCCACCTGCTGGATCTGGGGGAAGAGGCCGACACCTCGGCCATGACGGGCCTGCGCCAGCTGATGGTGGCCGGGGACGAGGAGGGCTTTCGCCTCGCGGGTCGCGCCTGGCAGCTCGCCACCTTCCGCCGCAGCCATCGCTTCTGCGGCGAGTGCGGCGCCGCCATGGTCCCGAAGGCGGGGGAGTGGGCCATGGCCTGCGGGCAGGGGCACGTGGTCTATCCGCGCATCTCCCCCTGCATCATAGTGGCGGTGCGCAAGGGAGCGGCCATCCTGCTGGCGGCCCACCGTCGTCACTATCAGGCGGAGGATCCCATGTATACGGTGCTCGCCGGTTTCGTCGAGGCCGGTGAAAACCTGGAGCAGTGCGTGGCGCGGGAGGTATTCGAGGAGAGCGGCATCAGGGTGCACAATGTGCGCTATGTGGCGAGCCAGCCTTGGCCCTTCCCCCACAGCCTGATGATGGGCTTCACCGCCGATTACCAGAGCGGCGAGATCAAGGTGCAGGACGAGGAGCTGGTGGCCGCCGACTTCTTCGAAGCCGACCGCCTGCCCCGCCTGCCCCCTCACGGCACCATAGCGCGCAGCCTGATTGAGCAGTGCCTCGCCGGCGACGCCTGACCGACGTCCGGACCAAGAGGATGAGGGGCGCTTGTTTGCGCCCCTTCACATCTTTGTGCACCGATGGCCCCACTCTGTGTTTGAGCCGCCCTAAGCCCCACACAAAGTGGTATCATATCCGCCATTTTATGCTGGATATGACTCAGGAACTGGGATGAAAGAGCTGAAAAACGATCGATACCTGCGTGCCCTGCTGCGCCAGGAAGTGGACATGACCCCGGTGTGGATGATGCGTCAGGCCGGCCGTTATCTGCCGGAATACAAGGCGACCCGCGCCGTGGCGGGGGATTTCATGTCCCTGTGCCGCAACGCCGAGCTGGCCTGCGAGGTCACCCTGCAGCCCCTGCGCCGCTATCCGCTCGATGCCGCCATCCTCTTCTCCGACATCCTGACCGTGCCCGACGCCATGGGGCTCGGCCTCTACTTCGAGCACGGCGAAGGCCCGCGCTTCGAGCGCCCCATCAAGTCCATGGCGGATGTGCAGGCCCTGCCCATCCCGGATCCGGAAGACGAGCTCGGCTACGTGATGAATGCGGTGCGCACCATTCGCCGTGAGCTCAAGGGGGAAGTGCCCCTCATCGGTTTCTCCGGCAGCCCCTGGACCCTGGCCACCTACATGGTGGAGGGCGGCAGCTCCAAGGCGTTCACCAAGATCAAGCAGATGATGTACGCCGAACCCATGACCCTGCACCTCCTGCTGGACAAGCTGGCGGACAGCGTGATCGCGTATCTCAACGCCCAGATCAAGGCCGGCGCCCAGTCGGTCATGGTGTTCGACACCTGGGGTGGCGTGCTGACCCCGCGGGATTACCGCGACTTCTCCCTGCAGTACATGCACAAGATTGTCGATGGCCTCATCCGCGAGCATGACGGTCGCCGGGTACCGGTCACCCTGTTCACCAAGAACGGCGGCCAGTGGCTGGAGCAGATCGCCGCTACCGGCTGTGATGCGCTGGGTCTGGACTGGACCACCGACATTGCCGACGCCAAGCGCCGGGTCGGTGACAAGGTGGCGCTGCAGGGCAACATGGATCCCTCCATGCTCTACGCCGCCCCCGAACGCATCCGTGAAGAGGTGGCCACCATCCTGGCCGGTTTCGGTCAGGGCAACGGCCACGTCTTCAACCTGGGTCACGGCATCCACCAGGACGTGGATCCCGAGCACGCCGGCGTCTTTGTGAACGCGGTGCACGAGCTCTCTGCCCAGTATCACGGCCGCTGAGGCCGTCACATGCGTATGACGACGGGGCCTGCTGGCCCCGTTTTGCTATCCGCGACTGGGCGCCGTCATGCGTGGGGATTACACCCGGGCCCTGGCTCGGGTTACACTGCGCCATCGGTGACCCTGGGTCACACACAAGACAGCCGGCGAGCCCTGAATGGGGGCCGGGCCATGGCAGGAGGCAGAATGAGCAAGGGTTCTTGGGATTGGGGCATCGACCTTGGCGGGACCAAGTGTGAGTGCGTGGTGCTGGACGGTGACGAGGTGCTGCTGCGACATCGCATCCCCACCGAGCGTCGCGGTGGCTATCAGCACATGATCGGCCAGATTGCCAAGCTGGTGGATGAATGTGCCGAGAAACTCGGTCAACGCCCCAGCATCATCGGCATGGGCACGCCAGGGGCGCGGGATCCCCAGACCGGGCTGATGAAGAACTGCAACACCACCGAACTCAACGACAAGCCGTTCAAGGAAGATCTGGAACGCAGGCTGGGCGTGCCCGTGCTCATCGCCAACGACGCCAACTGCTTCGCCCTGGCGGAGACCCACCTCGGCGCCGTGCGCCAGCACCACCCGAATGCGAGAGTCGTGTTCGGCATCATCATGGGGACGGGGGTGGGCTCCGGCATCGTCATCAACGGCCAGATCCTCAACGGCCACCACGGCATCGCCGGGGAGTGGGGTCACAACGTGCTCTCGCCGGACGGCCCCGAGTGCTACTGCGGCAAGCGTGGCTGCGTCGAGACCTTCATCAGCGGCCCGGCCCTGGAGGCCTGGTACGAGGCCAAGGCCAGGCGCCACCTGTCGCTGGCCCAGATTGCGGCGGCAACCGCCCACGATCACGTGGCCAAGCTCACCATAGACCGGCTGCACCTGCTGTTTGGCAAGGCGCTGGCCAACGTGGTCAACATTCTGGATCCGGACGTCATCGTCATCGGTGGCGGGGTGGGCAACGTGCAGAGCCTCTATACCGCCGGACGAGAGACCGTCTTGCCCTTCCTGTTCAACCCCCGCTTCGCCACCCCCATCATCGCGCCCTCCCTCGGGGACAGCGCCGGGGTGTTCGGGGCGGCGCTGCTGGCTCGCGGCGTCTTCAAGGATGCCCTGCTGTCGTGAGCCAGCCATCGACCCCATCCCCTGTCGTCAAGGACACGGAGTTTTCATGATCAAGATTGCCATCAACGGATATGGCCGCATCGGCCGCAACGTGCTGCGTGCCCTCTACGAGAGCGGCCGCGACAACAACATCAAGATAGTGGCCATCAACGAGCTGGCGGCCCCCGAGGCCATGGTGCACCTCACCCGCTTCGACACCAGCCACGGCCGCTTCCACCATCCGGTACAGCTTGCGGGCAACAGCATGCTGGTGGGGGAGGATCTCATCCCCCTGTTCGCCGAGCGGGATCCGGCCAGGCTGCCCTGGCGGGCGCTGGGGGTGGACGTGGTGCTCGATTGTACCGGGGTGTTCGGTTCACGGGCCGATGCGGAGCTGCATCTGGCGGCGGGGGCGGGCAAGGTACTGTTCTCCCACCCGGCGGATGCGGATGTGGATGCCACCATCGTCTACGGGGTGAATCACCAGACCCTGACGGGGCGGGAGCGGATCGTCTCCAATGCCTCCTGCACCACCAACTGCGTGGTGCCCGTCATCGAAACATTGCATCGAGAATTCGAGATCAATTGTGGTACTATTACGACAATTCATTCGGCCATGCACGATCAGCAAGTCATCGATGCCTACCACAGTGACTTGCGCAGAACGCGAGCGGCGAGCCAGTCCATCATCCCGGTGGACACCAAGCTGGCAAAGGGGTTGGAGCGTATCCTTCCCCACTTCGCCGGCAAGTTCGAGGCGATCGCGGTGCGGGTGCCGACCATTAACGTCACGGCGATGGATCTCAGCATCACTGTTCGTAAAAAAGTGACAGTTAGTGACGTAAATCAAGCCCTGCAACGGGCATCCAGAGGTACATTAAGCGGTATTCTGGATTACACGGAAGAGCCATTGGTTTCCGTAGACTTTAATCATGATGCACACTCCTGCATCATTGATGGTACCCAGACTCGAGTGAGCGATGCCAACCTCGTCAAGATGCTGATGTGGTGTGATAACGAATGGGGCTTCGCGAATCGGATGCTGGATACCACCCGGGCCATGATGGCCGCAGGCTGAGAGCCTGCACGGGTGCAAGGTTACTGTTTTTTTAACATTACCTGAAAATATAGAGGACTGAATATGTCTGTTATCAAGATGACCGACCTGGATCTGGCGGGTAAACGCGTCCTGATCCGTGCTGACCTGAACGTGCCGGTAAAAGACGGCAAGGTCACTTCCGATGCACGTATCGTCGCTACCCTGCCGACCATCAAGCTGGCTCTGGAAAAGGGCGCCAAGCTGATGATCACCTCCCACCTGGGTCGTCCGACCGAGGGCGAATACAACGAAGAATTCTCCCTGGCTCCGGTTGTCAACTATCTGAAAGACGCACTGTCCTGCCCGGTCCGTCTGGCCAAAGACTACCTGGATGGCGTCGACGTCGCCGCCGGTGAGCTGGTTGTGCTGGAAAACTGCCGCTTCAACAAGGGCGAGAAGAAAAACACCGAAGAGCTGGCCAAAAAATACGCCGCCCTGTGTGACGTCTTCGTGATGGATGCGTTCGGTACCGCTCACCGCGCCGAAGGTTCCACCTATGGTGTGGCCCAGTTTGCCCCCGTTGCCTGTGCTGGTCCCCTGCTGGCCGGTGAACTGGAAGCCCTCGGCAAGGCCATGCTGAAGCCTGAGCGCCCCATGGTTGCCATCGTCGGCGGCTCCAAAGTCTCCACCAAGCTGACCGTGCTGGAATCCCTCTCCAAGATCGCTGACCAGCTGGTAGTCGGTGGTGGCATCGCCAACACCTTCATCGCTGCTGCCGGTCACAACGTCGGCAAGTCCCTGTGCGAGCACGACCTGATCGACACCGCCAAGAAGCTGGCTGCCGAGACCAACATTCCGGTGACCACCGACGTGGTTGTTGGTGCAGAATTCTCTGAATCCACCCCTGCCACCATCAAATCTGTCGCAGACGTGACTGATGGCGACATGATCTTCGATATCGGCCCGGATTCCGCCAAGGCCCTGGCCGACATCATCATGAACGCCAAGACCATCCTGTGGAACGGCCCGGTCGGCGTGTTCGAGTTCGACCAGTTCGCCGCAGGCACCAAGGTGATCGCCGAAGCCATCGCCGCTTCCCCGGCCTTCTCCATCGCTGGTGGTGGTGACACCCTGGCCGCCATCGACAAGTTCGGCATCGCCGACAAGGTCTCCTACATCTCCACCGGCGGCGGCGCCTTCCTGGAGTTCGTAGAAGGCAAGGTACTGCCGGCCGTGGCGATTCTGGAACAGCGCGCCAAAGCCTAATTGACCCGAAGCGGGGGGCAAAAGCCTCCCGTTTCGTTTATCATGTGACCGCTGTGCCGGTTCGTGATGAACCCCCATTTTTATTAACGGCATACGAGAACAGGACGATTTAACATGTCTAAGAAAATTTTCGACTTCGTAAAACCCGGCGTACTGACCGGTGATGACGTACAAAAAGTGTTCGCCATCGCTAAAGAGAACGGCTTCGCTCTGCCAGCCGTCAACTGCGTCGGTACCGACTCCGTCAACGCTGTACTGGAAGCGGCCGCCAAGGTAAAAGCGCCGGTCATCGTTCAGTTCTCCAACGGTGGTGCCGTGTTCACTGCCGGTAAGGGCCTGAAGCTGGAAGGCCAGCAAGCTGCCATCCTGGGTGCCATCTCCGGTGCCAAGCACGTACACGCCGTGGCCGAAGCCTACGGTGTTCCCGTGATCCTGCACACCGACCACGCTGCCAAGAAGCTGCTGCCGTGGATCGACGGCCTGCTGGACGCCGGTGAGAAGCACTTCGCCGAGACCGGCAAGCCGCTGTTCTCCTCCCACATGCTGGATCTGTCCGAAGAGTCTCTGGAAGAGAACATCGACATCTGCTGTGAGTACCTGGTACGCATGGCCAAGATGAACATGACTCTGGAGCTGGAACTGGGTTGCACCGGTGGCGAAGAAGATGGTGTGGACAACAGCCACATGGATCAATCCGCCCTGTACACCCAGCCGGAAGACGTGGCTTACGCCTACGAGCGTCTGTCCAAGATCAGCCCGCGCTTCACCATCGCTGCCTCCTTCGGCAACGTGCACGGTGTCTACAAGCCGGGTAACGTCAAGCTGACCCCGTCCATTCTGGACGCTTCCCAGAAATACGTTTCCGAGAAGTTCGGTCTGCCGGCCAAGTCCCTGGACTTCGTATTCCACGGTGGCTCAGGTTCCACCCTGGAAGAGATCCGCGAATCCATCTCCTACGGCGTGGTGAAGATGAACATCGACACCGACACCCAGTGGGCGACCTGGGAAGGTATTCTGGGCTTCTACAAGACCAACGAAGCCTACCTGCAGGGCCAGCTGGGCAACCCGGAAGGCGCCGACAAGCCGAACAAGAAGTTCTACGATCCGCGCGTATGGCTGCGTGCCGGTCAGACTTCCATGATCGCGCGTCTGGAGAAAGCCTTCTCCGACCTGAACGCCATCAACGTACTGTAATCAGTACCGAGATCGCAGAAAAAGGCGCCTCATGGCGCCTTTTTTATTGCGCGGCTGGCAGGGCGGATCGCCGGCCTCGCACAAAGGTGTCCTTCGGGACACCTTTTGCATTTCTGTGATCCGGGCGGGCTGGCATGGCATCCTGGGGCTGGGTATTATCGATGACGAAACGTTTAATTTAGTAAACGAATGCAACCAAGGCAGGATGCTGAGCATGCAGACAGGAAGACATGGACATCAGGAGCACGTGGCCTCCTATTACGCGGCGACCCGCAACGATCATCAGCAGTGGCCCGAACTCGGCGGCGAGCTGGATGCCGATGTCTGCATCATCGGTGGCGGCTTCACCGGCCTCAACACCGCCATCAACCTGGCCGAGGCGGGCTACAAGGTGGTGCTGCTGGAGGCGAACCGTATCGGTTGGGGGGCTTCGGGACGCAACGGTGGTCAGCTCATTCGCGGCATCGGCCATGACACCAGCCAGTTTGCCCGCTGGATCGGGGAGGAGGGGGTCCGGGAGCTGGATCTGATGGGGCTGGAGGCGGTGCAACTGGTGCGTGATCGCGTCGAGCACTTCAATATCGACTGCGATCTGCGCTGGGGCTATTGCGATCTCGCCACCAAGGCGCGCCATCTGGCAGACTTCGAGGAGGAGCTGGCCCATCTGGCGAGCCTGGGTTACCAGCATGAGACCAGGCTGGTGCCAAAGGATGAAATGCACTCGGTGGTGGGATCGGACCGCTACATCGGCGGCATGATCGACATGGGCTCGGGCCACCTGCATCCTCTCAACCTGGCCCTGGGGGAGGCGCGCGCCGCTGCCAGCCTCGGCGTCTCTCTGTTCGAGCAGTCCAGAGTGCTCAACATCGATTATGGGGACAAGGTGCAGGTCACCACGGCCCATGGTCGCTGCCGTGCCAGCTATCTGGTGATCGGCTGCAACGCCTATCTCAATGATCTCAACCCGGAACTGGGGGGCAAGGTGCTGCCAGCGGGCTCTTACATCCTCGCCACCGAGGTGCTGGAGAAGCGGCTGCGTCAGCGCCTGCTGCCCCGGAATATGGCGGTGTGCGATCAGAACGTGGCGCTCGATTACTACCGGCTCTCCGCCGATGGTCGTCTGCTGTTCGGTGGCGCCTGCAACTATTCCGGTCGTGACCCTAAGGACATCAAGGCCTTTATGCTGCCCAAGCTGCTGCGGGTGTTCCCGGAGCTTGCGGGCACCGCCATCGAGTTCCAGTGGGGGGGCATGATAGGCATAGGGGCGAATCGACTGCCCCAGATAGGGCGCCTGCCGGGTCACCCCAATGTGTTCTACGCCCAGGCCTATTCGGGGCACGGTCTCAATGCCACTCACATGGCGGCCAAGCTGGTGGCGGAGGCGATCAGGGGGGAGAGTCGGGGATTCGATCTGTTCAGCCAGGTGCCCCACATCACCTTCCCGGGCGGGCCGTCCTTACGTTCACCCCTGCTGGCGCTGGGGATGTTGTGGTATCGGTTGAAAGACCTGCTGTAAGGGGGATCAGGAGGCGGGGCTGTCCTGAGGCTGGCCGGGCTCGGCCAGGCGCCAGCCCTGCTCCGTTTTCATCATCCAGACTTCGCGCTCCTGCGCCAGCGCCTGACCGGCTTCGAACTCGCCGTATTTGCGCTCCAGCTCCATCAGCCCCATTTCCTGCTGAAAGGGACCGACTCTGTCATAGACGAGATCTTCGTCGTGCAGGATCTGGAGTTGTGCCAGTCCCTGCTTGAAATGCAGCTGGTAGCCGACCTTGACCAGATAGACCCCTTCCATCCGCTCTTCCTTGCCAAGTACGGCGAAGTCACTGATATCAAACAGATTGGCGTCCGCATCTGACTGGAGTTTGGCGGTGACCTGACGCTGGATGGCCTCTTCACCAGGGCCTGCATCACAGCCATAGAGCCAGCAGGCGAGCAGGGGGATGAACCACTTTTTCATCGAAACTCCGGATGATACGAGACACAAGGGGCAAAGTTTGCCACGGTGAGGGCGAGATACAAGGGATGCTCAGAAAAATCAGCGCGCTATGGCTGGCCTGAGGAGAGGGGGCAGGGATGGCTGACGGTGCGGCTCATGACCAGGGTATCGCCGCTGAACCCGGAGATCCGCTTGCGATTCACCTGCTGGAAGCCGTGCCTGGACCAAAAATGCAGGGCGGGCAGGTTGGTTTCGATGACCCCGAGCCGCATGGCGCTGCAACCCCAGCCGGCCGCCCTTTCCATGAGCCGTGCGACCAGTTTGCTGCCGATCCCTTGTCCCTGCCAGCACTCCTTCAACAGCAGCAGGCCGAGGTAGGCCGTCTGCGCATCCGGATAACCGCGGACAAGATCGACGCAGCCAAGCAGCTCCTCTCCCTCCAGCACGGCGAGTACAAACTTGTCGTCTTCCCAGATGCCGGGTGGGCAGACCTTGAGGATCGCCAGGGCATCCGCAGGGTCGGGTGCCTTGCCCTCGGTCAGCCAGCTGTAGGCGGGCGTCGCCAGCACGACCTCTTCCAGCCACTGACGGTGGTCTGGGTTCGTCGGTGACAGGCGGCGCAACTCCATCTAGCGCAGCTTGTCCAGCTGACCCAGGAATTCCGCTGGGCCCATAAAGCCGGTCACCCGCTGGCCGTTCACTTCGTTGCCATCCCGGTCAAAGAAGATGAGGGTCGGCAGCCCCAGCACGTTGAGGCCGTTGAGCAGCGCAACGTCGGCATCGTCATTGGCGGTGACATCCGCCTGCAGCAGCACCATGTCGGCGAAGCGGGCACGCACCGCCGGGTCGCTGAAGGTCTTGTGCTCGAACTCCTTGCAGGCCACACACCAGTCGGCATAGAGATCCAGCAGCACCGGCTTGCCGCGGGCGGCGGCGAGCTGGATCTTGAGATCATCCAGGGTCTTGATGCGGATAAACTGCGGTACTTCGCGCTGGGTGCTCGCGGCGGCATCCTGGCTCGGCAACAGCAGATCCTTTGCCACCACCACGGCTCCCATCATGGCGAGCAGCAGGGCGAAGCCACACAGGCTCTTGCCCAGCGAATGGGTGCGATGCTGGTTGTGGTGATAGAGGTAGGCGCATAGCGCCAGTCCCCATACCAGCCAGGCCAGGGTGCTGGTCTCGTCGCTCCACAGTCGGGAGAGCAGCAGCAGGGGCACTGCCAAGAGCGCAAAGCCGAACAGCTGCTTGATCACATCCATCCAGGCACCGGCTCTGGGCAGCAGCTTGCCCCCCGAGGTGCCGATCAGCAGCAGGGGCAGCCCCATCCCTAAGGAGAGGGCATAGAGGGCCGCGCCACCGAGCCAGAGGTCACCGCTCTGGGCCACGTAGATGAGGGCGCCGGAGAGGGGGGCCGTGGTGCAGGGGGAGCAGACCAGGCCGGAGATCATGCCCATGATGCCGACCCCGACTACCGAGCCCCCTTGCTGGCGGTTGGAGAGTCCTACGATCCGGGTCTGCAGGCCGCTTGGGAGCTGCAGGGTATAGAGCCCGAACATGGAGAGGGCCAGCAGCACGAACATGACCGAGAGACCGATCAGCACATAGGGGTGCTGCAGGGCTGCCTGGAATTTCAGTCCCGCCGAGGCGACCACTAGGCCAAGCAGGGTGTAGGTGATGGCCATGCCCTGTACGTAGACGAAGGAGAGCAAAAAGGCGCGCCGGGTGGAGAGGCGTTCACCGACACCGGCGATGATCCCGGTCAGTATGGGGTACATGGGGAAGACGCAGGGAGTGAAAGCGAGCCCCAGCCCCAGGGCGAAGAAGGCGGCGATGCTGAGCCAGAAACCCTGGCTGCCAAGGGCGGCCGCCAGCTGATCCTGCTGGCTGGCGGGCTGGTCGACGGCGGGGCTGGTGTCCCTGATGCCATCTTGAGGGGCCTCGCTCACGAGGGGTTGTATCTCGACCCGCTTGTCGGTCGGCGGGTAGCAGAGACCCTCGGTACAACCCTGATAGCTGATGGTGAGGCTGGCCCCCTGGCCCACCTCAGTCAGGGTAAGCGGGATCTGCACCTCCTGGTAATAGACCCGGGTCTTGCCGAAGAAGTTGTCCTCGTGCTCGGTGCCGGCGGGCAGTCCGGGTTGCTGGAAGCTGAGATTTTCTCCCTTGAAGCTGAAACGGTGGCGGTAGAGGTAGTAGCCATCGGCGATGCGCAGGATCAGCCGTAGCTGGTTGCCCTGCTGGCTGCTCTCGAGACGAAAGGCCTCATCGACTTTCAGAAACTGGGGCTGGCTGCCGGTGTCGATGCCGAGGCTGCTCAGCAGATCCTGGCTGGCGGCCTGCGCCGGGCTGGCCAGCAGGCTGAGCAGGAGCAGCAGAGGGGTAAACAGGGCGGTCAGTCTCATGCGGTCTCCCCGGCGAGCCAGTCGAGATAGGGCTGATGGCCGAGACTGACCGGCAGCGCCAGGATCTCCGGCACCTCGTAGGGATGCAGTGCGAGGATGCACTCGCGCAGGGGCTCGAACAGGGCGGCGCTGGACTTGATGATGAGCTGGATCTCCCGGGCTCGTTCAATCTGCCCCTGCCAGCGATAGACAGAGGTGAGTCCCGGCAATTGATTGATGCAGGCGGCGAGGCGCCGGCTTAGCAGTTGATCGCAGATGAGATCGGCAGCGGCCTCATCTGGACAGGTGCAGAGCACTAAAATAGCGTCGGTCATGGCGTGAAAATCTCGTCATAAAGGGGTGAAACAGGCCCATAAACCAGAGGGCTACTATACCTAGCGCCGGGATAAATAGCACCCGCCATGCCTCTTTCGCCGGGGACGAAAATTAGTGGTGCGCCCGAGATAGACGCTGTGAAAAGGAGAGGGCAAAATGGGCTGGCTTATTCCCATTTTTACGTAAGGAAATGTATGACCCAACAGAATGAGCAGCAGAGAAACCGGATGTTGAGCCTGTTGCGTGAGGGCGAGCGCCGCATGCTGGTGCAACTGTCCGGTCTGCTGCGTACCAGTGCCGATGAGATCAACGCCGAGCTGGAGAAAGAAGAGCTGCTGGGGGCTCTGGAACTGCCCATCACGGTGGAGTATCTGAGTGGTGTGGTGCAACATCATCTGTTTGAGCGCCTGCACAAGGGCGACATGACGGCTGCCCAGCGCATGCTGACCCAGTACCAGAGCGATCTCGAGGCCATGCTGAAACAGGAAGCGGGGGAAGACGAAACACCCGTCGAAGAGGCAAAGGCCGGGGCCTGAGCCCCAACCTCCCCATCAGCACCATCATGCCTGCCGCATGATGGTGCCTCGTCACTTCTTTTCAATCCCTTCTTTAGTTCAGTACCCGCTGCGCCGGTTGGCCCGGAATGGGGAACACCTTGTCATAGCTCCAGTTGTAGACGAAGGCATAGACCAGGTAGAACAGCACGAAGCCCATATCCAGTACCAGCGCCTCCAGCAGCCCGATGTCGAGCCACCAGCACATCACCGGCAGGGCCACGGTCAGCAATCCCCCCTCGAAACCCAGCGTATGCAGGACTCGCTGCCACAGTACCTTGTGGGTATGGCCTTGATAACGCAGCAGTAATTTATCCACCCCTATGTTGTAGACATAGTTCCAGACGGTGGCGACCACCGAGAAGAACAGGGCCAGGGGCCCCATGTGGTTGAGACCGACCCCGGTGACCCAGCTTGCCAGGGGGGCGGCGATCAACAGGCCGATCAATTCGAAGCCGATGGCGTGACGAAGGCGATCGCGAGTGTTGCGCATGAGTGTGTCCCTCTGTGTTGGTTGAGATGATGACGGCGACTATAATCGCTAAAAGCCATGGATGCTCGTTGGTATCTATCGCTAAAACAGATAGATGAATGAGGGCATAAGCTGATGAATCTCTCCCTGGAGCAACTCAAGGCACTGTTGGCAGCGGTGGAAACGGGGTCGTTTTCCGGTGCCGCCCGTCGTCTGGGCAAGGCCCAATCCGTGGTGAGCACCGCCATCGCCAATCTGGAGATCGATCTGGGGCTCGAGTTGTTCGATCGCAGCGGCCGCTACCCGGTGCTGACGGAGGCGGGCCGCCGGGTCCAGCAGGAGGCATTGATCCTGCTGGCCCAGAGCGAGCGGCTGCAAGCCATCGCCGGCGAGCTGGCGGTGGGCATCGAATCGCGCCTCACCCTGGCCATCGACGATGACTCCCACCTGCCCTGGCTCGGCGCCGTGCTGGAGGAGTTTGCCACTCGCTACCCGGCGGTGGAGCTGGAGCTGCTGTTTCCCCTGATGGATGATGTGACCGAACTGCTCAAGAGCGGGCGGGCCCAGCTCGGCATCTGCTATCAACAGATGCAGCCGGCGCGGGAACTGGTGGCACGATCCCTGGGGGCGGTCAGCATGCCGCTGGTGGTCTCCCCGGATCACCCCCTTGCCCACAAGGAGCCGCTGCGGGAGAGCGATTTGCAGGGGGCGCGCCAGCTGATGGTGACCGGGCGGCGAGAAGGGACGGAGCGCAACCGCTTCCGTCTCTCTTCCCAGGTGTGGTGGGTCGAGGGGGATCTGGGGATCCTGGAGTTGGTCAAGCTGGGGCTGGGGTGGGCATCCGTACCGGACTTCCTGCTGCATCGGCCGCTGGCACGGGGAGAAGTGGTGGTGTTGCAGCCGGATTTCGCCAGCCAGACCGAGTTGATGCTGGAGCTGCAGTGGCATCGCGCCCGCCCGCTGGGGCAGGCGGGGGCTTGGCTCAAAGAGGCACTGCTGGCGCGCGTGCCCCGTTGATCAGGATGGCGGCTCAGTCGGCGAGGGAGTAGGGCAGGGGTTGCAGGGTGAGATGAGCGCTCTCATCCTGCTTGAGGCGAAACTCGGCATCGGCCTCGGTGTCCTTGGGCAGCACGGCGGTGAGCCAGAGCTGGCCACCTTGCTGCCAGGCGTTCAACACCATGCCGCTACGGCGCCAGTTGTCACCGAGCCGGATCTCCAGGGTATCGCCGCTGGCGACCGGGCCGGTGGCGGTGCCTGCCAGCACGAAGAGGGCGCGGTTGTTGGCGCCGCGGTACTTGGCGCGGGCCACAATTTCCTGGCCCATGTAGCAGCCCTTGGTGAAACAGATGCCATCCAGTGCCTGCAGGTTCAACATCTGGGGGATGTATTCCCCTTGATGCACGGCTTCCAGATGGGGGATCCCCGCCTTGACATCCAGCCCCCACCAGAGGGCCTCGTCGGCCGCAGGCAGGGCGATGGCGAGGGGTTGCTCGCTCACCAGCAACCAGCGATCGGCCTCCACACGCACCGCCATGCCACCCTCGATGAGGCCGGTCTCCTGCAGGCCGTACTGGGCCGAGATCCACGCATCGCTGCCCAGACCCGCAACGCCCACCGTCTTGCCCGGGTAGTCGTCGATCTCCACCTTGGCGAAGACCGCAAACTTCTTGAGCTCCGGCAACTGGCGTGCCAGTACCGAGGGCTTGGTCAGCAGCAGCAGGGACTCTTCCAGGCAGAGCAGGCGAAAATCGCTCCATAGCTTGCCCTTGGGATCGCAGTGACCGCCGAGGGTGCTCTGGCCCGGTTGCAAGGCGTTGACGTCGCAGGTGACCTGGCCTTGCAGATACTTGGCGCGATCCGTGCCGCGTAAACGGGTGATGGCGAGATCGCTCAAGGAGAAAAGGCTGGGTTCGGCAGGCAGAACAGGGGTCAGCAGGCTCACGGTGGTGGTCCAAAGGCATAAAGTATGTGACCTGCATGGTAAAGACGTAAGGAATGTTTGTCAGCCGGAAAATCCAGCTGCTACCATTCCCGAGTCTTTGTAAGGAGAGTTCCATGTTGAGCCCAATTGAAAAGTCCCGCCTGAAGTGGGCCTGCCGCCGTGGCATGCTCGAGCTGGACGTCATCTTTATGCCCTTTTTTGAACACGAGTTCGACAGCCTGAGTGACGAGCAGCAGCAGACCTTCATCCGCCTGCTGGAGCGCGAGGATCCCGAGCTGTTTCGCTGGAGCATGGGTCACGGGGTGCCGGAAGATCCTGCCTTCGCCGCCATGATCCCGCTGATCCTGGAGCGCAACCAGGCCCGCCACGACCGCCAGGGCTGATCCTCCATGCGGGTGAGCATGCCCGTGCTCGTCTCCCGCCAGCAGCTGCGCCTGCTGTCCCTTCTCTTTTTGTTGCTGCTCTGGCCTGCCGCCAGCCTTGTTCAGGGCTGGCAGTGGGGGCTGTTCCTGCCTTGCTGGCTGCTGGGGTTCTGGCTCGCCCGGGGGCGAGCCAGTGCCGTCTGTGGTGAAGTGATCCACGATGGGGAATGGCTGGAGTGGCGGGGCCGTCGCTATCGGCTCGATCCTCGTAGCCGCATCCTGCCCGGGGTGCTTGGGCTTTACCTCACTGCAGAAGGGGCGCCCGCCACCCGGCTCTGGCTTTTCGCCGATGCCCTGGCTCCCGAACACTATCGTATCCTGGCCCGCGCCATCCACCTCACTCCCTCCGATAAGGGCACAACCCGGCGACCATAAACAGATGACCCCGCCGGGGCGGGGTCATCTGGATGGGCACGAGTGGGAATTCAGTCCCGCTCCGGGGTCAGCACCGTCGGCTTGGAGTCCGGTTGCATGTCCCGGGTCGTCCGGGATAAGAGGTGCAGTCCGCGGGCTCTGTTTTGGCTCATCAGAAACGCAGAGTCAGTCCCGTTCCGGGGTCAGCACCGTCGGCTTGGAGTCCGGCTGCATGTCCGGGTAGTCCAGGTTGTAGTGCAGACCGCGGGACTCCTTGCGCTGCAGGGCACAGTTGACGATGAGCTCGGCCACCTGCAACAGGTTGCGCAGCTCCAGCAGGTTGTTGGAGACCCGGAAGTTCGCGTAGTACTCCTGTACTTCCTGCTTGAGCAGATCGATGCGGCGCTTGGCACGGGCGAGGCGCTTGTTGGTGCGCACTATGCCCACGTAGTCCCACATCATCAGCCGCAGCTCGTGCCAGTTGTGCTGGATCACCACCTGCTCGTCCGAGTCGTCCACCTGGCTCTCGTCCCAGGCCGGCAGCCGCGGTGGCGCCACGCTCATGGGCAGCTTGGCCAGGATGTCGGCCCCCGCCTGATGGGCGAAGACTACGCATTCGAGCAGGGAGTTGGAGGCCATGCGGTTGGCGCCGTGCAGGCCGGTGTAGGTCACCTCGCCGATGGCGTAGAGGCCCGGGATATCGGTCTGGCCGTTGCCATCGATCATCACGCCACCGCAGGTGTAGTGGGCCGCCGGCACGATGGGCATGGCCTCCTTGGTGATGTCGATGCCCACCGCGAGGCAGCGCTCATGGATGGTCGGGAAATGCTTGATGATGAAGTCCGCCGGCTTGTGACTGATGTCCAGATACATGCAGTCGGCACCCAGACGCTTCATCTCGTGGTCGATGGCGCGGGCAACGATGTCGCGGGGGGCCAGCTCCGCCCGCTCGTCGAAGTCCGGCATGAAGCGGCTGCCATCCGGGCGACGCAGATAGGCCCCTTCACCGCGCAGGGCTTCGGTCAGCAGGAAGTTGGGATCGTCCGGGTGGAACAGGCTGGTGGGGTGGAACTGGTTGAACTCCAGATTCGCCACCCGGCAGCCGGCGCGCCAGGCCATGGCGATGCCGTCGCCCGAGCTCACATCCGGGTTGGAGGTGTATTGATAGACCTTGGAAGCGCCGCCGGTGGCCAGCGCCACGAAGCGGGCGCGGATCACCTCGACCTGTTCGACGTTGCGGTTCCAGACATAGGCACCGAGCACCTTGTTGCCCGGCAGGCCGAGCTTGCGGGTGGTGATGAGATCCACCGCGTTGAAGCGCTCCATCAACTGGATGTTGGGGTGAGCGCGGACCTGATCGATCAGGGTGAGCTGGACCGCCTTGCCGGTGGCATCGGCCGCGTGGAAGATGCGGCGATGGCTGTGGCCCCCCTCCCGGGTCAGGTGGTAGTGGGATTCCCCTTCGGCATCCTCTTCCTGATCGAAGGGAACCCCTTGCTGGATCAGCCACTGGATGGATTCGCGGGCGTTGCGGGCGGTGAACTCGACCACGGCCGGATCACACAACCCGGCCCCGGCGTTGAGCGTGTCGCTCACGTGGGATTCGATGCTGTCGGTCTCGTCGAACACGGCAGCGATGCCTCCTTGCGCATAGAGAGTGGCCCCCTCACTGATGGGCCCCTTGCTCAGAACCAGGACTTTGGCCTGGTCTGCCAATCGCAATGCGAGGGACAAACCGGCGGCACCGCTGCCAATGATGAGTACGTCGCAAAGGTATTCAACACTTGCTTTCATAAGTATCATTGGCCTGGATTAAGAACTGGCCCCATGGTAGCCCAAGGGGGGTTGTGATGCAGCCCGCATCACATTTTTTTCGATACAAGCGAACTTTCTCTGATTCCTCCTGTCTGAACTTGTGCGCTTAGAAAGGGCCGGAAAAGAAAAACGATAACCTGATGGGGGTTTTACGGCTCTGATGAGCGACCAGAATCTACTGGACGAACAGCTGGTTGAACGGGTCCAGCGTGGCGATAAAAATGCATTCAACCTGTTGGTAAAAAAATACCAGCATAAGGTGGTCAATCTGGTGGCCAGGTATGTCAACAATCCGGGCGATGTGCCGGATGTGGCGCAGGAGGCTTTCATCAAGGCTTACCGTGCGTTGCCGACATTCCGTGGCGAGAGCGCGTTTTACACCTGGTTGTACCGGATCGCCGTCAATACGGCCAAAAATTACCTGACCTCACAGGGGCGCAGACCGCCCAGCAGTGATGTCGAAGCCGATGAGGCTGAATACTATGGTGGGGGCGAAGCCTTGCAAGAGGTGGCCACCCCGGAAAACCTGACGCTGACTGATGAGATCAAGCGCACCGTGTTTACCGCCATAGAAGCCTTGCCGGAAGACTTGAGAACAGCGATCACCCTTCGTGAACTGGAAGGGCTGAGCTACGAAGAGATTGCAGAGATCATGGATTGTCCGGTTGGAACGGTGAGATCCCGTATCTTCCGGGCGAGGGAAGCAATCGATAAAAAGCTGCAACCTCTGATCGAGAATTAAACTGGGGAAAGACAGGCAAACTTATGGCAAATAAAGAGCAAATCTCAGCCCTGATGGATGGCGACCTGAGCGAGATAAAGGTACTGAATGAGCTGGGAACGGATCCCTCCATGCAGGACACCTGGTCTCGTTACCATCTGATCGGTGATGCCATGCGGGGTGACCTGCCGGTCAATCTGCAACTGGATCTCAGCGACAGCATCATGCTGGCGCTGGAAGATGAGCCCACCATACTGGCTCCCGTGCCGACACCATCGACCGTTATCGAGGTGAAAACCGGTGCCAAGGTGATACCGCTTATCCGCCGCTTCGGCCAGCAGGTGGGGCAATATGCCATCGCTGCATCCGTGGCTGCCGCCGTCATCTTCGGGGTACAGCAGTATCAGGGTCAGGACGGTGTGCCGAGCAATCCGGTACTCAATACCATACCCGTCGGTGGCAGCGCCGCTCCCGTAAGTGTTCACTATCCGCAAGAGGGCAACCGCGCCACGGCTCGCCAGCAAGGCTTGAACGAGCAACAGATGCAAGAGCAGCGCGAACGGGTCAACGCCTTCCTGCGTGATCACCAGTTGCAACAACGTCTGCTGCAAGACAAGCAGATTCAGGAATAACGCATTTTTAGGGATCAGACCGTGCGCCAGTCCAGCCGTATCCTGCTGGCCTCTCTTCTGTTGATTTGTGCCAAGGCCTCGGCCGACGATCTGTCGGCCGAGGCCTTGTTGCAGCAGATGCAGAGTGCCGTTTCACAACAGAATTTTGAGTTATCCATGGTCAAGGCCCGCCAGGGGCGTCTCGAACCCATCCGCATCAGCCATGGGGTCATCGATGGCAAGGAGGTCGCCCATCTGAGCTACCTCGACGGCAAGACGGTGGAGTACCTGCAGCGCCAGAATGAATACACCTTCTTCGAGAACACCCACGAGCCCTACACCCTGAAAGGCGCCCGCTTCCCCGGTGTCTGGTCAACCCTGGTGAAGATGCCGCTGACCCGAGTGCTGGAGAGCTATGATCCCGTGCTGGCGGGTCGCAGCCGGGTCGCCGGTCTGGTGGCTCAGGTGGTGAGACTGGTCCCGAAAGAAGCTGACAAGTACGGCTTCGTGCTCTGGATTGACGAGCAGAGCCACCTGCTGCTGCGCATCGACATGGTCGATCGGGAAGGCAACCTGGTAGAACAGGTGCTGGGGGTGGATCTGGACAGGCAGTCGGCGCCGGCCCCCTGGCTGGTGGCCTTGGCCAACAGCAAGTTGCCGGAGGCACTGACCCTGGAGGATGCCTACCCCACCCCCCAGCAGACCCTGGCCTGGCACCTCACCTGGCTGCCGAGCGGCTTTAAAGTGCTCTCTCAGGACAGGCACCAGCTGGTCAGTACCGGCCTGCCGGTGGATTACATGATGTTGTCAGACGGCGTGGTGGATCTCTCCGTCTACGTCGCCCGGGTCGACCCCAAGCAGACGGTGCGCCAGCAGCTTATTCGGCAAGGGGCCACTTCCCTGGTGAGTTATGTCAACGAAGTCGGGGTCGAGATCACCGTCGTGGGCGAGGTGCCGGCCGAAACCGCCAAACGCATCGCCGAGTCGGTGCAACCCCTGGCCCGCAACGAGGCCGTGCAGTAATCCCCATGGCGAGCCGTGCTCATTCCCCTTGCCGAGGCGAGGCGGGCGTGTTCAGATTGCATAAATCCATGGCTGTTAATCTGGAGTCGTCAGGTGAGTAACATGAGTGAAGAGCTGGCGACTGTCGTGGCCATCGAAGGGGATTACGCCTGGGTGGAGTGTGAACGGCACTCTGCCTGCAGCGGTTGTCACCAGCAGTCCAACTGCGGTACCGGCACCGTGGCCAAGGCGTTTCCCATGAAGTCCCAGCGATTGAAGGTGGCCCTCAATGGCGAGGTGAGGGTGGGTCAGCAGATCCGCCTCGGCATTCCCCAGGCGAGCATTCTGCGGGGAGCCGCTTTGGTCTATGTGCTGCCGCTGTTCTGCCTGCTGCTCGGTGCCCTGCTCGGCCAGCTCTGGCTGGCGCCGCTGCTCTCGGCGGGGGAAGGGGTCACCATCCTCAGCTGCCTGCTGGGGGGCTCTCTGGGCTTTTTACTGGTTCGTTACTTTTCCGCAAGGCTTGAGCAGGGGGAGTATGGCCCCCGCATGCTCGGTGTGGTGCTGAGCACCCGCCATCTCTCCTGACTGGCAAGAGATTACTGCAGATACAGGTCCTGGCGCGATAAATGGCCGCCAGGGCGCTATTTCCGGGCCTGTGTCGACTAAAGATTGGCCGTCGACCGGGTTATCCAGTAAAATCCTGCCCTCATATCCGACCCTAACTTAATTTTGAGTGATTCTTGCTCGATGAAACACATTCGTAACTTCTCGATTATTGCGCACATCGACCACGGTAAATCGACCCTGTCGGACCGTCTGATCCAGACTTGTGGCGGCCTGTCCGACCGCGAGATGCAGGCTCAGGTGCTGGACTCCATGGATTTGGAGCGCGAGCGCGGCATTACCATCAAGGCACAGAGTGTGACCCTGAACTACCAGGCACAAGACGGTAACACCTATCAGCTGAACTTTATCGACACCCCGGGCCACGTGGATTTCTCCTACGAGGTTTCTCGCTCCCTGGCTGCCTGTGAAGGGGCGCTGCTGGTGGTGGATGCCGGTCAGGGGGTTGAGGCACAGACTCTGGCCAACTGCTACACCGCCATGGAAATGGATCTGGAAGTGGTACCGGTCCTGAACAAGATCGACCTGCCGGCAGCCGAACCCGAGCGTGTCGCCGAAGAGATCGAAGACATCGTCGGCATCGATGCCATGGACGCGGTACGCTGCTCCGCCAAGACCGGTCTCGGTGTGGATCTGGTGCTCGAAGAGATCGTGGCCCGTATCCCGTCGCCGGAAGGGGATCCCGATGCACCGCTGCAGGCGCTGATCATCGACTCCTGGTTCGACTCTTATCTCGGCGTCGTCTCCCTGGTGCGGATCAAGAACGGTTCTCTCAAGAAGAACGACAAGATCAAGGTCATGAGCACCGGTCAGGTGTGGGGCGTGGATCGCATCGGTATCTTCACCCCCAAGCAGGTGGATACCCAGGGCCTGGGTTGTGGCGAGGTAGGTTGGGTCGTCTGCGGCATCAAGGACATTCACGGCGCGCCGGTGGGCGATACCCTGACCCAGGCCAAGCACGGTGCCGACAAGGCGCTGGCAGGTTTCAAGAAGGTGAAGCCGCAGGTCTATGCGGGCCTGTTCCCCATCTCCAGCGACGACTACGAGTCCTTCCGTGACGCGCTGGACAAGCTCTCCCTGAACGATGCATCCCTGTTCTTCGAGCCGGAAAGCTCCACGGCGCTCGGCTTTGGCTTCCGCTGTGGCTTCCTCGGCATGCTGCACATGGAGATCATCCAGGAGCGGCTGGAGCGGGAGTACGATCTGGACCTCATCACCACGGCGCCGACCGTGGTCTACCAGATCGAGCTGAACAACGGCGAGACCATCCACATCGACAGCCCGGCCCAGATGCCGGCGGTCAACAACATCAAAGAGATGCGCGAGCCCATCGCCGAGTGTCACATCCTGCTGCCGCAGGAGTACATGGGCAACGTCATCACCCTCTGCATCGAGAAGCGTGGCGTGCAGACCAACATGGTCTATCACGGCAAGCAGGTGGCGCTGACCTATGAAATCCCGATGGCGGAAGTGGTGCTCGACTTCTTCGACCGCCTGAAGTCCACCAGCCGCGGCTACGCCTCTCTGGATTACGGCTTCAAGCGCTTCGAAACTTCCGACATGGTCCGTCTGGATATCATGATCAACGGTGAGCGGGTCGACGCCCTGGCCATCATCACCCACAAGGAGAACGCCCAGTTCCGCGGTCGCCAGGTGGTGGAGAAGATGCGTGAGCTGATCCCGCGCCAGATGTTCGACATCGCCATCCAGGCTTCCATCGGCAACCAGATCATCGCCCGCAGCACGGTCAAGGCCCTGCGCAAGGACGTGACTGCCAAGTGTTACGGTGGTGACGTGAGCCGTAAGAAGAAGCTGCTGAACAAGCAGAAAGAAGGCAAGAAGCGGATGAAGTCTCTCGGCCGTGTCGACGTGCCGCAAGAGGCCTTCCTCGCGATTCTCCACGTAGGCAAGGACTAATCGATGGCAAGCACCTTTTCCCTGATCCTCGTTGTCGTCACCCTGCTGACCGGCATCATCTGGACCGTCGACAAGCTGGTCTGGTCCAAGCAACGGGCGGCCAAGATAGCGGCTGCCCGTGCCAATGCCGGCCCGAATGTGGATGAGAAAACCTTGGCCAAGGTGGCCCCCATGCCGGTCTGGATCGAACAGACCGGCGGGGTCTTCCCGGTCATTGCCCTGGTGCTGATCCTGCGCTCCTTCATCTTCGAGCCGTTCCAGATCCCCTCCGGTTCCATGATGCCCACCCTGCTGGTGGGAGACTTCATCCTGGTGGAGAAGTTTGCCTATGGCCTCAAGGATCCGGTGAGCAACACCAAGTTCCTCGAGACTGGCTCTCCCAAGCGCGGGGATGTGGTGGTGTTCAAGTATCCGCTGGATACCCGGGTCGACTACATCAAGCGTGTGGTCGGCATGCCCGGAGACAGGGTCATCTATCGCAACAAGGAGCTGATGATCCGGCCCAAGTGTGACGAGCAGGCAGGGAAAACGTGCCCGGGCTTCAAGAAGCTCGACGTCAAGTTTGAACAACGTGGTGAGTTCAGCCAGATGGGGATCCCGCTGGATCGCTATACCGAGCAGTTGGGCGATGTCTCTCACGAGACCCTGCGCAATCCGCTCATGCCGGATCTGGTGGATCGCTACTATCGTCAGCCGGGTACCTACCCCGATGAGTGGGTGGTGCCGGAAGGCCACTACTTCGTGATGGGTGACAACCGCGACAACAGCACCGACAGTCGCTTCTGGGGCTTCGTGCCCGAGGAGAACCTGGTGGGCAAGGCGGTCGCCATCTGGATCAGTTTCGAATTCGAGCGCGAGGAAGGTTCCAGCTTGCCAGGCTGGGTGCCGACCGGTGTGCGCTTCAACCGCATTGGCGGAATCAAGTAAATGAATATCAAGATGAACAGACTGCAGTCCCGTCTCGGGCATGTCTTTCAGGATCAAGAACGACTGACCCGGGCGCTGACTCACCGCAGCGCCGGCTCCCGTCACAACGAGCGACTGGAATTCCTGGGTGACTCCATCCTGAGTCTGGTGATTGCCGATGACCTCTTCCACCGCTTCCCGCAAGCGGCGGAAGGGGATCTCAGCCGGATGCGCGCCACCCTGGTGCGGGAGAAGACCCTGGCCGAACTCGGCCGGGAGTTCGATCTCGGGGATCACCTGATCCTGGGGCCGGGTGAGCTGAAAAGCGGCGGTTTTCGCCGCGAGTCGATCCTGGCCGACACGGTCGAGGCGGTGATCGGCGCCATCTATCTGGATACCAATCTGGAGACGGTGCGAACCCTGTTGCTCGGCTGGTACGCCAGCCGCCTGGAGGAGATCAAGCCCGGCATCGAGCAGAAGGATCCCAAGACCCGGCTGCAGGAAATTTTGCAGGGAAGCCGTAAATCCCTGCCGACCTACACGGTGACCAACGTCAAGGGCGAGGCCCACAATCAGGAGTTCACCGTCCAGTGCGAGGTGGATGGCCTGGATGGTCCCCTGGTCGGGATCGGCACCAGCCGCCGCAAGGCTGAACAAGCCGCCGCGCAGCAAGCATTGGAAAGATTGTCATGACAGATACCACTTACTGCGGCTTCGTCGCCATCGTGGGCCGCCCCAACGTGGGCAAGTCCACCCTGCTCAACAAGCTGCTTGGCCAGAAGGTCAGCATCACCTCGAAGAAACCCCAGACCACCCGTCACCGGATTTTGGGGATCGACACCGAGGAGAACTACCAGACCATCTACGTGGACACCCCGGGTCTGCACATCGAAGAGAAACGGGCCATCAACCGCCTGATGAACCGCGCCGCCACCAGCTCCCTCGGGGACGTGGCCATGGTGGTGTTCATGGTGGACGGTACCCACTGGACCAAGGACGACGAGATGGTGCTCGGCAAGTTGCGCCACCTCAAGTGCCCCGTGGTGCTGGCGGTCAACAAGATCGACAACGTCAAGGAGAAGGAAGACTTGCTCCCCCACCTCGAGTGGCTGGGCCAGCAGATGAACTTCGCCCATATCCTGCCCATCAGCGCCGAGAAGGGCACCAACGTGGAGAAGATCCGCGAGTGGGCCAAGGATCTGCTGCCGGAAAACGTCCACTTCTTCCCGGAAGATTACGTGACCGACCGCTCCTCCCGCTTCATGGCCTCCGAGATCATCCGCGAGAAGCTGATGCGTTTCACCGGTGAGGAGCTGCCCTACTCGGTGACCGTGGAGATCGAGCGCTTCAAGGTGGAGGAGAACGGTCTGTACCACATCCACGGCCTGATCCTGGTGGAGCGCGATGGCCAGAAGAAGATGGTCATCGGCAACAAGGGCGAGAAGATCAAGACTATAGGCACCGAGGCACGCCTCGACATGGAACGCCTGTTCCAGAACAAGGTGCACCTGGAGCTCTGGGTCAAGGTCAAATCCGGCTGGGCCGATGACGAGCGCGCCCTGCGCAGTCTCGGCTATGGCGACGATTAAGTGGTGCCGAGCGGTTGCTGAGCCCGGCTTTCGTCATCCACAGCCGGCCCTATCGGGAGACCAGCCAGCTGGTCGAGGTTTTCACCCAGGATAGTGGTCGCTTTACCCTGGTGGCTCGCGGTTCTCGCGGGCCACGCTCCCCTCTGAAGGGGCTGTTGCAGCCTTTCTCCCTGCTTACCATCGCCTGGCGTGGCAAGGGGGATCTCAAGAATCTCACCCAGGTGGAGTGCCCGGATCACTCCCTGCGGCTCGGTGGCGATCGGCTGTTCTACGGCCTCTATCTCAACGAGCTGGTCTACTACCTGCTGGAAGCCCATACCCCTTTCCCCGAGGTGTTCGACGCCTATGCCCGCGCCATCATGGCGCTGGCGGATGGTGAAACCCCGGAGCTGCCCCTGCGCCGTTTCGAGTTCCTGCTGCTGCAGGCGCTCGGCTATGCGGTGGATTTCGAGTATGCCGCCGACGACGAGTCTCCCATTCAACCCGAGCTGCTGTACGGCTTCGAGCGGGAGCTCGGCTTTGTGGCTTGCGAGCGGGCGCCGGATCCCCGTACCCTGTTCCTCGGCGCTCACCTGCTGGCCTTCGCCGAAGGGCGCTTCGACACCCCTCCCTTGCTGCAGGCGGCCAAGCGTTTCAGCCGACTGGCGTTGCAACCCTATCTGGGCAAGCGTCAGCTGAAGAGCCGGGAGCTGTTTTTAAAGCGCAGGGGCAGTATTTCAGGCTAACAAATTCGATATTCTCGATAGTTACTGTAGGCCTGTCTGAATTTTAAAGAATATATCGCTGCCACATGGGAGGGAAAACCCGCATCCGGTGGCTCATGGACAACCGGGACTGGCGCTGGCGCCAACCCACAATGAACAGATGACCTGTATCAAGGAGTATGCAATGAGCGAGATCTACCTGGGCGTGAACATCGATCACATCGCCACCCTGCGCAATGCCCGCGGCACCCAGTACCCGGATCCGGTACAGGCCGCCTTCGTGGCCGAGCAGGCCGGTGCCGATGGCATCACGGTTCACCTGCGGGAAGATCGCCGCCACATCACCGACCGTGACGTGGAGATCCTGCGTCAGACCATCCAGACCAGGATGAACCTGGAGATGGCGGTGACCGAAGAGATGATCGGCATCGCCTGCCGCATCCAGCCCCAGTTCGTCTGCCTGGTACCGGAGAAGCGTACCGAGGTGACCACGGAAGGGGGGCTGGACGTGGCCGGTCAGCTGGACAAGGTGACCGATGCGGCCACGCGCCTGGCCGCCGTCGGTGCCAAGGTCTCCCTGTTCATCGATGCGGATTATCTGCAGATCGATGCCGCCGCCGCGAGCGGGGCTCCCTTCATCGAGATCCACACCGGCCGTTACGCCGACGCCACCACGGATGCGGAGCGCAACGCCGAGTTCAAACGGATCGCCGCCGGTGCCTCCTATGCCGTCGGCAAGGGCTTGAAGGTGAATGCCGGCCACGGCCTGCACTATCACAACGTCAAGGCCATCGCCGCCATCCCCGAGCTCTATGAGCTCAACATCGGCCACGCCATCATCGGCCGCGCCGCTTTCGACGGTCTGGCCAAGGCGGTCAGCGACATGCGTCTGCTGATGCAGGAAGCCCGTCAGGGGATCTGATGTCTGCTCGCCAGAGCGGGATCAACGAGGGACGCCACGGCGTCCCTTGTCGTTTTTTGGCGCGGCGTTGGGTGGGATCCCGAACATCGGAAAGTCAGGTTTTCGCAATGCCATCAGGCATTTCGCTGGCACTCTGCATCCGGTGAGGGGGAAGGAGGATTCAGGGGGACGGGAAGTAACGCTCCAGCAGCGCCATCAGAATGGCCTGAGACTCGGCATCCGGCTCGCCGGTCACCAACGTCGGGCGAAAGTGGAGCTGGAAGGCGCGCAGCACGGCCTGGCTCTGCTCATCCCAGTCACCGCTGGGGGCAATGCCATAGCCGTAGCGGGCGAGCTGCTGTTGCCACTGGAGAGCACCCCAGGCTGGCAGGGCGCTCTGGCGCAGGGCGGTGACCCTGGCTTCGTCTGGCCAGGCGCCGACCCCGTAGTCCAGGGCGAGCTCGCGCCAGGGAAAGAGGGGGCCGGGATCCTGCTTGCGATCGGGGGCGATGTCGCTGTGGGCCAGTACCTGGGTCGGCGGGATCTGATGGTGCGTCACCAGATCCCGCGCCAGGGCGCCGACGGCGGCGATCTGGGCCCGGGTGAAGGGCTGCCAGTGGCGCAGGTGCGCGGGGAGCGCGGCCTCTTTTTCGTCATAGCCGAGGTTCACGATCTCGATGCCGAGCGAGCTGGCATTGAGGCCGGCATACTGGTGCCAGCGGCTGCGACCGGCATGCCAGGCACGCCTATCGTCGGGCACCAGCTGGTAGACCGGCAGCGGGCTCTGTTCGATATCCCGTGGCACCAGATAGTGGGCACTCACCTTGTATTGAGGTTCCGTCAGCAGGCGCAGGGAGTGGGCATCGTCCTCGTCCGTGTAGTGCAGGATAAGAAAGGCGATGCGGCCATTCTGGCTGGCGCTGGTATGGCGGGTATCGAGATGGTAGGGGGCGGGCTGACAGGCGGTCAGCAGTAGAAGCAGCAGGCAGAGCGACCAGCGCAGCTCACCGGCCATCCTGATGAGGGCTGAGGGTGAGCGGAGGCGCTGGTCCATGGCTCAGGCGTGGCAGCTATGTCAAGCGCGATGCTTGGCGGTGAGGCCAATCAGGAAGTTGCGCAGGATCTGATCCCCGCAATCCTGATAGTGCTTGTGATCCTTGGCGCGGAACAGGGCGCTCAGCTCGGACTTGGAGAGGTTGAAGTTGGCGAGCTTGAGGGTGCCCAGCATGTCCTCTTCCTTGTAGTTCAGGCCGATGCGCAGTTTGCGCAGGATCAGGTTGTTGTTGATCCGGTTCGGGATCACCTGGGGCGGTGCATCCTCGCGCACGCCGCGACGCAGGGCGATGAAACCGTCGAGGAACTGGCTCAGCGCCGAATCCGGACAGGCCATGAAGCCCGGCTCTTGCGCTTCGCCTTCCGCCGCCTCTTTCAGCAGCCAGCCGTGCAACTGGGCATGGGTGACGGTCAGGTTGCCCTTGGCAAACATCTCGACCATCTGATCGTTGCTGATGGTGAGGGCGTAGCGCAGACGGCGCAGAATATCGTTGTTGGTCATGCTGACTCCTGTAAAAAACGGCGCAACTCTACCATTTACCGGGCTGTGCGTCAGAAAAAGCGCGTCATTCGCTCGCATCGAGATAGCGTGGCGCCTCCTGACGCACCTGCGCCAGCGCATCCTGCAATTCCAGCAATTCGGGCTCCAGCTCGCTCACCGGCACACCGTCCCGCAACTGCTGCTCCAGCTGGGAGAGCAGGCGCTGCAGGCCGGGGACGCCGGAGTAGGCGCAACCACCGTTGAGGCGATGCAACTGGGCCAGCACCTCGGCATCGTCGGCCTGCCCCGCGAGGGCGGACTCCAGCAGGGGCTCCACCTCGTCGAAGCTGGCCAGCAGCATGGTCAGCATCTCCTGGGCCAGCTCCGTCTTGCCGGCGGCCTGGCGCACGGCGAGGGCCCAGTCTATCTGCTCGTCCCCGTGATTCTGGTGGCGACGATGGGCGAAGTCGGTAATGAGCTGGGCCAGCATGCTCTCGTCGATGGGCTTGGCCAGATAGTCATCCATGCCCTGGCGGATCAAGCGCTCCCGCTCCCCCGGGATGGCGTGGGCGGTGACCGCGACTATGGGGGTCTCCATGTTGAGGGAGTGGCGACGAATGGCCTGGGTGGCGCTGATGCCATCCATGATCGGCATCTGTATGTCCATGAAGATGATGTCGAACGGCTGGCTCTGGGCCAGGCTGACCGCCTCCTTGCCGTTCTTGCACACCACCACCTGGCTCACCATCTCCTTGAGCATGGCGGCGATGAGCTTGAGGTTGGCGGCATTGTCATCCACCGCCAGTACCTTGACCTCCTGCACCTTGATAGCCGGCTCGGGAGGCGTGACGGGGACGGGCAGCCGGGCGTCTCTGGCGGTCTCGGGGGAGAGCAGGGCGTGCAGCAACTTGCGATGGTTGATGGGCTTGGAGAGGCAGTGCTGGGCACCGTGAGCCTGCATGGCGTCATACAGGGCGGGTTCGTGGCTGCTCAGCACCACTATGGTGTTCTGGGCATCGCCGAGGCCATCGAGGCGGGCGATCACCTGCTGGGGAGGATGCTGGGTGCTGCTGCCGATGATCACCACATCCTGGCGGCTCATGTCGGGCCAGTCGTCGTCCATGCCGAGGGAGTGCACATCCAGCTGCCATTCGGCCAGCAGGGCGTGCAGGGAGGCGTGGGCGAAGGGATCCGGCTCCAGCAGCCAGACCCGTTTGCCCTGGATGCGATCCAGTGGCAGCCGCTCGGTCTGGGGCAGGGGAGAGACGTCGAGTTCCAGGTTGAAGGAGAAGATGGAACCCTTGCCAAGTTCGGATTCGAAGCGGATCTGCCCCCCCATCTGCTGCACCAGCTTCTGGGTGATGACGAGGCCGAGGCCGGTGCCGCCATAGCGGCGGGAGATGGAGGAGTCGGCCTGGTTGAACGCCTGGAACAGCTGGCGCTGCTGCTCCTCCGAGATGCCGATGCCGGTATCGTGGATCAGCACCCGGAGCCGCACCTTCTTGCCGGCATGGAGGCCATTGCCGGCCTCGAGCTGCTCGATGCGGACATCCACGTTGCCGCGCTCGGTGAACTTGATGGCGTTGCCGGTGAGGTTGGTCAGCACCTGCTGCAGTCGCATGGGGTCGCCGGTGAGGTAGTCCGGCACCTCGGCATCCACCTGCAGGGAGAGTTCCAGCTGCTTGTCGTGGGCGCTCGGGCCCAGCAGGTGCATGGTCTCGTTCAGGGTGTCGCGCAGGCTGAACGGGATATGCTCGAGCTGCAGCTTGCCCGCCTCCAGTTTGGAGAAGTCGAGGATGTCGTTGATGATGCCGAGCAGGTTGCGGGCCGACTTCTCGATGGTCTGCATGTAGTCGGTCTGACTCGGGGTCAGGCTGGTCTTGAGCAGCTGACGGGTGAAGCCGATGACGCCGTTCAAGGGGGTGCGCAGCTCGTGGGACATGTTGGCCAGGAATTCGGATTTGACCCTGGCGGCCTCCTGGGCACGTTTTTTCGCCATGTCGAGCTCGACGTTCTGGATCTCTATCTGCTCCAGGGTCTCCCGCAGATCCGAGGTGGCCTGGTCGATGTTCTGCTGCATCTCCTCGTGATATTCGGAGAGCGCCTTGGCCATGGCATTGATGCCGTTTTTCAGCATGTCCAGCTCGCCGGTGAGCTGGCCGCTGACCCGGGTATCGAGTCGCCCCTCCCTGATCCGGTGCACCGCTTGCACCATGTCGGTGATGGGTTGGGTCACGCTCTTGACCAGTCTGAACCCGAACAGGGTGCTGATGGCCAGGCCGATGAGCACCATGACCACGGCGAAGAAGGCATCGCGATATTGCAGGACGATGGCCCTGTCAGTGGCAAGCTGCATGGAGATGTAGCCGATCACCGGCGGCTCCAGATCGCTCGGCAGCGGGAAGCCGTCTAGGCTGGTCTCCGCCTGGATGGGGGTGCGCAGTATGATGTCATCGCCGTTGAAGGAGACGCTGGTGAGCTCCGGGATGGCGCTGCCATCGGGCAGGCGCAGCTGGCCGAAGTCCCTGTGGTAGTTGGAGGTGACGAACAGCTGGTTGTCCTGGGTGAAGACGGCGATGGACTTGATGAAGGGGGAATTCTTGCGATGGGTGAGCCCGATCAGCCGCTTGAGGGATTCGCGACTGTGCTGGGTCATCCCGTACTCACTGGCAATCGCCAGGGGTTCTATGATGTTGATGCCCTGATCGATCAGGCTGCTTTCCAACTGCTGGTAGCGGTGGAAGGTGAAATAACCGGCAATCAGACCGCCGATGATGAGGGTGGGCAAGATGGTGAAGGCCAGCACCCTGGCTCTGAGGCCATATCTGGTCATGCTGATAACCCGTTGGGGATGAGGGCGGATACGAGGGTCATTGCCGCACTGGCGTGAAGGCCATATCTGGTCATGCTGATAAACCGCCGACGAAGAGGACTGACATAGGGTGAGGTCATGACAGCACGGGCCCCGAGGCCGCATTTGGTCATACTATTATTCTTGTGGGACAATGACCTGCTGCAGACCTCACAATCATGACATAGCCACCTATAGGCACCAAGTTTTATGGCCCAGTTTTTCAAGCCCCAAAAGAAATCCACCCAGCCCCAACGTATTGAATTTACGGTAGACAGTCTGGACCATCACTGTGTTGGCGTCGGCCGTCATCAGGGCAAGGCGATCTTCGTCGAAGGGGCGCTGCCCGGTGAACGGGTCAAGGTTCGCATCCTGGATGACAAGAAGCAGTACGCCCACGGTGCCCTGCAGCAGATCGTCACCCCGGCGGCCAATCGGATCGACCCCTTCTGCGCTCATTACCGGGAATGCGGTGGTTGCAGCGCCCAGCACCTGTCCGAGGCGGATCAGCAAGGGGCCAAGGAGGCCGGCCTGGTCAGCCTGTTCGAACGTCTCGGCAACATCCAGCCGCCGCCCCTCGAACCCGCTCTCAACGGGGAGTCCCGCTCATACCGCCGGGTCTGCCGGCTGGCCATCAAGTTTGACAAGAATGGCCGCTGTACCCGGGTCGGTTTCCGTCGCCGCCAGTCCAGCGACCTGGTGGAAATCCAGGGCTGTCCCGTGCTGGCCGAGCCTCTCTCCGCCCTCATCAACCCGCTGCGCGACTGCCTCAATCGCCTCAAGAGCCAGCGTGAACTGGGCCATGCGGAGCTCATTCAGGCGGAGCAGGGGATCCTGATGCTGCTGCGCCACACCGGCCGGCCGAACGAGACCGACCGGGCCATGCTGATCGAATTCGCGCAAGATCAGGGGATCGATCTCTACCTGCAGGCCGCGGACGAACAGATAGAACCCCTGCGTCAACAATTCCAGCCGAGCTACTCTCTCGATGGCCTGTCTCTTGCATTTGCCCCGGGGGACTTCATCCAGGTCAACGGCCCCATCAACCAGGCCATGGTCAATCAGGCCCTGAACTGGCTCGGTGCCACCCCGGATGACAAGGTGCTGGATCTGTTCTGCGGCATCGGCAACTTCACCCTGCCCCTGGCCCGTCAGGCCCGGGAAGTGGTGGGGGTTGAAGGGGATCTCGCCATGGTGGCCCGGGCCCAGGAAAACGCCCGTCGCAACGGCATCGACAACGCCCGTTTCTTCAAGGCGGACTTGAGTGGTGACATCAAAGGCATGTCCTGGGCGCGGGAAGGCTTCGATCTGGTACTGCTGGATCCGGCTCGCCCCGGCGCCCTGGAAGTGATGAGCCACGTGGCGGCACTTTCCCCGAAGCGGGTGGTCTATGTCTCCTGTAACCCGGTCACCCTGGCCCGTGACAGCCAGGTGCTGGTGAAGCAGGGTTATCGACTGACCCGCCTGGGCATGCTGGACATGTTCCCTCACACCGGCCATCTGGAGTCCATGGCGCTGTTTGAGCGAGGCTGAGCGACGTTATTCGGGAAGGGGGGCAGGCAGACTTATCTCCCTGTTCCTGAATGCCGGATGCTGTGTGTGCAGGGTGATTAGGGTAATCTAGAGCGTCGAAAATTGGCCGGACAGGTGGGAGGCTCCTGTTGCCCTGATGGGTGATACGCCTTGAAAAGTCGACCATTTATCCCCATTTGAGGCAATCGTCAGCTGATGAGGGGCGGGAGCGACGGCTCCTGGCCCCACACTTTTTAAGGATTGATACCATGGTTGCGGTACGCGATATTCATTTGAAGGACAACTTCACCCTCGAAGAGTGGGTCAATTCACTCGGTCTGAGTGAAAGCGACAAGAATCAGCTGCGAACCGTCTACCAGTTTTGCCTGACCCTGGGTGATGAGGCCCTCACCAACCGCCTGCTGGTTCGCGGTGTCGAGATGGTGGGCATACTGCTGATGCTCAGCATGGATCTCGCCACCCTCAAGGCCGCCATCCTCTACCCCTTCGTCGAAGCCGGTCTCATCAAGCAGGAGAAGGTGGAGGAGGACTTCGGCCCCAAGATCGCCAAGCTGGTGGAAGGGGTGCTGGAGATGGAGGCCATCCGCTCCCTGCAGACCCTGCATCGCAGCGAGACCTCGCCGGAGCAGGTCGACAATGTGCGTCGCATGCTGCTCGCCATGGTCGAGGACGTGCGCGCCGTGGTGATCAAGCTGGCGGAGCGGATCGCCTGCCTGCGGGAAGCCAAGAAGGCGGATGAAGAGACCCGGGTGCTGATGGCCCAGGAGATCTCCAACATCTATGCACCGCTGGCCAACCGGCTCGGCATCGGTCAGCTCAAGTGGGAGCTCGAGGATCTCGCCTTCCGCTACCTGCACCCGGATACCTACAAGCAGATTGCCAAGCAGCTCGACGAGAAGCGTCTCGATCGGGAGCGTTATATCCGCGAGTTCGTGCAATCCCTGCGCGATGCGCTGGCGGAGGCAGGAGTCGAGGCCGAGGTCTATGGCCGACCGAAACACATCTACAGCATCTGGCGCAAGATGCAGAAGAAGCACCTCGAATTCAACGAGTTGTTCGACGTGCGCGCGGTGCGGGTGGTGACCAAGCGGCTGCAGGATTGCTACGCGGCCCTCGGCATCGTCCACACCCACTTCCACCACATTCCCCGTGAATTCGACGACTATGTCGCCAACCCCAAGCCCAACGGCTACCAGTCCATCCACACCGTGGTGGTGGGGGAAGAGGGCAAGACGGTAGAGATCCAGATCCGCACCGAGCAGATGCATCAGGATGCGGAGCTCGGCGTCGCCGCCCACTGGCGCTACAAGGAAGGGGCCCAGGCCGCAGCCAAGACCAACACCTTCGAGGACAAGATCGAGTGGCTGCGCAAGCTCCTCGCCTGGCAGGAGGATCTGTCGGAAAGTGGCTCCTTGCTGGACGATCTGCGCAGTCAGGTGTTCGAGGACAGAGTCTATGTCTTCACTCCCAAGGGGGATGTGATCGATCTGCCTGCCGGCGCCACCCCGCTGGACTTCGCCTATCACGTTCACAGCATGATCGGCCACCGCTGCATCGGCACCAAGATAGACGGCCGCATCGTCCCCTTCACCTACACCCTGCAGACCGGTGACCAGGTGGAGGTGATCACCCAGAAGGAGCCGAACCCGAGCCGCGACTGGATGAACCCCAACGCCGGTTTCCTGCGCTCCAGCCGGGCGCGGGCCAAGGTGGCCACCTGGTTCAGGAAGCTGGATCGGGACAAGAACATCGCCGCCGGCAAGGAGCTGCTGGAAAAGGAACTGGACAGGCACAACCTCACCCTCGCCAAGGTGGACAAGGTGGTGCTGGAGCGCTTCCACGCGGAGGAGCTCGAGGATCTGCTGGCGGGCATCGGCAGTGGCGACATCCGCATCAACCAGCTGCTGAACTACCTGGATACCCGCTACAACAAGCCGACGGCGGAGGAGGAAGACCGCCGCCTGCTGGAGAAGCTGGAGCAGAAGGCCAACGTGCCGTTCCGCCCCAAACCCAAGGATCACATCGTGGTGGAAGGGGTCGGCAACCTGATGACCCACATCGCCCGCTGCTGCCAGCCCATCCCGGGGGACAGCATCCAGGGCTTCATCACCATGGGGCGCGGCGTCTCCATCCACAGGGACGATTGCGAGCAGCTCAAGGAGCTCTCCCGTCGCAACCCGGAGCGGCTCATCGAAGCGGTCTGGGGGGAGAACTACTCCGGCGGCTATGGCCTCACCATCCGCATCCTCTCCAACGACAGATCCGGTCTGCTGCGGGATATCACCACCGTGCTCGCCAACGAGAAGATCAACGTCATGGGGGTGCGTTCACGCTCCAACGTGCGCGAACAGACCGCCGAAATCGACATGGAGCTGGAGATCTACAACATCAACGCCTTCAACCGGGCGCTCGCCAAGCTCAGCCAGCTCAACGACGTGATCAGCGCCAAGCGCCTGTGATACACACCAACCGGCCCCTGTGGCCGGTTGTTCTTGATGACCCCATTTGATGAAGTGACACGACCATGACCCAACCTTATGACCTCCCCAAGCTGCTCGACATCATGGCCCAATTGCGGGATCCGGACGGGGGTTGCCCCTGGGACCTGAAACAGAGCTTCCAGACCATAGTGCCCCACACCCTGGAGGAGGCCTACGAGGTGGCCGATGCCATCGAGACTCAGGATTGGGAAGGGTTGAAGGGGGAGCTCGGGGATCTGCTGTTCCAGGTGGTGTTCTACGCCCAGCTCGGCAAGGAGCAGGGGCTGTTCGATTTCGCCGACATCGTCGACACCGTGAGCGAGAAGCTCATTCGCCGTCATCCCCATGTGTTTTCCGATGCCGACCTCGATGACGAGCAGGCGGTCAAGGTGAACTGGGAGGCGGAAAAGGCCAAGGAGCGGGCGGCGCTGGACAAGGAGAGCGTGCTGGATGACATTCCGCTGGCGCTGCCTGCCCTGACCCGGGCGGCTAAGATCCAGAAGCGCTGCGCCACCGTCGGCTTTGACTGGAAGACCCTCGGCCCTGTGGTGGACAAGATCCACGAGGAGATCGACGAGGTGATGGAGGAGGCGTTGATGGTGGATGTGAACGAGGAGCGGGTGAGCGATGAGCTTGGCGATCTGCTGTTTGCCACCGTCAATCTGGTGCGCCATCTCGGCAAGGATCCGGAGCAGGTACTGCGGGCCGCCAATGCCAAGTTCGAACGTCGTTTTCGACAGGTTGAGCAGTTTATTGCCGCCGAAGGGCTGAAAATGACCGATTGCTCATTGGAGAAGCTCGACGCCGCCTGGGACAGGGCCAAAGAAACCGAACAAAGTTGATTTGGCGCAAGACGGGGGGGCGGGGAGCCTGATAGATTTTTGTTCATTGTTTGGGAGTGGGGGTTTTGGTATACTGTTTCCCCGTCCTGCTTCATCCCCGAAGCACCCCTTAAAATTCCCTAAACTTCTTTCAGGTTCAGCATGACGACCAAATATATTTTTGTGACTGGTGGCGTTGTTTCATCCCTCGGCAAAGGCATTGCCGCAGCTTCTCTGGCAGCCATTCTGGAAGCCCGTGGTCTGGATGTGACCATCATGAAACTGGACCCCTATATCAACGTGGATCCGGGCACCATGAGCCCGACCCAGCATGGTGAAGTGTTCGTTACCGAGGACGGGGCCGAGACCGATCTGGATCTGGGTCACTACGAGCGTTTCATCCGCACCAAGATGACCCGCCGCAACAACTTCACCACCGGCCGCATCTACGCCGACGTACTGCGCAAGGAGCGTCGTGGTGACTACCTGGGCGCCACCATCCAGGTGATCCCGCACATCACCAACGCCATCAAGGAGCGGGTGATTGCCGGTGCCGAAGGCCATCAGGTGGCCATCGTCGAAGTGGGCGGTACCGTGGGCGACATCGAGTCCCTGCCGTTCCTCGAAGCCATTCGTCAGCTGGCCGCCGAAGTGAGCCGCGACAATGCCATGTTCATGCACCTGACCCTGGTTCCCTACCTGGCTGCCGCCGGCGAAGTGAAGACCAAGCCGACCCAGCACTCCGTGAAGGAGCTGCTCTCCATCGGGATCCAGCCGGACGTGCTGATCTGCCGCTCCGATCGCGCCATCCCGGCCGTTGAGCGCGCCAAGATCGCCCTGTTCTGCAACGTGCCGGAGCGCGCCGTCATCTCCATGAAGGACGTAGACTCCATCTACAAGATCCCGGCCCTGCTCAAGTCCCAGAATCTGGATGACTACTTCATCGCCCGTTTCGGCCTGGAGTGCAAAGAGGCAGATCTGTCCGAGTGGGAACAGGTGGTCTACGAAGAGGCCAACCCGACCGCGGAAGTGACCATCGGCATGGTGGGCAAGTATGTCTCCCTGCCGGATGCCTACAAGTCCGTCAACGAAGCCTTGAAGCACGGTGGCCTCAAGACCCGTCTGTCCGTCAACATCAAGTACATCGATTCCCAGGACATCGAGACCCGTGGCGCCGAGCTGCTGGAAGGTCTGGATGCGATCCTGGTACCGGGTGGCTTCGGCGAGCGTGGCGTGGAAGGCAAGATCCAGGCCGCCCAGTATGCCCGTGAGAACAAGATCCCCTACCTGGGTATCTGCCTCGGCATGCAGGTTGCCATGATCGAATTCGCCCGCAACGTGGCGGGCATGACTGGCGCCCACTCCTCCGAATTCAAGAAAGACTCTCCGTACCCGGTAGTCGGTCTCATCACCGAATGGGTGGATGAGGAAGGCAACGTCGAGACCCGCAGCGAGAAGTCCGATCTGGGCGGCACCATGCGTCTGGGCTCCCAGCTCTGCCACCTGGTGGAAGGCTCCAAGGTGCGCCAGATGTACGGTTCCCCGACCATTTACGAGCGTCACCGTCACCGCTATGAGGTGAACAACAAGCTGCTGCCGCAAATTGAAGCAGCCGGTTTGCAGGTGACCGGTCTCTCCGCCGACAAGAAACTGGTGGAAATTATCGAGATCCCGGATCACCCTTGGTTTGTTGCCGCGCAGTTCCACCCGGAGTTCACCTCGACTCCTCGTGATGGACACGCCCTGTTTGCCGGTTTTGTGAAGGCTGCCGGTGAGTACCAGAAGCGCAATCTGAAGTAATTGAAAATAAATGCGGTTGAGGCCCTGTGCCGCAGCCGCTTTTTTTGGCATATTTTTGTTGTTTTTTTACGAAACCTGAGGAAATACACATGTCCAAGATCGTTAAAGTGATCGGTCGTGAAATCATCGACTCCCGTGGTAACCCGACCGTTGAGGCCGAAGTTCACCTGGAAGGTGGTTTTGTTGGTATGGCAGCCGCTCCGTCTGGCGCGTCCACCGGTTCCCGCGAAGCGCTGGAACTGCGTGACGGCGACAAGAGCCGTTTCCTGGGTAAAGGCGTGCTGAAAGCCGTCGAAGCCGTCAACGGCCCGATCGCTCAGGCTCTGCTGGGCAAAGATGCCAAGGAACAGGCCGCTCTGGACCAGATCATGATCGATCTGGACGGTACCGAGAACAAATCCAAGTTCGGCGCCAACGCCATCCTGGCCGTTTCCCTGGCTGCCGCCAAGGCTGCCGCTGCCTCCAAGGGCCTGCCGCTGTACGCTCACATCGCCGAGCTGAACGGTACCCCGGGCGTCTACTCCATGCCGCTGCCCATGATGAACATCATCAACGGTGGTGAGCACGCCGACAACAACGTCGACATCCAGGAGTTCATGATCCAGCCGGTTGGCGCCAAGACCCTGAAAGAAGCCATCCGCATGGGTGCCGAAGTGTTCCACAACCTGGCCAAGGTTCTGAAGGCCAAGGGCTACGCTACCGCCGTGGGCGACGAAGGTGGCTTCGCGCCGAACCTGAAGTCCAACGCCGAAGCGCTGGAAGTGATCGCCGAAGCCGTTGCCGCTGCCGGTTACAAGCTGGGCACCGACATCACCCTGGCCATGGACTGCGCCGCGTCCGAGTTCTACGACGCCGAGAAGAAAGAGTACAACCTGAAGGGCGAGGGTCGTACCTTTACCTCCAACGAGTTCTCTGACTACCTGGCCGACCTGACCACCAAGTTCCCGATCGTCTCCATCGAAGATGGCCTGGACGAATCCGACTGGGAAGGCTTCGCCTACCAGACCAAGGAACTGGGCAGCAAGATCCAGATCGTGGGTGACGACCTGTTCGTAACCAACACCAAGATCCTGAAGCGCGGCATCGACAACGGCATCGCCAACTCCATCCTGATCAAGTTCAACCAGATCGGTTCCCTGACCGAAACCCTGAACGCCATCAAGATGGCCAAAGACGCTGGCTACACCGCCGTCATCTCCCACCGCTCCGGTGAGACCGAAGATGCGACCATCGCCGACCTGGCCGTGGGTACCGCTGCTGGCCAGATCAAGACCGGTTCCATGAGCCGTTCTGACCGTGTTGCCAAGTACAACCAGCTGATCCGTATCGAAGAAGCCCTGGGTGCCAAGGCTCCGTTCCGCGGTCTGAAAGAAGTGAAGAACCAGGCTTAATGCCTGACTGCACTTGTGCTGTTGAAAGCCCCGCCATCTGGCGGGGCTTTTTCATATCCGGCGGCGAGCCCGCTATTTTTCATTTCCCTTGCCCATCTGGCGCTTCGGCTTTCTTTTGTCTTGCCTGCGAATATGGGAAACTAGGCCGCTTGAAGGAGACTCAGTGCATGCGGCTACTCACTCTAATCCTGCTCCTCCTGTTGGGAGGGCTGCAATATGACTTCTGGCTGGGGAAGAACGGCCTCTCCGACTATCGGGAACTCTCCGGCGCCATCGATCGGCAGCAGCAGGACAACCTGGTTCTCAAGGACCGCAACAACCTGATTTACCGCGAGATCGACGATCTGACCTCGGGCCTCGAGGCCATCGAGGAGCTCTCTCGCAACGATCTGGGTTACATCAAACAGGGCGAAACCTTCTACCGGATCATTCCCAAGGAAAAAGACCAGGTCACGGAACCGGACGGAGTGCCCTACGATGACTGATCTGCCTCAGGAGCTGAGCGTCAGCGGCCTGACGGCGATCGTGCCGGCCGCCGGTGTCGGCAGCCGGATGGGTGCCGACTGCCCCAAGCAATACCTGCCGCTGGCAGACAAGACCATATTCGAGCATACCCTTGGTGTTTTATTGTGCCATCCTGCGATTGAACAGGTTATTGTCGCTGTTTCACCCGGGGATGAGTGGTTCGAACGACTGCCGGTGGCGGCGGATCCCCGCATCCTGCGCGTCGAAGGGGGGGCCGAGCGCGCCTTCTCGGTGCTCAATGCCCTGCGAGTCGTCAAGACCCCCTGGGTACTGGTGCACGATGCCGCTCGCCCCTGCCTGCGCCATGAGGATCTCGATGCCCTGATCGCCTGCGCGCTGACGTGTGATGGCGCCATCCTCGGCAGTCGGGTGCGGGATACCATGAAGCGCACCGACGCCGCCGGCAACATTCTGGCGACGGTGGAGCGCGAGCAGCTCTGGCATGCCCTGACGCCCCAGATGTTCCCCACCGCCCCCCTGACGCGGGCGCTGGAAGAGGGGCTGGCCCTGGGGGCGGCCATCACCGACGAGGCCTCCGCCATGGAGCGTGCCGGTTTCACGGTGCGCATGGTGGAAGGGCGGGCCGACAACATCAAGGTGACCCGGCCCGAGGATCTCGCCCTGGCCAGGCTCTTCCTGCAGCAACAGGCTGCGCCCTAGCGGGCAAGCAGATTCACCCAATGAGCGCCGACAGGCTCCTCGTTGGACAAGTAGTGATGAAACCGATTTTTGTGACATGAGGGAAAGCCGGACATGATGCGGATTGGACACGGGTTTGATGTACACAAGTTTGGTGGTGTCGGCCCCTGCATGCTGGGAGGGGTCGCCGTGCCCTATGAACAGGGTCTGCTGGCTCACTCCGACGGAGACGTGGTGCTGCACGCGGTGAGCGACGCCCTGCTGGGGGCCATCGGTGCCGGCGACATCGGCCGCCATTTCCCCGATACCGCCGCCGAGTTCAAGGGGATCGATAGCCGCATCCTGCTGCGGGACGTCTATGCCCGGGTGCTGAAATCGGGTTATGCCATCGGCAACCTGGACGTGACCATCATCGCCCAGGCCCCCAAGATGGCCCCCCATATCGAGGCCATGTGCGCCGTGCTGGCGGCGGATCTGCAATGTGATTTGAACCGGGTGAATGTCAAGGCGACCACCACGGAACAGCTTGGGTTCACGGGGCGCAAGGAAGGGATCGCCACCGAAGCCGTCGTCTTACTGGTGAAACAATGATGCTGGAACAGCTTAGCTATCTGCACGGGGCGCCGACCGCCCGCGGTATTCTCAAGGCCGAGGCCAGTGACTTCGTGGTGGTCGAGGATCTCGGTTTCGAGCCTTGCGGCGAGGGGGAACACATCTTCGTGCGGGTGCGCAAGACTGGCGAGAACACCGCCTGGGTGGCGGGCCTGCTGGCGGATGCCGCCGGCGTTGCCCGCCATGCGGTGACCTGGGCGGGGCTGAAAGATCGCCACGCGGTGACCGAGCAGTGGTTCGGCATCCACCTGCCGGGCAAGGGGGAGCCGGACCTGTCGGTCATCGAGAGCGACAGCATCCAGATCCTGCAAGCCAGGCGCCACAACAAGAAACTTAGGGTCGGCTACCTCAAGGGCAACCACTTCCGCCTGCGTCTCACCGGGCTGGAGCACTCCGAGGGGCTGGAGTCCCGGCTGCACGCCATCGCCACCCAGGGGGTGCCGAACTACTATGGCGAGCAGCGTTTCGGTCGGGGCGGCAACAACCTGGAGGCGGCCAAGGCGATGTTTGGCGGCAAGCGGATCAAGGATCGCAACAAGCGTTCTTTGTATCTCTCCGCCGCCCGCAGCATGCTGTTCAACGCCATCGTCAGCGCCCGCATCGAGCAGGGCCTGGCCCATCAGCTGCTGGCCGGTGACTGCGTGATGCTAAAAGGCAGCCACTCCATCTTCAGCGAAGAGACGCTGACCCCGGAGCTTGAGGCGCGTCTTGCCTCCGGCGATGTGCAGCTCACCGCGCCCCAGTGGGGGCGTGGCCGGCTGGCGAGCCAGGGCGCCGCCGCCGAGTTCGAGCAATCCGTGCTGGCCCCCTATCGCGAGTGGTGCGAGGGGCTCGAGAAAGCCGGGCTGGATCAGGACAGGCGTCCGCTGCTGCTCAAGCCAGAGGCGATGGAATGGACGCAGGAAGCCGGGGTGCTGACCCTGTCATTCTTCCTGCCGGCTGGCGCCTTTGCGACCAGCCTGGTGCGCGAGTTAATGCAGGCCGAAGAGGCCGATCACGGTTTCAGGGATTCAACCGATGCGAATTCTGGTCAGTAATGACGATGGAGTACACGCCGAGGGCATTCGTGCCCTCAGCACTGCGCTGGCGGCCTGTGCCGAGGTCATCGTGGTGGCGCCGGATCGCAACCGCAGCGGGGCGAGTCACTCCCTGACGCTGGAAGTGCCGTTGCGGGTCACCCGCATCAGCGAGACCGGGTATTATGCGGTCAAGGGGACGCCGACGGACTGCGTGCACCTGGCGGTCAACGAACTGGTGCGCCCGGAGCCCGACATGGTGGTGGCCGGCATCAACCACGGCGCCAATCTGGGGGATGATGTCATCTACTCCGGCACGGTCGCGGCGGCGACAGAGGGGCGTCATCTGGGCTTCCCGTCCATCGCCATCTCCCTGGTGGGCAAGACTCATTTCGCCAGCGCTGCCCACTATGCGGCCCAGCTGGTGCGGGGCCTGATGGTGCACCCCCTGCCGGCGGATCAGATCCTCAACGTCAATGTGCCGGATCTGCCCCTGGCGCAGATCAAGGGCATCAAGGTGACCCGCCTTGGCAATCGCCACCGCGCCGAATCGGTGATCCGCACCGAGGATCCCCGTGGCCAGCCCATCTACTGGATTGGCCCACCGGGCAGCCAGCAGGATGCGGGGGAGGGCACGGACTTCGCCGCCATCGAGCAGGGTTATGTCTCCATCACCCCGCTGACCATCGACATGACGGCCTACAACAGTCTGGCCGGTCTGGGCGCCTGGCTGGATTTGCAGGGTTGATGCTGTGATAGTCCAGCGCTTGTTAAATCAGCTGATCGCCCAGGATGTGCGGGATTTTCGCGTGCTCGCGGCGATCGCCAAGGTGCCGCGCCAGCTGTTCGTGGATGAGGCCATGGCCCACAAGGCCTGGGACAACACGGCCCTGCCCATCGGCCACGGCCAAACCATCTCGCAGCCCTACATGGTGGCGCGGATGACCGAGCTGCTGATGCAAAACGATCCGGCCCATGTGCTGGAGATCGGCACTGGCTCGGGTTATCAGACTGCCGTGCTGGCCAATCTGGTGGAGCATGTCTACACGGTGGAGCGGATCAAGTCGCTGCAGTTCCAGGCCCGGCGTCGGCTGCGTCAGCTCGACTTGCACAATGTGTCGGCCAAGCATGGCAACGGCTGGCTGGGCTGGCCCAACAAGGGCCCCTTCGATGCCATTCTGGTGACGGCGGCGGCGAGCGAGGTGCCAAAGGCCCTGACCGATCAGCTGGCCGAGGGGGGTCGACTGGTGCTGCCGGTGGGTGACAGCCAGCAGACCCTGCAACTGATCGAGCGATCCGGCTCCCAGCTGACCAGCCGGATCCTGGAGCCGGTGCGTTTTGTTCCCCTTATCGACGGAGATGTTGAGTGAAGTTGTTTTCCCGCCTCTATGTATTGGTGATGCAGTGGGCTCGCCACAAATATGCCCCCTGGTATCTTTCCATCACCGCCTTTATCGAATCCATCTTCTGGCCCATTCCGGTGGATGTGATGCTGGCGCCCATGGCGCTCGGCAAGCCGCAACGGGCCTGGCACTACGCCGGCCTCGCGACCTTCTTCTCCGTGCTGGGGGCGCTGTTTGGTTATCTGCTGGGCTATGCCCTCTGGGATCCCGTGGTGCAGCCCCTGGTGGTCTCGGTCGGTTATGAGGACAAGATTGCCCTGGCCGAGCTGTGGTTTGAGCAATGGGGGATCTGGGTGATTTTTATTGCCAGTTTCACGCCGATCCCCTACAAGGTGTTTACCGTCACGGCGGGACTGCTCCACATGGCACTGTTGCCCTTCATCCTGACCTCGCTGATCGGGCGTGGTATGCGCTTCTTCCTCGTCGCGGGCCTGATGCGCTGGGGCGGTGAGAAGATGGAGCGCAAGCTGATGCACTATGTGGATGTGCTGGGCTGGCTCTGTATTGGTTTGGCCGTTGTGGCCTATTTCTGGTTTAGTCGTTAAGGATCCACTATGCGTTCGCGTGTTTGGCAAGGTAGCAGTGTCGTCGTGTTGTCATGGCTGCTGCTTGCCTGCTCTTCCAGCAAGACAGCTGCTCCGGTGCAGAGTCTGGGCAATGACCCCATTGCCTCGACCATTCCGACCCGTCAGGCCATGGCCAAGCCGGGCATCCAGGGCAGCAGTTACACTGTGGTCAGAGGGGATACCCTCTACTCCATCGCCTTCCGCTCCGGCATGGATGTCGCATCGCTGACCAGCCTCAACGGCATCAGTCCTCCCTACAACATCTATCCGGGTCAGCAGCTGCGACTGGATGGCTCCTCTGGTGCCGTGGCCAGCACCGGCATGGCGGTGAGCCGCCCGGTTGCCACCGGCAACGGCACCTACGAGGTGCGTCGCGGCGACACCTTGAGCAGCATTGGCCGCCAGTTCAACGTCTCCAACCAGACCCTGGCCCAGCGCAACAATCTGCAGGCTCCGTACGGACTCCATGTCGGTCAGGTGCTGAGCGTACCGACGGCCGCCAGCACGGGCAGCAGCCAGATGGTGGCCAGCACGGCAGTGACCAGTTCGGGACCCAAACCCCTGGCCACGGCACCAACAGGTACGACCACTCCGTTCATCTCGCAAAAAAGCATTGCTCCGGCATCTTCAACAGCATACGCTCAGCCGAAAGAACAAAAAACCAGCAGTTCCTCGTCGACACTCGCGTGGCACTGGCCGACCCAAGGCAGAATCGTCGAAGGCTTCTCTGTGGCTGAACAGGGCAACAAGGGCATCGACATCTCGGGTCAGAAGGGGCAACCCATCTACGCCGCCAGCGGTGGCAAGGTGGTTTACGCGGGCAGTGCACTGCGAGGTTACGGCAAGCTGATCATTCTGAAGCACAACGATGACTACCTCTCTGCCTATGCCCACAACGACGAGTTGCGGGTGAAGGAGGGAGACTCCGTCAAGGGCGGAGCCGTCATCGCCAATATGGGTAGCACGGATGCACCGGATGTGCGCTTGCACTTTGAAATCCGGTACAAAGGCAAGTCAATCAACCCGATGGGTTATTTGCCAAAGCGTTAACCCAGAGAGCTAGGTCTTACTCTGGTTCAGTTCAGGGAGACATAACATGAGCCAAGAACAACTGGTAATGCAGGATGCAGAGTTAGAGTTCGACGAAGAGCTGGAAACCCAGGAGGAAGAAGAGGTTCAGGAGGTGACTGCAGAAGCCGAGGAGACGATCTCCGACGAGCTGCTGGTACCTGAACTGAACAAGGTGATGGATGCCACCCAGCTCTATCTGGGGGAGATAGGATTCTCCCCCTTGCTCACGGCCGAAGAGGAAGTCTACTACGCTCGTCGTGCCTTGCGGGGTGACAAAGCCGCCCGCAAGCGCATGATCGAATCCAACCTGCGCCTAGTGGTAAAGATTGCCAGGCGCTACAACAATCGCGGCCTTGTGCTGCTGGATCTCATCGAAGAGGGCAACCTCGGTCTTATCCGCGCGGTCGAGAAGTTCGACCCGGAACGCGGCTTCCGTTTCTCCACCTATGCCACCTGGTGGATCCGCCAGACCATAGAGCGGGCCATCATGAACCAGACTCGCACCATCCGTCTGCCCATTCATGTGGTCAAGGAGCTGAACGTCTACCTGCGTACCGCCCGGGAGCTCTCCCACCGCCTCGATCACGAGCCCACCGCCGAAGACATCGCCCATGCGCTGGATCGCTCGGTGGACGACGTGAACCGCATGCTCAAGCTCAACGAGAAGATCACCTCGGTGGATACCCCCATCGGCGGCGATCGGGACAAGGCGCTGCTGGACGTGCTCTCCGACGAGCGCGGCATGGGCCCTGAGCTGGAATCCCAGGACGACGACATGCGCGCCAGCATCGTGCACTGGCTGGAGGAGCTCAATCCCAAGCAGCGGGAAGTGTTGGCCCGTCGCTTCGGCCTGCTCGGCTATGAGCCGGCGACCCTGGAAGACGTGGGTGCCGAGATAGGCCTGACCCGGGAGCGGGTGCGCCAAATCCAGGTTGAGGGGTTGCGCCGCCTGCGGGAGATCCTGCTGGGACAGGGGCTTTCGATAGAGGCCTTGTTCCGGACCAACTAATCAAAGCAGTCAGAAGCAACAAAAAGGGGCCATCGGCCCCTTTTTTATATGGTAACGGATCCTGTGGATCACACCGGATCCAGGGTGTCCAGCGGCCAGCGTGGCACGGCCTTGACCACCAGGGGCTCGAATACCCCCGCCTTCAGGCGCTGCATACCGGCGTAGGCGATCATGGCGCCGTTGTCGGTGCAATACTCGGTACGCGGATAGAACACTTCGCCATGCAGGCTCTCCATCAGCTCGGCCAACTGGGCCCGCAGGTGACGGTTGGCGCTGACACCGCCGGCCACCACCAGACGGTTGAGACCGGTCTCCTTCAAGGCGCGACGACACTTGATGGCCAGGGTATCGACCACGGCATCTTCGAAGGCGCGGGCGATGTCGGCGCGGGTCTGCTCGTCGTCACCGTTGGCGGCGATGGTGTTGGCGGCGAAGGTCTTGAGACCGGAGAAGCTCATGTCGAGGCCCGGCCTGTCGGTCATGGGACGGGGGAAGGTGAAGCGCTCCTTGGTGCCTTTCTCGGCCAGACGGGAGAGCAGGGGGCCGCCCGGATAGTCCAGCCCCATCAGCTTGGCGGTCTTGTCGAAGGCCTCGCCGGCGGCGTCGTCGATGGATTCCCCCAGCAGCTCATAGCTGCCGATGCCATCGACCCGCACCAGCATGGAGTGGCCGCCGGAGACCAGCAGCGCCACGAAGGGAAACGCGGGGGATCGCTCTTCCAGCATGGGGGCCAGCAGGTGACCCTCCATGTGGTGCACGGCCACCGCCGGTTTGTTCCATGCCATGGCCAGGGAGCGACCTATGGTGGCTCCCACCAGGATGGCCCCAACCAGGCCCGGGCCCGCGGTATAGGCGATGCCGTTGATGTCATCCTTGCCGAGCCCGGCCTCCTTCAAGGCGGCCTGGATCAAGGGGATCGTCTTGCGCACATGATCCCGGCTGGCGAGCTCGGGAACCACGCCGCCGTAGTCCGCATGCAGCTTGACCTGGCTGTATAACTGATGGGAAAGGATCCCTTTTTGATCGTCGAAGATCGCGATCCCGGTTTCGTCACAGGATGTCTCTATGCCCAATACACGCATTGCTAAAAAATTTCACTGCTAAAATGAGACGGCTATGGTAACCTTCGCGGGTTTTTTAAACCAGAGCGATCTCTGCGGGTTTACTTTCATTCCCTGTCCAGAGTATAATTTCGCACCATTTTAAGACATGCTGATCGATTGAAGGTCAGCTAACCAAATATCACTGAGGTGAAAGGCACATGCCAGTAATCAAAGTCCGTGAAAATGAGCCGTTTGACGTTGCTCTGCGTCGCTTCAAGCGTTCTTGCGAAAAGGCCGGTATCCTGTCTGAAGTTCGTAGCCGTGAGTTCTACGAGAAGCCGACTACCATTCGCAAGCGCGCCAAAGCGTCCGCCGTCAAGCGTCACGCCAAGAAGCTGTCCCGCGAAAACGCACGTCGTATCCGCCTGTACTAATCGGGGGATCATGCCGTGTCTCTGAAGGATCAACTCAAGGATCAACAAAAACTCGCCATGCTGGCCAAAGACAAGGCCAGACTGGGGACGATCCGTTTGTTGATGGCAGAAATCAAACAGCGTGAAATTGATACCCGTGTCGAGCTCAATGATGAGGATATCCTCGCTGTCGTGACCAAGATGGTCAAACAGCGCCGTGATTCCATCAGCCAATTTGAAGCTGCCGGTCGTCAGGATCTTGCCGACAAAGAGTTTGCCGAGATCCAGGTGCTGCAGGAATTCCTGCCACAACAACTGACCGCAGACGAGGTTGCCAGCCTGATCGAGCAAGCCATCACTGAAAGTGGGGCTGCCGTCATGGGCGATATGGGTAAAGTCATGGCTGTCTTGAAGCCGAAAATTCAGGGGCGTGCCGATGTCGGCGCCGTCAGTGCGCAGGTGAAAACCCGCTTGGCGTAACAGGCATTTCTCTTGTTAGTCGAAAGAAGCCGTGCTTCCCTGTGAATGCGCGGCTTTTTTATTTTCAATGAAACAGGACGGTTATGGCAGGCAGGATCCCACAATCCTTTATCGATGATCTGCTCGTACGCACAGACATCGTCGAGCTGATCGACTCGCGAGTGCGGTTGAAAAAAGCCGGCAAGAACTATCAGGCTTGCTGCCCGTTTCATAACGAAAAAACCCCCTCCTTCACCGTCAGTCAGGAGAAGCAGTTCTATCACTGCTTCGGTTGCGGTGCCCACGGCAATGCCATCGGTTTTGTCATGGAGTACGACGGACTCGAATTTCCCGATGCCATCGAAGAACTGGCCAATCTGCAAGGGATGCAGGTGCCCCGCGAACAGAGCGCAGGTGGTGCCAACAAGGCGCAACCTGCCGTCAGCAAGGATCTCTATGAACTGATGAACCAGATCGCCCGCTTCTACGAGAGCAATCTCAAGAGTGCTCCCCAGGCGGTGGATTACCTGAAGGGACGCGGTCTGACTGGGGAAGTGGTCAGGCGCTTCAACATCGGTTATGCCCCGGGCGACTGGGATCAGGTCAGACGACGCTTTGGCGGTAGCCGGGAGCACGAGCAACTGCTCATCTCGGGCGGCATGCTGATCCCCCGTGACAGCGGGCCTGGCAGCTATGATCGTTTCCGCGATCGCATCATGTTCCCCATTCGTGACAAGCGTGGCCGCGTCATCGGTTTCGGTGGCCGGGTATTGGGGGACGGTACCCCCAAGTATCTGAACTCGCCGGAGACCCCCATCTTCCACAAGGGACGCGAGCTGTTTGGCCTCTATGAGGTGAAGCAGGCGCACAAGGATCCGCGCCGGATCCTGGTGGTGGAAGGCTACATGGACGTGGTGGCACTCGGCCAGTACGACATCGACTATGCGGTGGCGGCGCTGGGCACGGCGACCACCAGCGACCATATCCACACCTTGTTTCGCACCACGGCCGAGGTGGTGTGCTGCTATGACGGCGACAACGCCGGTCGCGAGGCGGCCTGGCGCGCGCTGGAC